>CAZJTZ010000007.1:0-87257 GCA_964549105.1 uncultured Nitrospirales bacterium
GCTCAACAAAATTCTTGCAAACCCTGTCCCGATAGGTGAAATCACAAAAGCACCTGAAGGAGAAGGTTGGATTGATTTGCTCGCACCCGAAAAAAGAAGTCTCTGGAAAAATGTTACAGACAAAAAAGATATTTTTGAAATTCAAGAAGATGGGATACTTCATATTTTTGGGAGGACACTATATCCTTTGCGTTATGTGGGTTTTTTCCAGCAGACTTTTTCCGACTTTCAACTTCATCTGGAATTTAAACTTACACGGAGAGCCAATAGTGGCGTATTTCTCCGAGCCCAATGGAACGACCCCATAAATCGAGGGTTTGAAGTGCAGGTTTTAGAAGACTATGGCAAATTCCCAAATAAAAACAGTTGTGGAGCCATCTATGATATAACAACGCCTATGTATAATATGTCTTTCCCTGCGGGACAATGGAATTCTTATGATATTACTGTTCAAGGAACAGAAGTAAAAGTGGAAATGAATGGCTGGCTAATTATTCATACCTATCTGGATAAAATGACAACGCCGCTGGGCAAGTTTTCAGTGGCTTATGCCTCAATGTCAAAAGAAGGTTATTTATTATTACAGGACCATGGAGGAGAAGTCTGGTATAGAAATATTCGTGTCAAACTATTAAATTAATTTCTTGAAAAAATACAAAGAATCTGCTAATATGAAAAAAGATAAACTTTTATCTTTTTTATAAATTTTAATCATTAGTATTAAATACTTTTTGATGAGGATGAAGGTATTATGAGGAAAGGGTTTACGCTTATTGAATTGCTGGTAGTGATTGCCATTATTGGTATTCTTGCAGCAATATTATTACCCGCATTAGCACGCGCACGTGAGGCAGCAAGAAGGTCAAGTTGCCAGAATAACCTTAAACAGATGGGACTTATCTTTAATATGTATGCTAATGAATCAAAAGGGGAGATGTTCCCCCCAATGAAGTTATATGATTGCAATGGTAATGTTGCTAATGATGCTTCTTTTGATGGTCCTATGCTTTATCCAGAATATTTGACAGATGTAAATATTCTCGTTTGTCCTTCTGATTCAGATGCTGAAGAGGTGCGAAAGGCATTTCATAAAGATAATGACCTTAACCAACCTGTTGAAGCATGCAGATTAGCAAGAGGTAGTTATTACTATTTTGGTTGGGCTTTTCTTCCAGAAATAGTCATATTACCAGGAGTTACGATGCCAACCGATGCATCTCAAATTGACCTTTCTAACCCTCTGGTAGTTGCTCTTCAATATGTTAAGCCAGAAGTTGTTATGGCAGTATATAAACTTTATGACTCTAGCACAAGTAATGAAGAAAAAATAAAAGTAAAATTGCAAGATTTAGGCCCAGTCCCAAGATTGAGAATGGGTATTGAACGGTTTTTGATAACGGATATTAACAATCCTGGTGCTTCAGCCAAAGCCTCAAGTGCAATCCCCGTTATGTGGGATGAAATTGCTGTTTATGGGTCAGCAACCACATTCAATCATGTCCCAGGTGGTGGAAACTGTCTCTATATGGATGGGCATGTAGAGTTTTTACGCTGGCCAAGTAAATTTCCAGCAGATATAACCGGTATGCTTTTAACAAATTTGTTCTAAACATAATTTATAATTTAGGCTAAAAGAAAAATTATCTTCTGATTAAAAGAAAGGGGTATTTTTATGCTTGATTTTTTAAAAGAAAAGGATGTCCGTTCTCGTTTTCTTATGTTGCCAGTTCGTGTGGTCTGGAAAAGCAATTCCCTACAGAATGTTAATTTAGAAGAATTGCTTTCAAATCCACAAAAATCTTTTTCAATTAAATTTGATGCTGATAAACCGCCAGCATTTGTCCTGGATTTTGGACGCGAAATTCATGGTGGGATTCAATTAAGTCAAGGAATGGTCAAAGATAAATCACCACTGCCCTTGAAAATTACTTTTGGCGAATCTGTTGTAGAAGCGATGGGAAATCCAGACCAGGACCATGCCGTCCGTGATAGCACAACCCTTCTACCGTGGTATGGAAGTAATGAAGTAGGGACAACAGGCTTTCGATTTGTAAAAATTGAGATGGTTAAACCTAAAACGGAATGGTTATGCACAGGAATTAAGGCAATTGTATTAATTCAAGATTTGGAATATCTGGGAAATTTTAATTCAAATGATGAGTTCTTAAACCAAATTTGGAAAACGGGGGCATATACGGTCCATTTATGTTTGCAAGATTACCTCTGGGACGGGATTAAAAGAGACCGCCTTGTCTGGATTGGTGATATGCATGTGGAAACGGTGGTATTGAGTCACATATTTGGTTATACTCCAACAATTGAAAAGAGTTTAGACTTTGTACGAGATAATACGCCCCTGCCGGGCTGGATGAATGGCATAAGTTCCTATTCTCTATGGTGGATTATTATTCAGGAATACTGGTTCTTTATGTTTTCGAAAAAGAATTATCTTCAGCAACAAAAGGAATACTTAAAAGGTTTAACCCAACAAATTATTCGATGTGTTGATACAAATGGAAAAGAAATTTTACCTGAAACGAGGTTTTTAGATTGGAGCACTGCTGAAAATAAAGATGCAATTCATTCGGGTTTACAAGCCCTTCTCTACTGGGCTTTGTCTTGTGCAGAAAATTTGCTACGAGAAATAAATGAACCTGATTTAGCGAGCCAATGTTCAAAAGCCAGAATACAGATGAAAAACTATCAGCCACCCAAACATCAAATAAAGCAGTCCCGTGCTCTGGGGGTTATTGCTGGGCTGGAAGACCCAATGAGGGTAAACGAAGAATGTTTTAAGATAGACCCATTATCAGGGCTGTCTACTTTTTACGGTTTCTATGTCCTACAAGCCCGGGCTAAGGCAGGTGATTTGTCAGGTAGTTTGGATTTAATTAAAAATTATTGGGGTCCTATGTTAAAGATGGGTGCCACAACTTTTTGGGAACATTTTGATGTCCATTGGTTAGAGGAAAATCCTGTCCCTATTGATGAAGTTGTTCCCGAAGGCAAGAAAAGTATTCATAGAGATTTTGGAGAACATTGTTATGTAGGATTGAGGCACAGCCTTTGTCATGGTTGGGCTTCCGGTCCGACAGCATGGCTGATACAACATGTTCTCGGAATTCAGTCCGTTGCCCCATCATGGAAAAAAGTAAAAATTACGCCGTATTTGGGTGATACATTGAACTTTGCAGAGGGAACAGTGCCAACGCCCTTTGGAATTATCTCTGTGCAACATGAAAAAGATAAGAAAGGCAAGATAAGAACGCAATTCAAAGCACCCAAAGAAGTAGAAGTTATTCTTGCAAGCCAAAAGTAGAGAGGGAAAACATAACAAATGGTTCAAGATTTTACTAATACTACATTTCTCGCAATTATTGAAGGGATTACAGAATTTTTGCCAATTAGTAGCACGGGGCATCTGATTATTGCAGAACAATGGCTTTCCTTGCAGAGGGATAAGACCTTCCAGGATACTTTTTTAGTAGTTATTCAATTCCCCGCAATATTGGCAGTGCTGTTATATTTTTATAAAACCCTGCTACCACCCCTTGGAAATCAAAGTGAATTGAAGAAGTGGTTTTTGCTCTGGTTTAAGATATGTGTTGCCTTTATCCCCGCAGCAATTTTTGGATTTCTATTTGACGATTTGATTGAACATTACCTTTTCAATCCTACTACCGTGCTTATCTCTCTTATTGTGGGAGGAATTATTTTAATCTGGATTGAGCGACTAAAAATCGGGGGTAGAGGTTTTTCTAATGTGTCAGAAGTAACAATATTCTTTTGTCTTGCTGTGGGTATTTTCCAATGTGTGGCGATGATTCCCGGTGTTTCAAGGTCAGCGGCAACTATTATTGGTGCAATGCTATTAGGTGCTACAAGGAGTATTTCGGTGGAATTTTCCTTTTACTTAGCTATTCCTACCCTGACGGGAGCCGCAGGATTAAAACTAATGAAGAATGGTTTAGATTTTACTATGGGTGAATGGGTCTTGTTGATGTGGGGGTCTATAATTTCGTTTTTCGTAGCGTATCTGGTTATTGCGTTTTTCTTAAAGTATATACAGACCCACGATTTTAAGATATTTGGAATTTATCGTATCTGTCTTGGAATTTTAATAGTTATTATCTACTACCTAATATAAACGCCTTCCTCTAATATTAACAAAGGAAGGCGTTATTATTTCCTAATACAAATAATTCTTTTATTCAAGTGAACTGTATAATTTTTGTATTTGTGATTTTGGTTCTGAAGATAATTGTTTTTCTGCAAGTTTTACAACTACCTGTTCAAAGTCTGCAGGCCTTGAAGAAATAATTTCTTGTTCAATCTGGGCAACTACCGTTGTAGGAAGCCCTTCCTGGAATCCCCAAACTGGGGTAATAGCATTCGGTTTGATGTTCTGAAATACGCCGATATTCTTACCGTCAAGGGTACGATAATAAACTCCCCAAGAGCCTTTCATTAAACATTCAGCCCATTTGTTTGTGGGTATACCTAAAGAGTCTTTTACATTAATTTTTGCATAGAAATATTCTTGCCGCTTTGCCAGATCAAGTTCATCTAAATACAATTTTGTAAATTCCTGTTGGAGTTCAGGTGTAACCCAGTTTGCAGATTCAGCCTTTTGTCTTAAAGACTCAGCCCGTGCTAACCGTTCATGCAAGGAATATTTTTCAGGGGTAAGGGGCAAAGACTCTTTAATCTGGATAATTAATTTATCAATGTCGAGTAAGAAGGTTTCCTTAATTGCCAGACTTCTCGCATTGGCTTCTTCAAGTTTACCTACCTGATTGGTAAGTCTTTCTATTTCTGCTAAAAGACCTGTTTGACGAGCTTTGACAATTTCTGTTTCATTGATTAAATTCTCATAAGCTTCCTGAGCGGCTACAAATTGTTCGTTTTTAGCAGCAATATCCGCTTCTACCGCTTGTAAAGAAGCCTGTTTCTCATTCAACTGCGTATTTAGAGATTCGAGTTCCTGTTGTGCACCCTTTAACTTTGTGGTGACCTCATTTAATTCATCTTGTAATCGTTTTACTTCCTCAGGGCTTATTTTTACCCCTGGCATTTTATTTTCAATATCAACATTTGTCCGAATTGCTGATTCTAATTGTTTTACCTGATTCTCTAATTCTACCACTTTCTGGTTTGCTGGATTGGGAATGGGTACATATTGAGAAAGGAAAGGTCCAGCAATAGCCCCAATAAGAAGTGCAACAATGGCTGCTATGGGTGCCATAGGAATCTTAAATTTCCTTTTGGCTGGTTGAGCAGCAGTGGCACCAGCCTCAGGTGGAGGTGGTGTAGGGGTCGTTGGAGCGATAGGAGGAGTAACCCCTATGCCTGATGCAGCAGTAAATTCAGGAATTGGTGTTTCAAATCCGGGACCGGCAGGTGCACCAAACATATCTGTCCCCAGCCCGGCGCCTGCACCTCCTGCAGACCCTCCACTGCTAAATCCTAAATCAATAGGTCCAAAATCTGGAGAAGGAGTCTGAGGACCTCCAAATATAGGAGTCTCTATAATTTGTGTAGGTGCTGTTGCTACTGTGTCTGTTGGCGGAGCCGATTTCAAGTCAAACACGCCACCTTTACTTCCTCCACCAAAGGCACTATCTGTTAAAGGCGTTTCTAAGCCCGATTCAAGGCTTATCGGCCCGGGACCTATTTCAGGGGTTTCAGGTGAGAAATCACTATCAGCAGCAAGGTCCTGAAAACCAGGTTTTTTTGTGCCCGGTGAAGAGCCCGGCGTGCTATATCTATTGGGGGTACTATATTGGTCAAATTCGGGAGAAGTCTTGATATTACCTCCTGTGGGTTCAGGCACAATAATATCTATATCACTAATGGGCGGTAAACCACCTTCAAAGTCTTCTAAACCTTCCTTTGACTTCTTAATAGCATCTGAATCAAATGAAGATAGAGGAGGAAGTTGATTGTCTAACTCAGACATCTCTCCTGTATCAAAATCGCTTAGAGGAGGAAGATTTCCTAAACCGGATTCGGCACTTGGAGTTTCTTCCTTTTTCTTTTTTTCTTCATTAGAGTTGTTTGGCTTCTCAGACATTTTTTCGTCTCCATACTTATATTGAGGTTATAGTTCTCTATTTTATGTTATTTTTAAATTCTATCACTTTTTATATCTTTTGTCAAGAAAATTGTCAACAATTAATAGCACCTTGTAAAAGTGTTTCACAAAATCTATCAATATATATAATACATAATAGTATTAAGGTTTTACTACTCCAATAGTAAGCAGTATATTCGCATAAAGACGCTGGTCACCTGTAACAATCTGTAAGCATGTTTCCGAAGATGAGGCACACTCATAAAATTCAAATCTTCCCAACTTAATTAAAGACAAATTAGGAAGTAGAAAACGAAATTCCTTATAAATTTCAGGTTCTTCTCTTGTTTCGGGAGTCATTACAAAGGCTTCTTCTATCTCTACGGCTGTAAGTATGGTTTCAAGAACTTCCGTTACCTTGACAACTCCTGGTGCAAGATTTAAATAAACAGTTTCAGCAGATACGCCCTCTTTTGTGCTTGAAGGATAGTTCCCATCTGTAATTAAAATCCTTGAACCATGCCCCGCCCCAGCAATTGCATAAAGTATTTCAGGATGTAAAAGTTTTTGTTTTAGCATACCTTTATCCTTTTGTTTTTATAATTATTTTATTTATTTTAATCCATTTTCAACTGTAAGATATGAAGGAACTGACAGTTTCTCACCTAACATGATTCCCTTTGTTTTAAAAAACAACTCTTCGTTAGCATTTTGAATCTGAGATGAAATGATTTGATATATTTGTATATTACCTAGAGAAAGATAGGATTGAGCAATATACCATAAGGCTTCAATTCCATAAGGCAAGAATTCTTTTTGTTTTACAAGAAAACTAACAGGAGTTAATTGTTCTATTGCTTCTACAAATTTTCCCATAGAAAAAAGACTTTTGCCACACGAAAGCCATATCTCTATTTCTTCTTCATTAATAAACGAAAATTGTTTTTCAGAAGCCTTTTCTTTTTTCTTTATTCTTTCATAATATTGAATTAATTTTTGATACTCCCTTCTTGCCCCAGGATAGTTCTTTAAAATGTCTTCATAAGTAACAGCAAGGTTATATCGGACACGGGTAGTATTTGGGTTATAAGTTAAGGTGCTTTTAAAAATAGTTTCGTTATTTTTCCACTCTTCATTACGAAGATAAGTTGTAAAAAAATAGGCAACAGTGACAACAAGAAGAAGTGTATTTATTGAATACATGATATATTTTTTATTTATTTGAAGTAACTGTTGGTGGTAAATGAAGTAATAAATCAATTCAAAAATACACCACCAGAACCCAATCATGGGTGTATACATCCAATGCTCCGCCTGTGGAGCGTTAAGAGTAAAAAAGCCGGAAATGGGAAACCATGTTATTAAAAACCATGCAATACTTATAAATAATCTTTCATTCTTGTTTTTCCACGCCCAAAAACAGATGAAGAATAATGCAAATAAAAAGGCATAACCCAGAAGAGCAGTCCAGTAAGGAGTATTTTCAAGAGTTTGTTCCATGTGAAGCCATACAGGGAAGAAAAGAACCCGTATATAAAAGGCAAAAGATTGACCTATTTCAATTGCTTTTTCACCCCAGGTCTTAACTATAGTAGCGGTATTCTCTGAAAAATTGAGAACTGTTAATCGAAATATTATGTAAATGAGAGCAACCATTATAGAAAGGAACAAGGGTATCCATTTTCTAAATATATTTTTCTCGTTTGATGATTGTAAATCTTTGTTTAAAGGAACAAAAGATAACACAAGAGCCAATAAAAAAGGAAATATATAACTTGATTCCTTACTAAGTAGTCCCATTGCAAAAAATAACGGACAGGCAATTAAACATAAATATTTTTTTATAGTGTTTTTTTCTTCTACATATTTTATGCTTACAACAATACCTGCTAACATAAAAACTGTGGACATCATATCGGCTCTGCCACTAATGTAGGCTACCGCTTCAGTAGGAATGGGATGCACACAGTAAATTAGACTGGTCCAAAAAGAGATGAAAAGAGGGACTCTTAATTTATTTAACAGAACAAATACGAGCAGAACTGCACACGCATGCCATAAACTATTGGTAATATGAAAAACCAACGGAGAAATATTAGGTATACCTGTAGTGTGGGTTTCGTCAGTTGACTTAAACGACAGAAGATAATCAATCATAAACGAAGCCGAAACTAATGGTCGGTAAAAATTACCCTGACCCCTTCCAAAAGCATGTTGGTCTTCAAGAAACAGTTGAAAAAACTTTTTCGGGTCCTGGACATGTTTATGAATCAGGACAGAAGAAACATCGTCCCAGACCCAGTCACTACCTAATGTATTTGCATAAGCGAGAATAACTGTGCAAATTAATATAAAGCAAAAGAAAAACTTTTCCCTTGTTTGAATAACAGTTATATCTCCTTCTTTGAGGCAAAACTCCCACTCTTTTTTAGACAAATTGTCAATCATTACAGAAATCTGCTATTTAGCAATGTGTAAAAATTATCTATTTAGCCCTTATTTTTTGGACCTGGAACGACCCATGTATCACTTGCAGGTATATAAAGAATTTCTACGGACTGTTGGTCCCCAATAATACGAACAAGACGCAAAATGGCTGACTTCTTTTGTTTTGTATTTGGGTCAATAGGTTCGTAAAATTCTTCGCCTTCCCTGACCTTAAAACTTTCTGTTTTATTTGTTATAGGGTCTGTAACGGTAAGGAAAACATATAAGTTATTCTTATCGGCCTCGAGAAAACCACTAACATCAACCTTAGGCCGAGCCATCATTAATTCAGCCCGTTCTTTTAGTCGTGCATACTTTCCATCGGGGGCAGATGCACCGGGTTTTAACACATCATATATGTTAATTCCCATAAGGACAAGTCCCCATCTCTGGTTGTCTCTTGCCTTCCGAATCGTTTCCTCAATTTCAGGAACAAATCTTGATATGGCAATTTTACCATTTTCAATTGTAGAATACTTTGCTTTAATGCCACGAAGATTGTTAACAATAGTGTCTTGTTGATTTTGAGGTAATCTTGAATTATTGTTGACGGCGTCAGTCCATGGTTGAATTGCAGAACGCATTTCCGATTGAATCTGTTCAGGACTGGGAGGAGGTGGTTCCTGAGATGGAGGTGGAGGAGGAGGGGCTGGTTTTGAACAACTTACACTAGAAAAAATCAAAACTCCAACACTAAAAAATAAAAAGCAGTAAAAAAACCTTTTAAATAAATGACTATAACTTCTGCTCATATCAATTTCCCTATTCCATTTAAAAATTTTGACATTATACTATGTATATATGATTATTATAGATATTAACATAAAAAAGGATTATTTCACAAAACATGTATGGTCTTTTTGATATTTGTTTTAGGTAATTTAGATTATAGAATATAAAAAAATAAATACAAAAAATGATTTTATCGTATATAATCTTGTAAAATGTTATAACTTGTTTTGTTATTATTTTTATACTAAATCTAAAATGTTAAAGAAAGAAAGGCAATGAGGATATTAGTCGTAGATGATGATGTTGATTTATCAGAACTAATAAAGACAAAATTACAGAGTGAGGGACACCAGGTCGGTGTCGTTCATTCTGGAGAAACCGCTTTTGAAACAGCAAAAAGTTTTAAACCAGATATTGTTCTTCTCGATATTATGTTACCCGGAGTTACAGGGTACCAGATATGTAGAAAGATACGAAGGGACCCGGAAATATATAAAACTGCTATACTTATTCTTACTGCTCTGGGAGAAGAACCTGAAATGTTACATGGTTTGGAACAAGGTGCGGATGACTATCTTGTAAAACCTTTCAAATTAGAACGATTGATGGATAAGATTTCATCATTAGGAGTATTGATAGCGTCAATAAATACCCGTAACCCCATAACCAATTTTCCGGGTACCGATGCAATAAAGAGGGAGATAAATCACAAACTGGCAAGGGGAGAAAAGATAGCAGTTGTGTATATAAATATAACAGGGTTCAAACCATATTATATGTCGCATGGACCCGAAGAACAAAGACGAGGTCTAAATTTTCTTGCTGGATTAATGGTAGATGTTAAACGAAGTTTAGGGATTTACGAATGTTTTATGGCACACATGGGAGGGGAACATTTCGTAGTTCTAATGGATGCCAATGATTATGAAAAATTTTGTGAGACAATGATTTCTACATTTGACCAGAGAAAGAAAGAATTATATACACCACAAGAATATGAACAAGGGTATATTGTTGCTTTAGACCGAAAAGGTGTAGAGGTAAAATGTCCTTTAATGGCTCTTTCTATAGGAGTTGTTCATAATTTATATAGACCTTTCCGAAATTCAAAAAAGATGTTTGAGGTGCTTGCACAGGTTCGGCAAAAAGCACAAACTGCCAATGGCAAAAGTGTATATTTTGTAGACCGCAGACGAGCAGAGCGATAAAAACTGAATAAAAAGAAAAGGCATCAATCATATTTCTCTATTATCTGTCTGTTTATATTTTGACATTCACAAGAGAAAATAGATGTTAAATATTAGAAAAATACATGAAGGAGAGGTTGACAAAGCAGTTGGAGCATTGGTTCAGGCTTTCTATGAGGATAGGCTTGTTTGCTATATGTTTCCCGATAGTAAATTTCGCAAAGAATTTATTTCATGGTCTTATTCCCGTTGGATTCAACTCTTGATGAAATTTAATACCGTTTTCGTAGAAAATGAGGTAAGGGGTGTGGCTGTCTGTGTATCACCCAAATTGTTTCCACATATACCTTTATCTTATCAGATAAGAGCAGGTTTACTTGGAACAATACCCAAATTAGGACTTAAAAATCTATGGAAACCTCTACGAGTTTATTGGGATAGCCAGAGAAGAACAAAAAATGAAGTAAAAGAACCCTCCTGGATTTTAGATATTTTAGGTGTGCAACCTGAATTTCAGGGGAAGGGAATAGGAAGTGCCTTAGTCCAGAATCTAATCTCTCTTTCCAATCGGGACAAAGTCCCCGCTTATTTGATAACTCATAATGAAAAAAATATAGTTTTTTACGAAAAAAATGGGTTTAAATTGCTAAAAAAAGAGTATTCTTTGCCTAAGGGACCTCCTACCTGTTCTCTTATATACAACCCTTCTTAATCAGTCTTTTAGAGAATTTGGAGAAAAAAATTCCTTCATCTACGGAAAAAAACTCTTTTTCTATAAATAAACAGCATAAAAATATCTATGCTATCTTATTGCTTTACAAATAGATACAAATTTTTTCTAAATATGGCATATTGTTTGCTCATAAAGAATAAAAATTAACTCTAAATATTCTTTATCAAAATCGTATGGTGAATAGTGTAGGAAAAATAAGTGCAGAAACGATGTTAATATCGGCAATGAAAGTTGCAGAGATAAATCATCGGTATATAGCCAATAATATAGCCAATGCAGATACACCTGGATATACACAAAGAGAATTAGATTTTCAGAAATCTCTAGACGCCGTATTACAAGGGCGAGGGGGTATCGTTCTCCGCACGAGCCACCCTCGCCATATCCAGATAGAGAAAGAAGGGGTTGTTGTGGAGAAAAAAAGTAATGTTTTAAAAAATGATTTTAACTCTGTGGATATAGATGAACAAATAGCAAAATTAACAGAAAACACAGGGAATATTAATATTTATTCTTCCTTATTGTCTAAGAAATTCAGTCAGTTGACTACAATTATTAATGATTTAAAGAGATAGTGCTATGCGTATACAAGAAGTTTCAACATGGGATATAGCAATGAGTGGAATTAAAGCACAGCGTCTCAGAATGAATGTTATAGCCAATAATATAGCCAATGCAGGAACAACACGCACTGAAAAAGGGGGAGGACCTTTCCGTCGGCAAATGGTACTTTTCGAAGGATATGCCTTAAATAAAAATTATCCTGTAAAAAAGGCAGGGGTTGAGGTAAAATCTGTGATATATGACCCAACACCTTTTAAGGAAGTATATGAACCTGAGCACCCTGATGCCAATGAACAAGGTATTGTAAAATATCCCAATGTAGAACTTTCAACAGAAATGTCAGACTTAGTTTCTGCCCAGAGAGCGTATGAAGCAAATATTGCTATTTTCGTGGCAAATCGTCAAATAAGACAAAAAGCAATCGAAATTTTACAAAGATAGTTTTAAGAAGAACCAATAACATGATAAAATAGAATAGAATGTTTTTAAGAAATAGAGAAAAAGTTAGAAATAAGGAGATAAGTTAAGGTGATTGGTCATGGATAATATAGATGCCATCAACAACATAGGTCCACTCAAGCCTAAAGTTGAAATTCCTTCGGTAAATCCGATTAAAATGACTACCACCAAAGAAGAGCAATCTTCTTTTAAAGACATATTGACGAATGCTGTGTCTGAAGTACAAAAGTTACAAGATGAAGCAGATATAACCATAAAAAAATTAGTTTCTGGTGAGGTTAAAGATGTTTCAGAGGTAATGGTTGCGGTGCAGCGAGCAGATACAGCCTTTCAAACCCTTATGGCAGTTCGGAATAAAGTTATAACGGCGTATGAAGAGATAATGCGGATGCAAATTTAGCATTTCCTGTTAAAAGGTAAATGCCCTGTAATTTGGAAAAGCAATTACAGGAAAGTGCGGAGGTAAAATTTGAATATTTATTCCTTAAATTATTAAGAAAATCTTGACAAAATACACTATATATAGTATTATATCTAAATAAATAAACTATTAGTTTGGTTTTTTGAATAATTTTAGATAAAATAAAAATATGTAAAAATATATTAACTTATTTATAGTGTACTTATGGAAACGATATTACAATTTGTAAGAGGAATTGGAGAGTTCTGGGGAAAGTTAACCCTTAGTGCAAAAGTAATAATAGGGGTGTCTTTTTTTGTTGTATTTTTGGGACTTATGTTAATTGTTTATATAGAAGCCCAACCACAATATGTTACTTTGTCCACAGGTCTTTCTCCCCAAGAAGTTTCTAAAATAACGGATATTTTATCCAGGCAGGGTGTCCGGTATCAATTGGGCGATAATAATACCAGCGTGTCTGTGCCAGTAAATCAGCGAAGCAATGCCCAGATTTTATTAGCACAAAATGATTTGCCTGTGGGAAGGCCTGTCCCGCCGGGTTGGGAATTATTTTCGACTACCGAATTAATGACGAATCAATGGTTACAAAATGTAAAGTTTATGCGTGCTATTCAAGGGGAGATACAAAAACAATTAAATGCCTTCGATTTTGTAAACGATTCCTATGTCCTTATCCGCGAAGCAAAAGAAGAATTGTTTGTTTCTGAACAAAAACCTTCAGAGGCTGCAATTACACTCGATATTAATAGACCCTTAACAAAGCAAGAAATAAAAGCGATTGTAAGTATTGTGGACCATGCAGGTGGCTCTAATCTTCATCCAGGAAATATCACAGTAGTCAGCACAAAGGGTGATGTCTTATATTTGCCTCCGCAATCAAGTTTTGCTTCTCTCGCCAGTTCAAAATTGGAATTATTAACAGAGTGGGAGAAACAGAGAGAAACAAAAGTTATGAATAAACTTCGAGAATTGGGGGTCCGGGGAACAGTTTCTGTAAGTGCGAAAATAGATTTTGATAGTTCAGAAGAAATGGAGGAAAAAGTAAGTGAGGGAACAGAGATAAGCACTTCTACCACAGAAACCACAAGTGAGACAGCAGAAAAGCCACCAGAAGGTGCACCGGGAGTTGTTGCCAATGTTCCTGAAGCCACTGTACCGGGAGCAACTTCATCAAAAGAATCTACAACAGAAGAAATAACTAATTATGAACCTTCCCGATTAACTCGAAAAAAGAAAAAAGAAGGGGGAAATGTAGAAAAATTCCTTGTTACCTTAATTATAGAGGGAGATTATCAGGAAGCCCAGGATGAGCAAGGGAACAAGGTGCGCAATTATGTGGGGCTTACAGAAGACCGAAAGAAAATGTATAAAGACCTTGTTTCCGCGGCAGTGGGTGAAGGTGAAGTGCCAACAGAAGTATTGGTTTATGACCAACCCTTTGGAATTGCTGAGTTGGAGACAGGAATACCCAAAACAGAGGAAGTACCCTTTCAATGGAAAATATGGTTGACTCCAATTACGATAGGGATTCAATTAATGGCTCTTTTTGTGGTATTCTTATTACTAAGGTCCTTTTTGAGAAAGACTGTTATGGAAAAAAAAGAAATAAAAGAAGAGATAGAACCTATCGAATTGCCAGTTGCCTCAAAGGAAGATTTGAGAAGACAGGAGATAGAGCGAGAAGTTGCTCGTGTTTCTATGTATGAGCCCGAAACAGCCGCCGCCTTAATTCGTTCATGGCTATCGGAAGGAGAAGAGTAATACGGCACCTAAAAAAGAAACAAAAGATTCAGAAGCCCTTACTGGCAGAAAAAAAGCGGCAATCTTACTTGCATGTCTTGGCCCTGAAAAAGCAAGCGTAGTGATGGCACATTTAAGAGATGCAGAGATTGACCGCCTTACCCTGGATATTGCTTCTCTGGGCACCATAGACCCGGAGGTTAAATCTGAGGTGTTTGATGAATTTTTTCAAATGACGGAAGCAAAGCGATTTGTTGCAGAAGGGGGAATAGAGTTAGCAAAAGAACTATTAGAAAAATCCTTTGGAACTCAGAAAGCCGTCGAAATATTGGGAAGATTGCAAAATTCCCTACAAGAAGTTCCTTTCCAATTTTTGAAAAAAGCAGACCCTTCTCAAATAGGTACTTTTATTCAGGAAGAACATCCACAAACGATAGCCCTGATTCTGGCACATCTCGACCCCAAGGTTTCCGCACTTGTGCTTTCCTCGTTACCGCCAGATGTGCAGACAGATGTGATATATCGTATTGCTACCATAGATAGAACGGCTCCTGAAATTATCCATGAGGTAGAACGAGTATTGGAGAGAAAAATGTCAGCCGTTTTTACGCAAGGCTTTACTTTTGCAGGAGGCGTAAAAGAGGTTGCAGAAATATTAAACCTTGTTGAACGTTCTACAGAGAAGAATATTATAGATAAACTACAGGAACGAGACGCCGAATTGGCTGACGAAATTAATAAGTTAATGTTTACCTTTGATGATTTAGTTTATGTAGACGACTCAGGTATCCAAAAAACATTAAGAGAAATTGATTCAAAAGATCTGGCTTTAGCGTTAAAGTCAGCGCCGGAAGAAATAAAAGAAAAGATATTTAAAAACATGTCCGAGCGTGCGCGAGAAATGCTTAAAGAAGAGATTGAGTTTATGGGTCCTGTTCGGCTTAAAAATGTGGAAGAAGCACAACAACGAATTGTGGCTGTTGTCCGTCGTCTGGAAGAATCAGGAGATATAATTATTTCAGGAAGAGGTGGGGAAGGGGGAGAAGAAATTCTTGTTTAGTTGAGAGGATAAAACTTATCTATGCTTCCACCGAAAAAAATAAAAAAAATAATTTCAGAAAATTCTCAGGTAAAATCATTGTCTCGGCAGGATTTGAAAGAATTCCCTAAAAATACAAAGGTTTCAGAAAATCCTTTAATTATGTATACACCCGAAGAATTGCGGGAGATGGTTTTAGAACAGGCAAAACAAGAAGCGGAAGAAATTAGAAAAAAAGCATTTGAAGAGGGTTATGAAGAAGGAAAGTCTCTCGGAGAACAGAATGCCCGGGAGATAATTACAAGTGCTATACAGATATTTGAGGAATATATAGAAAAAATATCGCAAGCAAAATCGGATTTTTTGGAACAAATGACTCCACAAATACTTGAATTTGTTTTTCAAATTTCAGAAAAAGTTATATCTACGCAGGTCAAAATTAATCCAGAAATAATCACGACAATAGTAAGAGAGACATTAGAAGTTTTGATAGAAAGTCAGGAGGTTTATATCCATATTCATCCAGAGGACTTATCATCCATAGAGAGATATATTCATAGACAGATAGAAGATGGAGGACGAATACCGGGTGTAATTTTGGTACCAGATGATACTGTAGAGAAAGGTGGATGTATCGCTGAAACAAAAACTAAGTTTATAGATAATCAAATTTCCTCACGGTTAAACCTGATTGTTGAAAAAACTCTCAACTTTGTGAGGGAAAACAATGGTG
The DNA here is from genome assembly GCA_964549105.1 of uncultured Nitrospirales bacterium. Taxonomy (GTDB): domain Bacteria; phylum Hydrogenedentota; class Hydrogenedentia; order Hydrogenedentales; family Hydrogenedentaceae; genus Hydrogenedens. The sequence continues at coordinate 16,169 of CAZJTZ010000007.1, forward strand.
ATGCTTAAACCCTATATTAATGTTCTACGAGGAATAAAACCATTTGATTTGTGTGGCAAGGTAAGAAACATTACAGGTTTAACAATTGAAACCACAGGACCAGAAATGAGAATTGGCGATTTGTGTTATTTATCATCGCGGGATAGAAGAATACAAATTCCTGTGGAAGTAGTTGGATTCAAAAACGAACATTATCTTGTAATGCCCTTATCCGAAGTTTACGGATTGGGTCCAGATTATATCTTAATCCCTACATTTCAACAGCGAAGCATTGGGGTTGGAGATGCCCTTTTGGGGCGGATTATTGATGCTATGGGCAATCCCATAGATAGAAAGCCGTTTCCTAAAATTACTGAAAAGAGACCTTTGTATTCCATTCCCCCTTCCTCTGTGTTTCGCCCTCGTGTTTTAGAACCCCTTGCCACAGGAATAAAGTCTATAGATGGTTGTATTACCTGCGGTAAAGGACAACGCGTTGCCATTCTTTCAGGGAGTGGTGTTGGGAAAAGCAAATTAATTGGTATGATAGCACGCAATACCAATGCAGACATCAATGTTATAGCACTTGTGGGAGAACGAGGGAAAGAAGTGCGGGAATTTATTGAGTTGGATTTAGGTGAAGAAGGTTTAGAACGGTCAGTCGTTGTGGTGGCAACATCCCACGAATCAGCCTTAAGAAGGATTAGCGCCGCTTATGTGGCAACAACCGTAGCGGAATATTTCAGAGACCAGGGGGCGGATGTGTTGCTAATGATGGATTCGGCTACAAGGTTTGCTATGGCACAAAGAGAAGTCGGACTCTCTATCGGTGAACCTCCGACGACCAAAGGCTATCCCCCTTCCGTCTTTAGTCTATTACCCCGCTTATTGGAAAGAGTGGGAACTTCTGAAAAAGGGACAATAACAGGCTTTTATACTGTATTGGTCGAGGCAGATGACTTAAATGACCCTATTGGCGATGCGGTTAGAAGTATTAGCGATGGACACATATCATTATCACGAAATCTGGCAACTCGGGCACATTACCCTGCAATAGATGTGCTGGAAAGTGTAAGCCGTTCGATGCTGGAGGTAACTACAAGCGAACATCGGATTTTAGCCAATAAGATTCGAAGTATTCTTGCTACTTACCGTGATGCAGAAGATTTGATAAATATTGGAGCGTATGTTGCAGGTACAAATAAAGATATTGATGAAGCATTACGACTTATGCCAAAAATAAAAAAATTTCTTATTCAGGATTTGTATGAAAAGGTTGTCTGGGAACAGATAAAAACATTAATGAAAGAAGCCATAAGTTAGGTAAACAATGAACCCCAAAGACTATCAGAGATATGACCCTCTAATACGAGTTCGGGAAACGCAAGAAAGGATTTGTGCCCAAAAATTTGCAGAGACAATGGTTAAAATCAAAAGAATAAAAGAAGAAATGCGAAATATTGATAATTTACAAGAAAACAATATGGAGCATATTTATTCTTTGCAAAAAGAATCAGAAAATATAGAAGATATTTCCAATTCCTTTGAGTATGTCGTATTTTTAGGCAAAGAAAAAGATTTGTTAGAAAAGAAAAAACAGGAATTAGAGTATATTGCAGAAACACAAAGGAAAGAATTGGAACAAATTATGATAGAGAAAAAAAAGATTCAAAAAATGAGAGAGAACAGAAAAAAGGTTTTTCAACACTGGGTTCAAAAAGAAATTCAAAAAAATACAGATGACCTGAGTGGTATTCAATTTTCTATAAAGGTAAGAGAGAATACATAAGATTTGATAAAATTATTGAAGATATAGGGAACTTAAAATGCGACTCCTCATTATTATAGCATTGTCCATTTTGTCCTTTATTGGGACTCTGGTCGGTATGTTGGCTCTTACAGGTAATCTGTCAGGCGACTCCTTCAAAAAATTAACAGAGCCAGCCAAAACTCAGCAGAGTGTTACAGTAACCCAAACCCAGCCTGTTCCCCAGGATGATTCCATAACTACATTGATTGAACAAATAAAAAAGCGGGAAGAGAACTTAAAGAAGAGAGAAGAAGAGTTAAATAAAAAGGAGGAAGAGATAAAGGTAAAATCTCAGGAATTAGAACAGATGCAAACAAAAGTTGAATCTATTCAAAAAGAACTGAGTTCCAAAGTAGAGCAAAGCCAGCAGGAAAAATCCGTCCAAATGCAAACCATTGCGACAACGATTAGTGGAATGAAACCTGATAAAGCAGCAGAACGATTAAAGACAATGAGCCCAGAGGAGATAGCAGAAATCCTTTCTTATGTAAAGCCCAAAGAGAGAGGCAAAATAGTAGAGGCTCTGGATGCACAGTTAGCAACGCAAGTACTTCAAGCATTACAAAAGGTCCCAGCAGCCAGCCCACCTTCATCATAAGTCTTGTCCCCCTATATCCTAATTTCTAAAAAATTTGTCCATCCCAATTTTATTGAGGAGGTAAATCCATGATTAACAGTGTCATGAGTAGCGTTCCCTTTCCTATAGCGGGAGATTCTACGAAAGTAGACACCTCCCAGAATGTTCAAACAAACAGTGAAATCCCATTTGAACAGGTGTTAAGTATCCTTATGGCTCAGATAGGTATGTTTACAGTAGCACAGCAACCCAATACCAATGATATGAAAAATATGTCAAATAGTGGTGAAGAAAATATAGAATGTCAGCCAGTAGAAACCTGTGCTCTACTTCAACCCATAGTCGCTAATGATTTAGGTATTGATATGGCAAGTGCACAAACAGCGGGAATGCCTCAAATTATAGAGACAGAACAAATTACGATTCCAGAACAATCCAATAATACTAATACTTCTGACCCGAAATATAATACAGCAGCAAACATTACGGAAAACGAAACAACACAAGACTCAAGCCCTGCAAATGTAGAAGGATTACAGGGTGAATTAATATTGAGATTAAATGAAGAAACCGTAGAAATGCAGATTAAATTTGTAGAAGAGCAGAGTAACTCGACATCACCTATATCCAATAGCGTTGAAACTTTAACTGAAGGGAAAAATACATCTACAAAGTCAAACGATTCAATTATATCTGTGGATACACCTAAAAACACTATAGCGACAAATTCAAACCAGAGTGAAGAAGGTAATGCCACAGATATAAATGCGGTTCAAAAAAAGTTACAGATTAACAATGCTGAATTATTGAGTTCTTTACCTTTAAAGGAATTAAAAAATGAAGAGACACTAACACAACGAGGGAATCTCCAAAATATTAGCACTCAAATAGAAAAGTTGCTTTTACATACGGAAAAACAGCATTCAGATAAGCAACAAGATTTGGGTAATACCCTTTTGGCAAAAGGACAACAGCAATTGGAAGATATGTTAATTAAAACAAAAGAAAATTTGCTCGTAGAAGATGCAATTTCAAAGTTTGATTTAGATTTAGGAAACCAGAACACTTCCCATTCTAACCGTAAGATGGATGTAACAAAATCGGCAGATTCTTTATTGATAACTTCATCTCTTAAATCAACAAAAGAAACATTAGATACCGCTTTGCCAGAGGTTCACTCTATACTACCGTCAGAACCTCAGGAAGTTGTTTCAACCCTTTCCTCTTTGAAATCTGTATTAACAGAGCAAATAAAATTTACCGTTAATTCAGGATTAAAAACAGTGAGAATAAAGTTGGAACCAGAATCTTTGGGTATGCTGGAAATAAAGATTCAGGAACACTCAGGAAAGATTGGGATTCAATTAAGCACTCCTAATAACGAAGTTCAAAAAGTCCTGTCACAAAATTTGCCTCAACTATGGGAGACACTGAAACACGAAGGAATCTTTACAAAAGATGTTCAGGTCATTTCAACAGGAACGATGAACCTTATGTTAAATCAAGAACCTTATTCTCACCAGTTTTCACAGGAAACCCATTCAGAACCTGTTACTCATTTTATTCAACAGGAATTAGAACAAAATAGCGAAGAAACAAAATCTATACCAAAGTATCATGATGGCGCATTAAACTTATGGATATAGAAGGAGAATATATATGAACGCAATGATACAGTTTAAGTCAAATGTCTTAGGGAATCATTCCCCTACCTCATCCCAGAGAACAGAAGCACTGAAAGAAATGTATTCTATGTACCAGGCAAGAAGGAAAGGGATACTCCAAAATTATCTAGAAAAAGTTCTTGGATCTAATGGTGCAAAAAGTTTGTCTCTTGCAAAATCAGCAGAGACTTCTACAAAAGAAAATGATACAAACGCAACAGCTACATCCTCGAATAAACTTAGTTCAGATACTTTTTTACAATTGTTAGTTATGCAGATGCAGTATCAAGACCCATTAGAACCTGTTCAAAATACAGATATGCTCGCACAATTAGCTCAATTTTCAGCATTGGAGCAATCTATCCAAACAAATGCAGGTATTGAAAATTTACAAAAAGATATACAAGCCTTAACAAAAAATGTTCAATATATGTCGTTGAGTGCAAGCCAACAAATGATTGGTAAATATATCGAGGGCTCATTGTCGGATGGCACTCCTGTCAAAGGAAAAGTAGAATCCGTATCTATCGAGAATGATTCTGTAATTTTGAATGTAGGTTCAAACAAGGTTCCGCTAACAAATGTCCAGAATGTTCGGATAGAGTAGATTAATTTTTGTGAGTATGTTTTTGTTTTTGTAATGCAGAAAAAAATAAAAAACTATAAAAATAAAGTAAAGGAGATATAATTATGGGAATGGCAATGTTAACAGCAGTAACAGGTTTGCAGTCTCATCAAACTAAATTGGATGTGATTGCGAACAATATCGCAAATGTAAATACCGTTGGCTACCGTTCATCTCGAGTTTTATTTCAGGATTTGTTTTCACAAATGTTAAGAGGTGGCTCTGCTCCTGTGGGTAATTTTGGAGGTTCCAATCCACAACAAGTGGGTCTGGGTGTCCGGATTGCAAGTATTGATGTAAATCATCAGCAGGGTTCTCTTTTATCCACAGGTGTTTCCTCAGATTTGGCAATTCAGGGGAATGGCTTTTTTGTGTTAAGTGATGGTTTAAAATCAGCCTTTACCCGAGATGGCTCATTTGATTTAAATGCAAATGGAATGCTTATTGACCCGGCAACAGGTATGCGAGTTCAGGGATATATCGCAGATGAAACCGGTACGGTAAATACAGATAGACCCCCACAGGATATTACTATTCCAATTGGAAGTGCAGGCATTGTTCGTTCTACAAGTAATGTATATTTAATCGGCAATTTGAACGCAAATGCACCCACGGTTCCTACCCCAACCACTGTAACTCGAACCATTGAAGTGTATGACTCTTTAGGAACGGCTCGTTTACTTACGATTAATTTTACAAAGCAGGCAACACCTGCCAACCAGTGGCTATGGCAGGCTACCTATGATGGGAACAATGTCGGCAATGGCGCTCTTAGTTTTGGTACTACAGGCGACCTTCCTGATGGGACGACAGGGGCTATTACTATTCCAGCCGCTTTAATGAATACTACCGGTTCGCAACCTAACGATTTAACATTTAATATTGATTTTTCCGAACTTACTCAGATGGCAACCGATGAAAGCGTAGGTAGCGATGTTTCTATCCGCTCACAAGATGGTTTTCCGAGAGGTGTCCTCGAAAGTTTTAATATCGGAGCAAATGGAGAAATTATTGGTGTTTTTAGCAATGGACTTACCCGTGTTTTTGCTCAGGTAGCCCTGGCAACTTTTTCTAATGTAGGTGGACTCGTTCGTGACGGGAATAATATGTACCTTGAAACACCTGCTTCTGGAGTACCCCAGATAGGTTCACCTCGTTTAGGGGGTAGGGGAACAGTTTCAGGCGGTGTTTTGGAAAATTCAAATGTAGATTTAGGAACAGAATTTAGTTCATTAATTGTAACTCAGAGAGGCTTCCAGGCAAATGCTCGAACAATAACCGCAGCAGATACACTTCTTCAGGAAACAGTTAATTTAGGAAGATAATCCTTTAGATGGTATTAACAGACAAAATTCAGAGTTTGTAATTTAAAATATGGGCTGAAGTAAAAAATACTTCAGCCCATTTTTTTTGTTTATTAATAGCAAAAAAACTTGTAATCATGTTAGAATACAACAAATATAAAAAATACATTATATTTATATATTTAGCAATAAAAAGTTGATATATTATAATATTTAGATGAGGGAGTTCTATGGATTTAGCGACTGTAATAGGACTTATTGCAGGCATAACTCTTACAATCGTTTCCATACTTATGGGAGGAGAGATAAGTATTTTCATTAATATTCCATCTCTTATCCTTGTCGCAGGTGGAACTATTGCCTCTACTTTAATAAACTATCCTTTAGGTGATGTATTAAAAGTTTTCAACACAGTCAAAAATTCGTTTATTCAAAGACTTACACCTGTTGAAACTTTAATTGAAAAACTTGTTGAATTTGCTACGATTGCAAGAAGGGAAGGAATACTGGCACTGGAAGGTCCAGCCTCTGAATTAGACGATGATTTTTTACAGCGAGGGATACAATTGGCTGTTGACGGTACAGCACCAGAATTGCTTAAAGATATTCTTACAACAGAATTAGCCTTTATGGAAGATAGACATGCTTTAGGTCAGGCCGTTCTAATGGCGATGGCTGCTTATGCCCCTGCTTATGGGATGATTGGAACACTTATTGGCTTGGTGCAAATGCTTTCTACTATGGAGGACCCCTCTCTCATTGGAGCAGGTATGGCAGTCGCTATTTTGACGACCCTTTACGGTGCCTTGATAGCAAACTTAATGATATTGCCTCTTGCAGGAAAACTAAAAGTCCGAACCGCAGAAGAATTGCTTCTGCGCGAAGTCGTTATAGAAGGAATATTATCAATCCAATCGGGGGATAATCCTCGCATTGTTGAACAAAAGTTAAAGGCATTCATCGCACCTGATTTGCGGAAACATATTATTACGGGGAAAAAATAAGTTATGCCCAGAGAAAGAAAGAAACAGACAGAGGGAGAGGGTGGAGCACCCGGATGGGTCGTGACTTATGGCGATATGATGAGTTTGCTTCTGACTTTCTTTATATTGCTCATGTCTTTTTCTACTATTAGTGAAAAAGATTTTGAAAAAGCCATGGGCTCTCTCGAAGGAGCATTAAGTCTTTTTCCTCAGAGCGCTAGTGTTATGAATAGAAACACTATGGGAAAACGACAACACCGAGAAAAAATGCAACAGGCTGCTCAGAAACTTGCAGAAGAAATGCAAATTATAGGACAGGATAAGCAAATCAAAGTTGAATATGATGCAAAAGGTGGAATAAAAATAACCTTGCCTGATACAGTGTTATTTGACAGAGGTAGTGCAGAATTAAAATCCGAATCATTTCCTGTGATTGAAACAATAACAAAAATATTAGAGAGTTTAACAGATATTTTTATCGAGATTAAAGGACACACAGATAATACACCTATAATTAACAACCCTCAATTCAGAGATAATTATGATTTAAGTTATTATCGTGCTGACCAGGTAATGAGAAAACTGTTATCCGTTAGTAGTTCACTTTCCCCTGAAATGTTCGAAGTCACGGCTTGTGGCCCCAGTCAACCCTTGACTACCAATTTAACAGAAGAAGGTAGAAAAGAAAATCGTCGCGTGGAGATTTTTGTGCGTGGATTTTTAGGTGAAGAAGAAAAGGAACTTATTCAAAAGGGAGCACATTGACTTTATAATTCAAATTATGTTTTTCTATTAGAATATTAAAGTTTATTATGTAAGGAAAATATTTATGGCAGACGAAAAAGCACCTGAACAACAAGGGCAACAAAAAGCATCGTCAAACATTATAAAATTGCTCCTTATCGGAGGAGCAAGCATATTAGTTCCGGCGATTGTTGCAGTGGTAGTATTTTTGTTTGTATTAAAGCCTATATTGGTAAAATCTAATACAGATACTTCCCCAGTAGAGAATGTTACCGATGTAGGCGACACCATTCCTTCAACAGCCGTTATTGTTAAATTTGATGAAGCCCAGGCAACTGTCATATCTCAGAAATCAGATTCTCCTTCTCCGTTGTTAATTTATCAGGTAGCCCTATCTTGCTCAGGACCTGAAGTTTCTGCTGTAATAGAAGGGAAGAAAGAATATTTTACTGCTTTGATTAATAAAATTCATCGAAATAGAACCCAAACAGAGCTAAATGACCCCGGAGTCCAGGAAGCATTGTTAAAACAAACGAAAAATGAGGCAAATCAGTTATTAAAAAAATTGGCTCCGGGAATAAACGGCAGTATACTGGAAGTGATGTATCTTAAATATACAATTGTGGAATTATAAAAATGACAATACAAAACACGGAAAATGTGTCTAATTTTGTGCCCTCAGAGAATTTAGATAAAGGAGGGACGGCTTCCATCCACCTCAATTTAAATGATTTGGCAGAAATTCCAATCAATATTAGTGCAGAACTGGGACGGCGTAATATGAAGATTAGAGAAATTTTGAATTTGAAGAAAGGCTCAATTATCGCATTGAACAAACAAGCAGGGGAACTGGCAGATATATTTTCTAACGGAGTTTTTATTGGAAGAGGAGAAATGATTGTCCTATCAGACAGTTTACATGTTCGCATCGTTGAAATTGAAGGTTATTCAAAAGATGAAGAATAAAAAAATATTTTTTTGTATTGTTGTTACTTTCTTTTTGTCTTTGCTTTGTTCTTATATTTTCTGTGATGAGGGAAATTCGCTCCCAGAAAAGGAAAATGTATTAGATAAATTAAAAGACCCTAAACAATATATAGAGCAAAATAATGAAAAAATGAAACAAGAAAAAGAGGGAGAATCTTCTTCGCCTTTACCACAAAAGAATACTGCTTCTCCAAATAATGGTTGGTTTTTATTCCATCAGAAAATTTGGGACACAGAACAATCGAGCATAATAGAAGGGGAAGAGACTTCACCTTCGACAAAAATATCTTCAATAGAGTCTTCATGGGTTTACTATTTTTTTAGAACAATCATAGCCCTTATTTTTGTAGTAGGTTTAATATTAGTATTCTTAGGCGGTTTGCGATATTTATCGCAGAAAGGACATAAAGGAATAAAATCTATTGGAAAAGTGATTGGGATTCTTTACTTATCCCCTAAAGCACGGATTTATTATGTTCAAAGCATGGGTAAGGTTTTTGTCCTAGGTATCTCTGGGGACCGGATGAGTCTACTATTTACTGTTCCAGAAGAGGATTTTTTTGCTTCAGTTTCTAACGAGGAAGTGCTTGAACCATCATTGACGCAGAAAAATTTTAACAAAGTATTGGACGAAGTTGAGTCGCGTATTCAGTCCAGGGTTTCTTCAGAAAAAGAAAATTTTATAGATAATGCAGATGATGAATTAGCATCCTTAAAAGTAGACATCCAAAGATTACAGCAAGTAATACGAGAAGAAAAAAGTGACTCTACGAAAAAATAGTATTTTTATTTTAAATATAAGGAGAAATAAAAAGATATTTTCTTTAAGAAGTTGCATCTTCCTATTCTTTCTTTTCTTCTGTTTTTTATCCCTTGTGCCTGAGGGGAACATTTCTTATGCTCAACAGCCTTCACAAACTACTATAACCAATCCAATGGGGATTGACCTTGCAAAAACAGCCCAACAAGCAGTCGCACCTGAAAATCTTTCTACAACACTTGTTTTAGTATTACTTATTACAGCCCTAACATTAGCCCCCGCAATTCTTGTTATGACCACATCATTTACAAGAATAATTGTAGTGCTGGGTTTCCTACGGCAGGCATTAGCCACACAGCAGACCCCACCCAATCAAGTCCTTATTGGATTAGCCCTGTTCTTGACCATGTTTATTATGATGCCTACCTACGAGAGAGTCAATAGCGAAGCAATACAACCCTATATTCGACAAGAAATGAGTCAGGCGGAAGCATTTAATCATGCGTTAATTCCTGTTCGTGAGTTTATGTTTAAACAAACACGACCTCAGGAACTTAAAACAATGTTACAAATCTCAGGAAGAGGTAGACCCAATACTCCCGAGGATGTTCCAACCCATGTGCTTATCCCTGCTTTCGTGCTAAGTGAACTAAAAACAGCCTTTATGATAGGCTTTCTTTTGTATATCCCTTTCTTAATTATTGATATGGTAGTGGCAAGTACCTTAATGGCTATGGGTATGATGATGTTGCCACCTATTTTTGTTTCACTACCCTTTAAAATTATACTCTTTGTTCTTGTAGATGGGTGGGCATTGGTCGTAGGCAATTTAGTCAGGAGTTTTCAATAAAGGAATTTCCAGTGGATTTAGCAAAAATTGTAAAAATTTTTTTAGTCTTGGGAATTGTCGTAATAGGGGGTCCTATTTTACTCCAATTTTTGCCTGAACCGCTGAGTATGGAACGAATTATTGATGGACTTAAAAAATCCGATTTGGGAATTACAGAAATACAAAAGGTAGAACCGCCGACGAATGAGTCCATTGCACAAATCCGTTTTGTAGTAAATGGTGCCTTTGCGGATATATATCAATATGATGATGAAGGAAAAATTGCCCGATATGCAGAAATGTATAAACAAGACCCCGGAACAGCAATTGTCGAAGCATGGGGACTTGCCCAATCCCTGGGAGCGGCTCCTTCAAAAAATAAGCCCCAACGCGTAGCCCGAAGAAAAATGTATCTTCTCGTAGTGCAGGGTGAAGACACCGCCCTATTAGACCGCATTGTTAAAGTGTTCTCCGAATTATAATTATTAAAGACATTTCACAAAAATCCACTAAAAAGTATTAGGAAGTTATTGTTTGTTTAGAATTGTAAAAAATAAGTTTTAAGTAACTATTGGCTTTAAGATTTCTTATTTTGTTCGAAATGACAAAAGGACCATAGATAACAGAGAAAAAGTTTAGAACAATAGAGAAATAAACCCGAAATAATATAAGACAGGTCCTAAGGGTATGTATAAAGCAACAAAACCCGTTATCATTTCGAAGTCATTCTCTTCTGTAATTTAGGAATTACCTCTTCTGTCATTTATTTTTTGTTGGACAATTGCGTTTCTGGCTATAGAATATTTTACTTTACGGGACCGAAGTTTTTGAAAAGGAAAAGTCCGTCTTTACCGGGGGCAATGATGTCTTTCCAGCCATTCTTGTCAACATCTTCTACCCAGAAATAGATACCTACGCCACTTGCTTTTCCCGCAGGTCCATAATCAAGTGTGAACCGCTTAAATTCGCCATTCATAATCTTAAAATAGTAAACGCCCAGAGGGTCTTTTGAACCGGGGTCATGGAACGCATGCGCACGATAGCGTTTGCCTGTAATTAATTCCAACTCACCATCGTTGTCTATATCTTGCAATTGCATATCGTGATACTGGGAACGGTGTTCGTCAATAATGTGTTTCTCCCATGACCTTTTCCCATCGGCAGAAACCTTCTGCTGATACCAGAATAAGCCGTAATCGTGTGCCGCACCAACAATTATGTCATTCTTACCATCTTTCTCTACATCGTGCACTAAAATAGGTATACTTGCTGAACCTAAATTCCATTCGGGAAACCATTCCCACGCATCCAGGCTATAAGGGTCAGGAGGCGATTTTAACCAACCACCAGCAAATAGAAGGTCTATATTCCCATCACCATCTACATCACCACAACCGGCACCGTGTCCACCTGCACCATCCGTTTTTATTTCATATTTGACAAATTCTCCTGCTGGTTTACCATCTTCGGCAAGTTTCAATTTAAAAATAAACACAGGCTTGGTGACAGGAATTATTTCAGCAATTCCGTCCTTATCCAAATCACAGAAAAGGGGTCGTTCAATATTTCCTACCTTAGCAATTTCATGAGTCTGCCAGAGTTCATCCTTGCCTTGTGGATTTTCACGCCAGCGTAAGGTCTCTCCCCACCAGCCACCAGTAATAATATCCAGATAGCCATCACCATTTACATCCATTGGATAATTAGAAAAATCATCATAATAATCATCTATGGGTTGCAGAATACAAACACGGTGCGATTTTTTAAAGTCCGCTCCTTCATACCAGAACTCACCAGAAAAAATATCCAGAATACCATCATTATTTACATCAAACACGGAAGCAGATTCATATATCCCCTGACCAATCTGTTCTCGCTGGAATAATAGATAATCTTCAGCATTAGCAGAAATAAGGAGCCCCTGTGCAATAAGAATAAAACTTAAATATGTCATGTCTATTCTCCTACAAAGATTTCAAGTTAAAGGTAAGTGGTTTTCCTGAGGCGTCTGTCAGACGGAAACAGAAGTTCCAACCACCCAGTATTTGTGTGATTTGGAGCAATATATCGTTTTCGCCTTTGTTTAGATGTATTTTCACTTTATCATTATCTACCTTCATTCCACGGTCAACATGTTGCTGTGCTACCTCTATATTATTTATCCACAGACGAAAGCCATCATCAGAGCCAAGACATGCAACGGCATCTATATCCTCAGGCACTTCTATTTTTGTATACGCAAAGGCACATAGATTAGAACATTCTATTGAAGCCTGTGAGCATAAGCCCATCAAATCTACATATCCCCAACCTATGGCTTTGACGCCTTTTTGCCATATATACTCTTTATCGTTATATTTCAACGGGACATCCAACTGAACGGATTGAGGAAAACCATAAGTTTCGACAAAGGGGTCATTTTTGTCCCATGGGAAGGGTCCTATGAGATTCCACATATCCACGAAGCCAGCCAGAGTCAAAAATTGCTGAATATTTTTTGAACTACTAATACCTGCAATAATTTTTTCTACCGCACCATCTTCAGCCAATTGTTGTAATAAGATATTTTTAACTTTATCTTTCTGTTCTTGCTGTTCATTGGGAATTACATTGTAGAGTTCAAAGAGTATTGGAAATGGCAATTTTTGGGGGTCTTCTTTACTTAATTCAGGGAGCAATACATCTACGGTTTCAGGCACAGGGAATTTTTTTATCCCTTCCAGAACGATTTCCCGTTCTTCCTGTGGACATAATTTAAACAGATTCAGATATGCCCTGCCTATTGCTTGTTTTTCTATCTCCTCAATCTCCTTGCATTGGGCGAGAGTGCGCCAGATACATTCCACTAACTTCTGTTTCTCTATTTCGTCCAGCGATTGCGTTATCGTGGGGATATAGTCAACATATAGCAAAGATGGATTTTCGTAAAAGGCGTTTAAGAACATTTTCTTTACGCTCGACTGTTGAGTAGACAGCAATTCGTTCACCTTATTTTTACTCTCTTCATTATTGACCAGAATAAGTGCTGGAATAAGATATACCTGCTTTTCAGGGGGGAGTTTTGCACAGAGTTCTAAAGTCCCTTTATCTGCACCACGCACATTCCGAAGGTTCAAGGTCTTTATTGCATGGAAGGCTTCCGAATGAAATTCTTCTTTTTCGGGACTTAAAATAATTGCTTCCAAATCGGGGATAACGGTTTCATCGCCAAACCGTCCTAATCCTGCGATTCCAGATTGCACAAGAGATGGTAGTTTGCAAAATTCTATAACATCACGATACATACGAATAGCATAGTCCCAATTACCGCCATTGCACATACATTTATCTGCCAGACGGACATAAGCGTCCCATAAGTCCTTATATGCAGGTTCTGTTTCTGGAATAGACTTACAAAAATCAAGCAATTTTTGAGCATGAGTCACAGAACCTGTATTAGAAAGCACTAAGGCGGAAGCCGTTTTTAAGGGCAGATAATTGCTATTTAAATAAGGAACTACTGTGTCTATGCAGGGGACGGTCTTCATCTGGGACAAGCCTAAAAGGATTGATACTTTCCCTTCATCATCGAGGGAATTCAGGCTATTACACAAAATTTGTGCAGATAGCATAGTTCCATTTTCAACAAGTGCAACCCTTACCTTTTCCATCCACTCTGGCTTCAATAAATATTCTTGAAACACTGCGGGATTGGTTTCATCATCTATAATAATGGTCAATGCTTTTAAGATATTCTCGCGTGCTGTATCTTTTAATGTCGTATCTGCAAAATAGCCCAACAAAGCGTCAACATAAGGTCTCTTTTCTTCATTTTTACCTTTTGTCATCTGGTTAGTGATGTCAAACAAAACATTTCTGGCAGCCCAACTTATATCAGGATTATCCGAAGCCAGAGATGGAACAATTTTGTGCAGAACCTCTATTGGCGGATGGAAGGGTAGTAATTGCCGTGCTACGGCATGCTCCAATGGACTGTCTGAATTTAATTTTCCAATCAACTGTTCAAGAGATAATGTTCTATCAAAATCTGATGGAGCCTGAGTTACAGATACGAGCAGGAAAATAGTCAAAAGGTTTATTAGCATAGTTTATATTCCTTTTTAATTATAGGTGCCATGGGGGTCTATAGGTTCGAGTTAGGTAGCGATTTGCATCATCATCGTTAGTGAATAGTTCTTTTTCTGCGTCCCATACCAATTTTCTACCGCAACGAAGTGCTATTCCTGCAATCAAGACGGCTGAGGTGGAGCGAAATCCCTGTTCTATTTCTGCGGCAGGTTTGCAACGGGTGCGAATACAGTCAAAGAAGTTATTATGATGGTCAGGATTTGCCCAACTGCGTTCAGGTTCACCAATAAACTCGGTAGATTTTGAGCCATCCTTATTCTTAACAATGAATGAACTTCTATCCACGAATAAAGCAGCTTCGGTCCCATAGAAAGCAATTCCATAGCCTTTATTCTCATGAAAATTTGAATGCCTTTGCTCCCAGGTCGCAAGGCAGCCCGGATACTCCAATACGGCTTCTATCGTTTCATAGTTATCAGCACCAGCGCCTACACGATAACTTCCACCTCCTGCTTGTATTGTAAGTGGCGTATCCTGTTGTATGCCCCATTGCACAATATCCATTAGGTGAATTCCCCAATTTGTCAATTGTCCACCTCTTGCATAGTCAGTAAAGCCCATAAACCCAGCAAATCGCTCCATTGAGAACGGAACATAAGGAGCCGGTCCTAGCCATAAGTCCCAATCCAATCCGCGTGGAACAGGCTCTATCTTTTCACCAACTCTCCATTCATTTATTCCAACCCATGCACGAGCCGAAGTAATCGTGCCCAACCTGCCAGAGTGTATCAAGTGCATGGCTCGCTGGAAAACAGGCATAGAACGCTGCTGCGTTCCTGCCTGAACAATACGCCCATATCTATGGGCTGTCTCAACCATAGCACGACCTTCCTGAATGGTGACACATACCGGTTTTTCTACATATACATCCTTGCCTGCTTTGCAGAAGAGAATAGTCAATAGAGCGTGCCAGTGGTCAGGTGTCGCTACAAACACAGCGTCAATATCATCTCTATCCAATAAATAACGGAAATCCTGAAAACTTTCAGGGCGTTTGTTAGTTAACTTCTCAACCTTATCTAACGCTTGGTGATACCTGCTCTTTGCCACATCACATAAAGCGACCAATTGGCAATTGGGGTTTACTGCTAACGCTTCAATATGCCGTGTCCCCATTCCACCGTTTCCAATAACTGCTATTCGCACGACATCGGACAAACCTAAATTTGCACCATAAGCCTTTGAAAAATATGTAGCACTACTTAACATTGCCAGAGAGGTTATCTTTTTCAAAAATTTTCTACGGCTCTGTTCATCTTGTTTTTTTAGCATATCGTATGTTTCCTATTCGATTATTTATGAAGTGGTTTTGCTTGCTTTATCTGCTAATTCACCAAAGCGATGCGCAATGGCTAATGCAGGGTCTAAGGGCACCTTTGCCCGTTGCACATCTCTGGGTACGGATATTAATGGGGTAGAACGCAATGATTTACCTGCAAACTGGGGCAGCCATGACTGTTCTATCTCTAACATTTCTGCAACCATATCCCGAACTTCTTTTAAGGATAAGCATGCAGAGGTCAGTGGGTCTATTGCACATGCAGCAACCACCAGTTCGGGGTCTCCCTGAATTGCTGCCTCGACAGACAGACCTTGCACATTGACATTTGTAAGATTAAGAGCGGCACATTGTGGGGGTAAAGTACCAATATGTGTGGGGTGTAGTCCCATCTTATCTGCAAACACAGGGATTTCAACACAACAGCCATCAGGTAAATTAGTTATGTAATGGTCATTTCGGACATTCCCCTGAAACTTAAATGTTTTACCTGTCTCTAATGCTTCTAAAATATAGGAACAATATTCAACACTTCTACCTGTAATTTTTGTAGGCTCATTCTCCAACAAATCTTCTGTTTCCATCTTTTCAGCAATTAATTTGCACCATTTATAATAGGCTCCTGATTCTCCGCCAAAGGACGGTTCATCACAATAGGTTTCTAATGTCCGTTTATGACTGCGGAACCATGGCAAATACTCTGAAAGATGTCCAGTGCTTTCAGTCATAAAGTAACCGAAGTGTCTCATAACTTCAATCCTGACCTTCTCATTTACAAAATATTCTGGCTGTTCACATCGCAACTTAAATAATGGGTATAAATCCTTTCCTTTGTGTTCAATGCGAAGAAACCAAGCCATGTGATTAATACCCGCAACAAGATAATCTATCTCATCTTTGGGCACTTCTACATAGCCCGAGATTAAATCCAGCGTGGTCTGAACACCATGACACAATCCTACAAAATTCACACCGGCAACTTTTCCAAGAGCCCAGCACACCGTTGCCATCGGGTTAACATAATTTAGCAGATAGGCGTTTGGACAAAGTTCTTGCATATCCTTAGCAAGGTCTATCATTACAGGAACAGTCCGCAAGGTTCTAAAAATACCACCCGGACCCAGCGTATCACCAATACATTGGTCAACTCCATGCTTCAACGGAATCTCATAATCATACTTAAATGCGGTTACACCACCGATTTGGAGCATGGCAATAACATAATCCGCCTGATTTAATGCCTCTCTTCTGTCCTGTGTAATGTAATTCTTAATTTTGAGATTATTATCTTTTGCTACACGGTCTGCAAAATTCTTTACTCGTTCCAATTTTTTCCGTGTAGGACCCATAAACCAGAATTCGGCGTCCTGAAAGGCGGGAACAGCAACGAGGTCCATGAATAAGGTCTTACTAAAGACAACACTTCCCGCACCTATCATTGCAATTTTAGCCATACCTTTTCTCCTTCATTTGTTGATTATAAACTGACCTGAAAAAAAATAAACATATATCGTTTAGTATACCACTACCATTTACCCGAAATGCTATGGATTGTTATCAGCAGTAAAATACTTCATATAGGAATTCCCTCTATTAGTTATAACAGGACTTTCAAGAGCTATTCTTATTAATTATTTAGAGGAAAAGAGTTAATAAAAGTAAAAGTTCAATAAACTTCATAATTCTTCTTTTTTCTTTGAGTATTCCTCTATAATATAAGTAAATTCCTCTGCATGTTCCGTCATCATAAGTGCTTTTTCTTCGCTTATATATCTATCGGGCTATAATCTCCTATTTGCCTTGCATCAAAAACGTCTGTAATATATCAGTGTAATTTAGAAGGAATTATTCCAGTTTTAACAAATTTTTTACCAAATTCAGATATAACTGCCGAATGTTTTGAATAGGACAAGTTTTTAGCCAACAATAAAGCCTCCGTAGCATAAAACATTGCATAATAAGAACGACTAACTGAAAAAACAGAATACCCGCTTTCTAATAGTTTTTTTGCAGCAGAGGCACTCTTTTTGGCTTTCTCAATAAGATTCCATACATCCATGTTTTTCATATACAAACCCCCTCACGCCTTGCATTGAGAATTACAGGCCATTGCCTCGTTCGGTAGATTTCTTCACTCATTGGAAGCACTGAAATTACAACATCATATCTCAGGTCTATTTCCCATATTAATTTTGAATAATATTCCCTTTCAGATAGAATAGTTTCATTTACATTATCAAGAAGGATAATAAGGTCTATGTCGGAGCCTTCTGTATAGTCCCCACGCGCATAAGACCCATAAAGAATCACCTCTTTCAGACTATCTCCATATATCTCAACAAATAACTTTTTCACCTCTTCCAAAATTTGTTTTATCTCTTCTGGAAGTTCTCTATTCATTTTATTGTCTTTTTGTATCATTTCTAGATATAACCACTAACATGATAATTATTTTATATTTGTCAAATTTATTATAGTTATATCCCGGTTTATAATCGACTTCTTGTATGTGTTCAATATATATCTACTATCTACACTACTATTATCAGATAAAATAATAGCGGCTGGTTATTTTTGTTAAAAACAAAAATATGTTAAAAATGGAAGACTTGTGTTTGTAGATATTGATGTTTTCATATTGTTTAAAATACTTTTGGTTTTGTGTAATGATATGTATCTACAAAAGTGTTTTTAGAATATTATTAAAATTTAAAATGAGTTTTACTATTTATTTTGATGTTTCCAGCAGATTTAAAAAAGATTGTTAAGTTCTGGACAAAAGAAACGACATTAGAACAAGTTCCAAACGAATTTTATGTAAAAATTATTATTTCTATTGAAAGTTTGGCTTTGTTTCTAAGATATCTTACCCTGGTTGTAGTCCTTGTTCTTTATATTCTTGAATCTTTTTTACAAGACTATTTTCTACCTATTTTTTTGATATGTATCTTATTCCATATTTTTTTTACACACCTTGTATTTTATTTTAAGCGATATAGTCTTTTTACCAATCCAATCAATTTTTTTCTACATCTAATCTCTATTACTGTGGCAGTCATTGCGACAGAGAAAGAATATAGTCCATTAATACTTTTTTATCCAACTTTTATCTTTGTACACTTGATTTATGCGCAGAAAAAACCAATGCCTTTTCTTGTTTCGTTAATCTCAGCGATTGTTTTAAATTTTACAATTATTGGAATATGGCTATGGGAAGGGGTTCAATTCGCCACTTATTATTTATTCTGGAAAAGTTTCATGATTTTACTCTGTGGTGCTTTTGCACACCTTTTACTTAATTATATTAATTCCATTCGTAAAGAACTTTTTCATCGAGAACAGGAACTTTTATTTACACAAGGGCTTATAAAATCTATCCTTGACAGTATCGAAAGTGCAATCTTGATTTTTGATGAACAGGAAATAATTGTTGAGGTAAATGCTTATGCTTGCAAACTTTTAGAAACGAATGCCAGGGAACTTATTGGACAGCGGATACGCAGTTTTTTCTTTGATGATACCGTATTAGGTGAACACTTCCTTTCTTTGAGGTCAAGGGACAATTTACAGGTTAGTGCACTGGCACTTGCATCCACAGGAGAAGAAATACCCGTGGATTTTATTGTGCAGGTTTTTTATCAGAATCAGAGAAAACGCTACCTCGGAATTATGATTGATAGACGAGAACACAAACGATTGGAAGAGATTTCTCTTTTACTTCATAAACAAAAAGAAGAAATTGATAATAAAATGACTTTAATAAAAGATTTCCAATTAGGTTTCTCCCATCATATCATAGCCCAAATGTATTCATATATTACGACTATAAAAAATATTCTTTTCTTAATTACACAAGAACGATTAGGAACCATAACGGAACGACAAAAGAATTCTCTGGAAATAGCAATCCGTGCTCTGGAACAATTAGAAGAAAAATTGAACAAGGAAACTGAACAAATTCAAGTCAATACAGAATCGCCTTTTTCTATTTTAGATGATGAACAAAAGCCTTAAAGATTTTTCCTTGTTTTTTTGTCTCAAAACATGGCATAATAATACATTCCCATCTTGAAGTTTTCATTAACAGAATAAAAAACCATAAAAGGAGAACTATATGTCAACATTAACGGGAAATCTACTTGTAGCGCAAGGCGGTGGACCTACAGCGGTAATTAATCAAAGTTTAGTCGGTGTAATTACAGAAGCGAGAAAATATTCCCAAATTACTCGCATTTTTGGAGCAAGACATGGTGTTCAAGGTATTGTAGATGAAGATCTACTTGACCTTACAGAACTGCCATCATATCATTTAGAATCCGTTGCACAAACACCATCTTCGGCATTACTTTCGACACGGAAAAAACCTGACAAAGAATATTGCAAAAAAATTTTTAGCGTATTTAAAAAGTATAATATTCGATATTTTTGCTATATCGGTGGAAATGATAGTTCGGAAACATGCCGTATTATTGGAGAAGCCGCCAAAAGTGAACAATATGATTTGAGGTTGATTCATGTTCCCAAAACAATTGATAATGACCTTGTAGAAAATGACCATTGTCCCGGTTTCCCCTCTGCGGCTAAGTATGTTGCACAGGCTTTTGCAGGAATAAATCTTGATAATAAGGCATTACCGGGAATCCATATCGTAATCGTTATGGGTCGGCATTCTGGTTTCCTTACCGGTGCATCTGCTTATGCCAAAAAATATGATGATGATGGTCCCCATCTAATTTACTTACCCGAGAGACCATTAATCCTTAAACAATTTTTTGAAGATGTAAAAGAGGTATATGACCGTTTAGGCCGCTGTATAGTGGCTATTTCTGAGGGTGTACATGATGAGAATAACATAACCGTTGCAGAAAAATTTACTAAAGGAGAAACAGATTCTTTCGGACATGTCCAACTTTCGGGTACGGGTGCATTGGGAGACGATTTGGTTTCCTACCTCAAAAGAATATTTAAAGAACAGTATAAAAAAGAAAATATTAGAGCACGTGCAGATACATTGGGTTATCCGCAAAGGAGTTTTTTAGGCTGTGTAAGTGAAGTAGACCAGAAAGAATCTCGTGAAGTTGGAGAAAAAGCAGTTCAATTTGCAGCGGGACAAAACAAATCTGGTTCGGTTTCTATCCAACGAATTGCTAACTACGCAGTTCGGTATGAACTGAAAGACCTTGAAGAAATCGCGAATAAGACAAAATATATGAGCAGTTCATTTATCAATGAGAAAAACAATAATGTTACAGAAGAGTATATAAGTTATCTGCGTCCTCTGATAGGAACTCTTCCTAATTACGAACAATTATCTGCGCCAGAAGTAAAAATGGATTAAAATTGAGAATTTTGCAACTTATTGCTTGACAATTATAGAAAATTTGATTATAATCATATTTTGTAATTTATAAACTTAAAGATAGGGCAACATAAGATAGTGGATAATTTAAGCGAACAATTTTTCCGAGCCCTTGAACAACATAAGATTGAGGGATTGGATTTAATATGGCCCTCTTTCTCTTTCAAAGAATTGAAAATGAGTGTGAGTGGTGTTCAATCGGGCAAAAACATTGTATTCATTTTACCTTCTAACCCAAAATATCAAGACCCCTTAGGTTTCATTCACCCGGGATATTTATCCTTTGCTTTTAATGAATGCTTTTATTGTTTAGCATTTTCTATAGCACGCAAGCCCTGCATACCTATTCATACGGAGTTTTCTTTAATTGAGCCTGTTCCTGCAAATTCCGCAGCACTTACTTTAGAGGTTTCCGTTTCTGCCAAGAGTCGAAAATTTCTGTTTTTAACAGGAAAAGCCATCAATTACCGTGAAAAGGTTCATGCCCTGGCTTCAGCAATGATAACGCCTTATTCATTACCCACCCGTAATGATGCGGAGACAAAATAAAAAAATAATCAGAGATATGCGGGATGTTGAAGAAATTTGCCATTATTAGTTTTTGGCTAATAACCCTGGTAGCATGTTATAGTTACACAGATGAGAGTATAGTTCCTTTATCCCGAGCACATTCTCACAACGATTATATCCGAAGTCGCCCTCTTTTTGAGGCGTTAGACAAGGGGTTTTGTAGCGTAGAAGCAGATATTCATTGGGTTAATGGTGATTTATTAGTTGCACATGATTTAGATAGGTGCAAACCAGAACGAAATTTGCAAGATATGTATCTCAAACCCATCTTTGAGCGTGTTCAAAAAAATAATGGACATGTCTATCCGACCCCTTCTGAATTCTGGTTGTTAATTGATATTAAAAATGAGCCAGAAAAAACATACGCACTTTTAAGAAAACAACTGGAACCGTATAAGCCTTTCCTTACACAAATTGAAAAAGGGAAAAAAATAAATGGAGCAGTAACAGTTGTAATCTCCGGTGCTGTGCCCAGAGAAGCAATTACAAAAGATGAAAACCGTTATGCGTTTATTGATGGACGGATTGATGATTTAGATAAGAATCCGTCCCCTGACTTGGTCCCATGGATTAGTAACTCATGGTTTTCAATTTTTTCCTGGCGAGGTAAAGGGGAGATACCCGAATCGGAACGACAAAAGTTAAGAGAGATTGTTATAAAGTCGCACGAACAAGGAAGAAAGGTTCGTTTTTGGGATATACCCCAAACACAAGATTGTTGGAAAGTCCTATATGAAGAAGGGGTGGACTTCTTACACACGGATGTTCCATATAGGTTATCTAACTTTTTAAAAAGTAAGGTAAAATAGATTTTTTGAGAAGGTATCCATATATGCCGACACTTAAAGTGGCTTTCGTAGGATTGGGAAATATTTGTAAAGAGCGACATATCCCGGGTCTAAAACGAATACCTGATGTCCAAATTATGGGGGTTTCCAATAGAACAGAACAATCAAGTAAAAAAGTTGCCCAGGAATACAATATCCCTAAAGTTTATCCATCCTGGGAGGAATTAGTAAATGACCCTGAGGTAGATATTGTCTGGATTGGAACATGGCCATATCTTCACGCACCTGTTAGCATTTCTGCATTAAAAGCGGGAAAACATGTATTCTGCCAGGCGCGTATGGCTATGAATCGGGTAGAAGCCAAACAGATGTATGAAACTGCATGCCGAACAGGCAAAGTAGCTGGTCTTTGTCCTGTTCCTTTTGGCTTTTCTTTCGATAAAACAATTGCACGAATGAGAAGAGAGGGCGTTCTTGGCAACATTTATTGTATTAAAGTAACCAGTTTGGACGATTCTAATCTTGACCCAAATAAACCTGTTTATTGGCGTAAAGACCATCGTTTATCAGGACAAAATGTGCTTGCTCTGGGAATGTATATTGAATTACTTCACCGCTGGTTTGGATGGACAAAAAGTGTTTTGGGAAGTTATCAGATTTTCACACCTACTCGGAAAACGCCTGAGGGAGAAATTTTGGAAATACAAATTCCAGACCAGGTGCAAGCCCTGTTGGAACTTGATTGTGGTGCTGTTGCCCAAATCACAGCCTCAGGGATGTCAAATACTCCACAGGAAACAGTTGAAATTTATGCTCAAAACAAAACTCTCTACTATGATGTAAATGAAGATAAGTTATATGAGTTCAACAAAAATGGTGAGAAACAACCCATACAACCCTGTAAAGAAGATTACTATGATGTAAAAAATTGGTCTGTGGAAAAAGACTTTATTGATGCCGTGTGTTCAGGGAAAAAATATCACCCCGATTTTGAAGATGGTTTGCGATATATGGAGGTATTGGATGCAATTTACAACTCTGCACATTCTAATCAAAAAGTCTTTATTCACTAACTACAATTTATTAGTACAAAGTTCATCCAACAACTTTTCTAATTTCAGTGCAGATTCAATTTAAATAATCTTTTTCTGGGCTGAAGCCAATTTAAAACATATCCCCGTTGCGTAAGAGATGAAAAAAGTTCGACACAGTAATATGTTTTCCAATCCCATGGATAATTTGACAGATGAGATGATGTGATAAGATATAATTTCTTTTTCATTTCAGACACACCCCATAATCAAAGTATGAAGGTACACTGGTTATCTATTATTTTAAATCGATAAGTAAAATTATAGATAATTTTATATTAAAAGAAATTGTATAATTAAATACTCACTGTTTCATACATTGCAAACATACATTTAACCGCAAATACAAAATAAACGATAAGGTCATTTATGACAGATACAATATCTTCACTAGAAATATTAGGGAAATTACCAACACATTTATTTAAATCAAACAATATTGGAATTTGTCGTGTTCCGGGAAGAGTCAATTTAATTGGAGAACACACAGATTATAATGGCTTTTCGGTACTTCCCATTACATTAAACAAAGAAGTTCGTGCCGCTTTTTCTTTATGCGATAATCATCAGGTTCATCTTACCAATGAGAGTGCTCGTTTTCAACCTACCCATTTTACAAATGGACCTGTTATCCCCTCCTCTCCTGTTGGGTCGTGGGATAACTATGTAAAGGCAGCCATTGTTGCCTTAAATCAAAGATTTAAGGTAAGGTCTTATCCCGGTTTTAATTTATTTGTGAGTAGCACACTTCCGATTGCTTCCGGGTTAAGTTCTTCTTCTGCACTTGTAATAACTGCTTGTTTAGCCTATTTAAGAATTTTAGGGAAAGAACTAGGGAAAGACATTTCACGCTCAGAACTGGCGGAACTTATGGCAGAAGGGGAACATTTTGTTGGAACATGTGGCGGTGGAATGGACCAAACTGTTATCCTCAATGGGGATAAGGGGCACGCATGTAAAATAGATTTCTTCCCTATCCGAACAAAACTGATTCCTCTGTTTGAAGACCATGTATTTATCATTTGTGATTCAACGGTGAGGGCACGAAAGACGGGGACTTGTTTACATCGCTATAATTCAGGACCGAGAATGTGTTCCCTTGCCTGTGCACTTTTAGAACATCACTTAAAAAAAGAGTTTGGGGAAGATTTTAACATTGTAAGATTAGGCGATTTGTGGAATGGCAATTTGTGTCTTACTTCAAGAGAAATTCTTGAAATAACAACACAGGCCATTCCTAAGGAGCACTTATCATTGAAAGAGATTGCTTATATATTAGACTTAACACCAAACGAGGTGCGTGAGCATTGGATTGGAGACATTGAAGAACCAGAAAAGGGCTTTCCACTAAGAGCCCGGGTTCGGCATGTTATTTCAGAACATAAACGAGTAGAACTCTCGCGTGATGCCTTATTAGCAAATGATGCTTATACCTTTGGGACATTAATGAATGAGTCGCATGTAAGTTGTGCAAAGGATTACCAGATAAGTATTCCTGAACTGGATATGCTAACACAAATTGCACGCAAATCCGGAGCTATTGGAGCACGACTTACGGGTGCAGGTTTTGGCGGTTGCACTGTTAATCTTGTTCCTTGTGAAAAAGTAGATTATTTTATGGAACAGATAGAAAAACAATACTATAAAAAATATTTAGGACTTCCCTCGGCACAAGGTATGTTTATCGCAGAAACAAGTTCTTCCGCTTCTTATATCAATTAATCCTTGCATAGAAAAATGGCTTATTTTATGGACATCCTATTTCGCGAATTATTTGAACTAAAAGAAAAGGAATGGTTATCACCGCAAGCATGTCTTTCTACAAATTCTAAAGGAAGACAAATTGTAGAAAAGGAAGACCCCTTTCGCACATCTTTTCAACGAGACCGCGACCGCATTATCCATTCAAAAGCATTCCGCCGTTTAAAACGGAAGACACAAGTCTTCCTTACCCCTCTGGGAGACCATTATCGAACACGGTTGACCCATACATTAGAAGTAGCACAAATTGCGCGCTCTATATCTCGCGTTCTTCGATTGAATGAAGATTTAACAGAAGCCATTGCACTGGGGCATGATTTGGGGCATACCCCCTTCGGACATGCAGGAGAACGGATTCTGGCTGAACTTTCCTCTTTTGGGTTTAATCATGCTGAACAAAGTTTAAGGGTAGTTGATGTCCTGGAACATCGCCATGGGAAAAGGGGATT
The DNA here is from genome assembly GCA_964549105.1 of uncultured Nitrospirales bacterium. GTDB lineage: Bacteria > Hydrogenedentota > Hydrogenedentia > Hydrogenedentales > Hydrogenedentaceae > Hydrogenedens. The sequence continues at coordinate 41,856 of CAZJTZ010000007.1, forward strand.
AAACCTTACTTTTGAAGTTCGTGAAGGCATTCGTAATCATTCTCAGGGCAAATGTATCCTTTTTGGAAAACCCTGCCCTGAGGGGATTAGTCATGAAGCAACTATTGTTAGTCTTAGTGATGTCATTGCCTACATTACTCATGACATAGATGATGCTATTCGTGCAGGCATTTTAACCACAAATAAATTACCACAAATGGCTATAACTATAGTGGGAAAGACTGCTTCTGAACAAATTGATGCAATGATTCACGGAGTTATTGAAGGCTCAATAAAAGGACAAATCCAAATCACACCCGAAACTTTAAATGCTATTGTTGAATTGAGAAACTTCTTATTTGAGAAACTTTACTCATCTGAACCTATTATGAAAGAGATGAATAAGGCACAACGCGTTGTTAAGGAGTTGTTCAATTATTTTATGGAAAATCCTACAAAAACATTGTTTGAAAGTGAATTTATAAATCCAGAAGATTCATTGGAAAGAAAGGTTGTAGATTTTCTTGCAGGTATGACAGACGAATATGCGCTAACCACTTACAAAAATATTTTTCTACCATCTCGATGGAACATATAAAATTAGGTATTATAACAGGCACAGGTTTAGATTTCGCTAACCTATTGGATTCCTGTCAATGGGAAAAGTCTTTGACAGATATATTTCCTGAGTTTCAAAATCAAATAATAGGGCATAAATATCAATTGTTAGAAGGAACTCTTGCTTCCTTACCTGTTATCCTTTGCAATGGTAGAATTCATGCCTACGAAGGATATTCTTTTGAACAATTTCAATCTTTTCTGTCTTATTTCAAAGAAAAAGGAATTACACATTTAATTTCAATAAATGCGGTGGGTGGACTCAACAAAGAATTTCCCGTAGGTTCTTTTGTCTCTATACAAAAACTTTTTTCTATCCCATATCATAAATTTGATATTCCTGAGACCCTATATCCTTCCTGGATATTTAAAAATTTCCAGCAAAAAGCAACTTATATCTGGGTAACGGGTCCTTCTTATGAAACACAAGCAGAACTACAATTTTTCTTACAGCAGGGTGGAGATGTCGTAGGAATGAGTGGAGCCCCTGAACTTTACTGGGCTCTGCAATTAGGAATAAAAACAGCCATGTTTTCATGTATTACCAATTATTGCTTTTCTCATTCACCACTAAATCACAAGATAGTTGTAGAAAACGCACAAAAGGCGTGTAACCGATTTATACGGGAATTAAAAGAAATAGTGCTAAAGGAACTAATTTGTGGCTAATTTACTACGGTGAGTCCGTAGAAGGGGGAGTGTGAAAATTGATAGCAGCAAAACCAATGGATGTATCTTTTAAATTCATTTTTTTACCAGATTGTTCATATCCCAACAAAGTTCCTTGAGCACTTTTAGGTAGAAGTGCTACAAAAAGGTATATTGCATTCTTACCACATACAGGATTTTTTGTGCGGTCAAAATAATCCTGCAAACCTAAAAGGTCTTTTTTTATTATTAAGTTTATCAACTCCTGGTCTAATTGTTCTTGCTTTTCCAGCATTTGCTCTGGCGGTGCAGGAGTAAAATTGAAAGAAACGCCCCACGAAGTTAAATCTGTGCTCAAAATTAATAATGTTTTCTCAGTTTTAACTCGTTGTATAGTTCCTAAAATGTCTCTAAATACAAAATTGCTCTCTTTCCCATAATTATCAGTAAATTCCCCTACAACAATAGGGAGCAAGTTTAACTTTTTCATTTTATACTGTAACATAGGCAAGACAACCTCTATTGAATATTCGTTCTTATGTAATTCAAATTTTCCTGGAAGGGCAGTTTTTTGTAATGCTTGCATAACTATATAAGGACAAAGAGCCATGCGTTCTAATTTTTCGTAGTCTACCCGAATTACACCCAACGGAGTGGCAAAACCCTGAACAGATGGCAATGAACAACCCTGTATTTTTGCTATATGAGTAGGAGCCAGAATAATCACCTCGTCAAATTCTTCCTCTTTCACCTCTGCAAAAGCACGAGCAATCAAATCTCCACACAGACCCCAACCAGAATGAGGAACCACGCAAGCAATTAGTTTATCGTTAGTATTTGGGACAGGAGGAACTTGTTCGAAAAGTTTTTGAATAGTCTCTTTTAAGACAGGTGGGTCCCCCGGATATAATGTTCCCGCAGCAAAAGGACGCCGAATTTTCTCTGCTGAAAAGGAATCATAAGAAAAAAGGGTAGATAGGATGATAAGCAAAAAGCATATTTGTTGAAATCTTCTACTTCTAATCTGCAATAAGTCCATTATCTATATTTTCCTATAAATTATTTTTATTTTCAATCATTTAATTTGAGGATTAGCATAAATAATAAGTATAATACCTCTTCTATGATTTTAAAAGAAAATGACTAATTGTGGAGTAATCTCTTTTTAAAATTTAAGGTTTGATTAAAAACAAGTTAATAAACAAAAAAAGAACGGAGTTATCCCATGGCACAATTTGACCCCAGAAAAGTTCGTAATGTTGGTTTGGCAGGACACGGTGGAGTCGGAAAAACCATGCTTGTTGAACGCATTCTGTATTCAGCAGGAATCACAAGCCGTTTTGGCAGTATTGAAGATGGGAATACTGTTTGTGATTACCTTGAAGATGAAAAAGACCGCAAGTGTTCTATTACTATGAAGTTAATACATCTGGACTGGAAGGGAACACGGATTCATATTGTTGACCATCCAGGATACTCTGATTTTATAGGTGAACTTGCAGCTTCGTCTGCAGTTCTTGACGCATTGGTCATTTTAGTTGACGCTACTACGGGGGTTCAGGTTGGAACAGACCTGGCGTGGAAATATGCCGAGAAACATCACATTCCCCGTGCCATTTTTGTAAACAAACTTGACCGAGAACATACTCACTTTATGGATGTAGTAGAAAAAATTCAATCGGCTTATGGGAAACATTGTGTCCCGATTGTTATGCCTGTTGGAGAGGCGTCCAATTTAAGTGGAGTCGTGAACATTGTTACAGGAGATGCTTCTGTTTTAGGTGATAAAGCAGAAAAGGCAAAGGAAGCAATAGTAGAGGTTGTTGCAGAAACTGATGAAGCCTTGATGGAAAAATATCTGGAAACCTTCGAATTATCACAGGAAGAATTTGACAAAGGACTTCAAAAAGGAATTAGTACAGGTAAGATTATTCCTATTATTGCTGGAAGTGTAAGCAAAGCAGTTGGGCATGAAGAATTGCTTGATATTGTTGCTAATTCCTTCCCCAATCCATTGGAACGGAAAGTAATAGCCAAAAATGCTGCGGGTGAGGATGTAAGTATCACTCCTGACCCAGATGGACCTTTTGTGGCACAAGTTTTCCGGTCCATGGTAGACCCCTTTGTGGGACATCTTACTCTTTTCCGCGTATTTTCAGGCACACTGCATTCCGATTCTGATTTTTATAATTGCAATACACAGACAAAAGAACGCTCTGGAAAAATCGTCATGATGTTAGGAAAAGAACAAAAGCAAGTGAATGAAGTGGGTCCCGGAGACATTGCGGCTATGACCAAGTTAAAGAATACACATTTTGGCAATACTCTATCTGTTGTAGGAAATGATATTAAACTGCCGCCTATTGAATTACCACAATCTATGGTTAAATTAGCCATTTCGCCAAAATCTCGTAATGATGAAGACCGCATAGGTGAAGCATTAAACCGTATGGCAGAAGAAGACCCCACTTTCAGTCATTATAGAGACCCCGAAACAAATGAACACATAATTCGTGGTATGGGTGATTTGCAGATTGAAATTTTGATGAATCGAATGAAACGGAAATATAATGTTGAGGCAGAAACTCGCACACCCAAAGTCGCCTACAAAGAAACGGTACGAGGAAAAGCAGAGGTTCAGGGTAAATACAAAAAACAGACAGGTGGACATGGGCAATATGGTGATGTGCATTTACGAATTGCTCCTAACGAAAGAGGACAGGGTTATAAATTTGTTGACAGTATCGTCGGCGGTGTTGTTCCTAAACAATATATCCCTGCTGTGGACAAAGGTGCCCAGGAAGCCTTGATGAAGGGTGTAATTTCAGGTCATCCTGTTGTTGATATTATCGTAGAACTTTTCTTCGGGTCATATCACCCTGTAGATTCTTCTGAACTTGCTTTCAAAATCGCTGCATCCATGGCTATTCAAAAAGGAGTGCGTGAAGCCAATCCCTGCATATTGGAGCCTATTATGGAAATTACAGTTACGGTTCCTGAAGACTTCATGGGCGATATTACAGGAGACCTGAACAGTCGGCGTGGAAGAATTTTAGGGATGGAGGCTATGGGCGGAGGTTTACAGTGCATTCGTGCTTTAGTGCCTGAATCAGAAATACTCCGATACGCCACAGATTTAAGAAGTATGACAGCCGGTAGAGGAACCTTTGACCTCAAATTTAGCCATTACGATGAAGTACCCGAATTCGTTGCAAAAGATATTATTGCGGCTTACGAAAAATCACGCGAAGCCGGAAACGAATAGTTAGAAACTTCTGAAAGAACAATTAAAACCATACTCCTTTTATTATTACCTTGTTAAAAGGATGATGAAACAGAGTGTATCCCTGTATACCCCTATAACTCCTTTTTAAATTGACTTGTATTTTTTTCGCAGGCAAGATACTCCTGATACCTTACAATGTCCTTGTTAATAAAAGTTGCCCCTTTTAAAACCCGCACAAATAATAATTTTTGCCAGTGTTCCTACTGACGGAATTACATTAGTAGGGTTAAATTGTATATCGTATAGGATTGTCTAAAATGGGTCGTTATATCCAGTTCAATCTGGCATAATTGCAAACAATTTGTTCCACAGCAAATGATATTTTCCTCTTATTTTTTAGCAAATAAAAAATAATGGTAATTCTATTCCTGCTTAAAATTATCATCGCAAATCAAATACATATTTTCCAGATGTCTTAAATAAATTGAGAAATTATGTTCACTTGTGTTGTTAAAATTTAGAGAACTTAGAGAGGAGAATATTCCGAAGAAATAAGAATAAAAAAAATAAATACAAGTTTAAGTCTATATATATTGCTTTGTCTGGAGAAGTCATCAAAAATAGTGCCCGGGAGGAGAATTGAACTCCTATCCCATTTCTGGGACCAGATCCTTAGTCTGGCGCGTCTGCCATTTCCGCCACCCGGGCAAAGCACTTTTAATTGATGTATAATTTTATAACAAATGACTTAAAAATTTAAAATCGGGAGTGTATTTTAGGCAAAATTAAACATTAAAGCATGGGCTCATGTCTGCCTTTGCCTGCACCATTGGGATGGCGTGGGCAGGGGTTGGCAGTCATACTCGCGACGGAATAAAATTTTTTGCCACAATATTTACATACATATTCGCTCTTCTCACTACCTTCATAAGGTGCATGTCTCCCTTTGCCAGGACCGTTGGGATGTCTTGGACATGCAGACGAAGTAAGAGAACTAGCACTTGATGCTTGTCTGCCACAATATTTACAAATATACTTTTTAGGACCATCCGCATACGCCATTGCCGAACAAAATCCCAACACAATAACAACGGCGACAACTATAATCTTTTCCATTGTCCTTCTCCTTTTCTTATAATTAAATTTAATTAACCATATAAATATGTTGCACTCTTACATTTAACATTTTAACATTTTTTGTACAACAAAATTTGCTTATCCTCTAAACTTTCTGAGTTCAGTTGAATGGTTTCTTTATAAACTTTTACTGTCTCTTCATAATTTTCGGATAGATAAAATGACATCACTTATAAGTTTTCCAACAAATATTGTACAGATTTTGTAGAGACGAATGACTTTATTAAATGTTAACTCCATGTTCTCTGGCAACAAGAATATTTGAGCGTAATAATGCCTCGAAACTACCACAATCTGCCCACCATCCTTCTAAAAACTCGTAGGTCATAGTTCCCCGTCTAATATATTCGTTGTTTACATCTGTAATCTCTAACTCTCCGCGGGCACTGGGTTTAAGTGTCTTGCAAATGTCAAATACATCAGAATCATACAAATATATACCAATAACTGCATAGTTGGTCGGAGGTTCTTTGGGTTTCTCTATAATCTCCTTTACTTTGTCATTATCAATAACTGCAACACCAAACTCTTGTGGGTTTGCCACTTCTTTCAAAAATATCTTTGCACCCGAAGGTTGTTTTGCAAAATCGTCAACCGCCTTTTTTATGCTACTCTGTGTAAAGTTATCACCAAGGATAACGACCACTTTGTCCTTTCCTACAAATGGCTCTGCAAGAGCAAGGGCATGGGCAATACCCCCTTCAGTTTTTTGATAGGTATAGTGCAATTGTCGTAAACCAAAATCCTCTCCATTTCCAAGCAAGCGTAAAAAATCACCTGCATTATTTCCACCTGTGACTATCATTATATCCTTAATTCCAGCGTCCACAAGAGTCTGAATCGGATAAAAAATCATGGGCTTGTTGAAAACAGGTAGCAGATGTTTATTTGTAACACGAGTTAAAGGTAAAAGCCTTGTACCCAATCCTCCTGCCAAAACTACTCCTTTCATGGTATCTCTCCTTATCTATTCAAATTGAAATATGCTTGACTTATCATTATACTTTTATCTATTTGTGAATTATAAATGAATGGCACGATTTATAAAAATTAGTGAACAAAAAATTTTACGATAAGGAAAATAAAAATGAAAAAGCATTTAATCCCAAAACGAGGTGTATTTCTTCTGCAAGTTTTGATGGTAATCGTTTCAATTCTGGCAATGCTTTCTTTTTCGTGTTCTACAAAAGGTGGTGTAGAGGTTCAGAAACGAGTCCCAATCGGAAAGTGCACTTCTGCACCTCAGGGAGAGGGATGGGTAAACCTATTCTCCCCTGAATGTCAACCAAAATGGGAAAATGTAACTTCAGAAGATAAAAAAACAGGCTTTGAATTTTTGCCCGATAATATATTTCATATACCTGGTTCCAGAGGTGGTTATATTGCTTATTTAGGTTCAGAGGTCTCCAATTTTGAATTGCATATTGAGTTTAAAGTAACACCTAAGGCAAATAGCGGCGTCTTTTTCCGTTCTGATTTGAAAGACCCTGTTCAGAAAGGTTTTGAAATACAAGTTTTAGAAGATTATGGAGAGCAGCCCAATAAAAATTCTTGTGGTTCTTTGTATGATGTAGCCACGCCAATGTTTAATATGAGTTTTTCGCCCGGTGAATGGAACTCTTATGATATGACCTGTCGTGGTAGTAATGTGATTGTATTTATGAACGGTTGGAAGGTATTGGATGTAGATATATCACTAATGACCATGCCCATCGGGAAGTTTGATACGCCTTTAGCGCAACTACCTCCGAAGGGATATTTGCAATTACAAGACCATGGAGGCGAGGTATGGTATCGGAACGCATATTATAAAGATTTGACAAACAAGTAGATGGAAAATTAAGCATGCAGGAACAAAAGAGGCACTGGCTAACCCTGTTCTTAATTCCAGGGATTGGCTCTGCAAATTTCATTAAATTAGTCTCACGGTTTGGTAGCCCTGAAGAGGTCCTCACTGCTTCGGAAAAAGCAATTTCAGAAGTAGTGGGCAAGGTCTTATCCCATCGAATTACACACTATCGTGAAGTGGTTGATGTAGATGAAGAAGAGAGACTGGTTGAAAAGAATGGAGTAAAAATCATCACATTAGACGACCCTGGCTACCCTGTATCGTTAGCAGAGATATATGACCCCCCATTAGTTTTATATTACAAAGGCACTTTGCTTGAACGCGACCAATATTCTATTTCCGTTGTAGGGACAAGAAAAAGTACCCCTTACGGTAGCAAAGTAACGCAATTCTTTGCCCAGGGTCTTGCAACTGCTGGATTCACTGTGGTTAGTGGACTTGCCCTGGGTATAGACGCTATTGCGCATAAAGCAGCATTAGATAGTGGTGGAAGAACTATAGCCTTTTTAGGGTGTGGTATTGATGTTATATACCCCAAAGAAAATAAGGATTTATATGAAAAAATTCAGACTCAGGGTGCAGTCGTTTCCACCTTCCCAATGCAGACAAAGCCCATAGGGAATAATTTTCCTGCTCGAAATCGTTTCATCAGTGGTTTTTCTCTCGGTACGATTGTGACAGAGGCAATGCGTAATAGTGGTGCTATGATAACTGCCCAACATGCCGCCGACCAGGGGAAAACAGTGTTTGCCGTTCCAGGACCCATTGGCTCGTTTAACAGCGAAGGTCCCCATTGGTTAATAAAACAGGGTGCCAAACTGGTGGAAAAAGTGCCAGATATTATAGAAGAAATTCCTCAATATGTTCGTGAAAATATGCAACAAGAAGTCTCTATCTCTGTATCTACGGCTATTAAAAATTCTCAAACCACCTCTCTTCCTCCACCTTTGGAAACAAACAAACCCAAAACACCTGAAAATAAACAAAACATAATAAACCTTCATATACCTACAGAAAATTCATTAGAAAGGAAAATATTATCTATTTTAAATCCCGAAGGGTCGTATGTAGATGAAGTGGCTCTCTCATGTCAAATACCTGTCTCAGAGGCTCTTTCCACCTTGACTCTAATGGAGATAAAAGGATTGGTCAAACAATTTTCAGGAAAGAGATTTGCAAAGATATAGAAATGGAGTTTGTATGATAAAAACAGAAAATTTGACAAAAAAGTTTGGAGAAAATGTAGCGGTCAACGAACTTAATCTTGAAGTTCCTGAGGGCACATTCTTTTGTTTTTTAGGCCCAAACGGTGCAGGGAAAACGACAACAATTAAAATGTTAACAGGACTTATTCGTCCTACGAAAGGCAGAGCATTTATAAGGGGTATAGACATTCAACAGGAACCCGTTAAAGCCAAACAGTGTATAGGTTATGTTCCTGACCATCCCTTTCTTTACGACAAATTGACTGGCAGGGAGTTTTTAAAGTTTATAGCAGGACTTTACCAAATTTCTGAAAAAGAATTTAAAGAACGAACAGAAGAGATAGTGCCTTTGTTCGGCCTTAATTCCATTGTTGACCAACTCATTGAGGATTACAGTCACGGAATGCGACAAAAACTCTCCTTTGCTGCGTGTTTTCTACATAAGCCTGATATTGTTATCGTTGATGAACCCTGGGTAGGACTTGACCCCAAAAATATTCGTCTTGTAAAAGACTATTTAAAAGAAAAAACAAAAAAAGATGGGCTTACGGTATTTATGTCTACCCATACATTAAGCATTGCAGAAGAAATTGCAGATGTTATAGGAATCATTCATCAGGGCAAACTATGTGCCTTCGGTTCAGTTCAAGAAATCAAATCGCTCTCTAATACTTCTGCAAATCTTGAAGATGTATTTTTAGAAATAACCAAAGAAACAGATGAAACATTATGAACCAAATCTCCGCCATATTGGAAGCAAAACGAAATATTCTTAAACACCAGATATTAAGCATTCGTAAAGAGTCCAAATTAAAGATTTCTGTAATTACGGTTTCTGCTATATTGATTGAGTTGGGTATCTTTTTTGGACTTTATATAGGGTTTGACTGGCTATTACGCTTTGGGTCAAGGGCAGGGATTGAAGTAAATTTTGGCGAACTTCTTATGTCGCGTATGTTTATGATACTTATGGGTGCTGTCTTCTTATTCCTTATTTTCTCCAACATTTTAGTTGCGTTCTTTACTTTATATAAAGCAGAAGAAATCCATTTCCTTATCCAGACACCCGTTCCATACCATCGCTTATTTCTGGTCCGATTTATTGAATGTATCGTTTTCAGTTCCTGGTCCGTAGCCTTTTTAGGGGTTCCCCTGATTCTCGCTTATGGATTAAGCATAAAAGCACCTATATTCTTTTACTTTTCCTCTATTATATACTTCATACCCTTTATTATTATCCCGGCAGCATGGGGAAACATTATCACACAATTTTTAGTTCTTATCTTTCCAAAAATAAAATTGAGAACAATGGTTCTGTTGGGCTTTTTAGCAGTTGTCTTTTTGTTCTGGTACATTACCACTATGTTGCGAGGCACAAAAATTAGTGAGGATACAATTCTCCCTGTGTTTTTAGGTGCAACTTCTCGTGTTCAATCGCCTTTATTCCCTCCCTACTGGTTTTCTGAGGGGGTATTAAAATCCAAAGAGTGGCAATTTTGGGATGTAACATTCTGGTTTATGCTTTTAATGTCCAATTCTATATTTTTTACATTTCTTGGTTCTCTCTTATCCCGATGGATATTTTATCCCGGCTTTTCAGGACTTCAAGGGAGCGGACAGAGACGAATTAAGTTGCCTAACCGAGGCATATTGGGCAGGTTAGACACATTTTTAGGTTTTATCCCTTCTCCATATCGACCATTAGTGGTAAAGGACTTTCGCTTATTCTGGCGGGACGCAACGCAATGGTCACAGTTCATTATCTTCTTCGGTATTATGGCAATTTACATAGCCAATTTGCGGAATACCACCAAATATTTCGAGCAAGAAATGTGGCGTAGTTTTATTGCATGTATGAACATCGCTTCATTAAGTCTAATCCTTGCAACCCTGACCAGTCGTTTTATCTTTCCCCTGATTAGTTTAGAAGGACGACGATTCTGGGTTATTGGTTTAGCACCTATCACACTTCGTCAATTGATTTGGCAAAAATTCTGGTTGAGCGTTATAACCTCTGCACCTTTCACTGTGACCCTTGCTGTTCTATCGGGATATATGCTTCAATTGGCATATCTCTATTATTTCCTGACCGTTTTTAGCATTGTATTAATGACCTTAGGACTTTCAGGGCTTGCTGTCGGTCTGGGTGCACTCTATCCAACTTTTGAAGAGGATAATCCCGCAAGGATTGTTTCTGGCTTAGGTGGTACATTGAACCTGCTCCTGAGTATTTTCTATATCGCTCTTATTGTTGCAGCACAAACCTTAATTCTCCAATGGCGTGTACTGGAACAATTTACACGCCCGGGCTACTTTTGGGTTGCATTAGCCATTGTAATTACTTTTATAACGGTGCTTACAGGAATTGCAGTCACCGTCCCTATGAATCTTGGTCTGCGAAACCTGAAATCATTGGAGTATTAGAAACATGAAAACTTTCACTATCACCACCTCAAAAAGGACACAATTTGTCAATTTAGATTCTTATGTGAGCAAAGCAGTTCAAGAGTCAAATATTCAAGATGGGATGGTTTGTGTCTATGTGCCTCATACCACGGCAGGAATTACCATTAATGAAAATGCTGACCCAGATGTCCTCCATGATTTAGAGCAAGTTTTAGATAAACTAATACCCTGGCACGGAAATTATCAACATGCAGAAGGTAATTCACCTGCCCATGTAAAAGCCTCTTTAATGGGTTCTTCCGTTCAGGTTATTATAAAAGATGGTGCACTTATGCTTGGCACCTGGCAATCCATTTTCCTCTGCGAATTTGACGGACCCCGCACCCGCAAAATCTTTGTAAAAATCCTCCCTTCAAAATAAATTGTACCTATTTGTTGGGTGAGACCGAACAAGCAAAGCGTAGTTTTGTAGACTGAGCCCAATGTGCCAAAGTGAGGAGCGGGAATGTATATGACCTGGCTAAATACAGGCAAGTAAACGAAGTGGACATCTGCGGATACGCGCTATTATATGCCATTAATTCTACTACCTTAACCGTCAGCACGGATACCAGCGGGGCTTCTATCTTTTCTTTCCAATATAAAATACATACCCATAATATTCTTTATACTTATTATAAAGTTCGGCTCCATACTTTTCGTATTTTACAAATTCTTCGGCAGATTTATTACCCTTATATTTATCCAAAAATATTTTTTGTGCTGTTATTTCCGGAACAAAAAAATTGTCAATCCAGCAAATTTCAGGCAATATGAATGATGCCATAACAATATAGCCTGCTTTTTGCATTTGAGCAATTTTATTTGGAATGGTGTCTATTTCAGGATATGCTTTATTCCAAAAATCAAATATTTCTTCTGGCCGTTCTTCTGTAAACCATGATGCTTCACTAACAGCAACATAACCACCTTTTTTTAAAAACTTATTCCAATAATTCATGCCTTTTTCAAAACCAATATTATATATTGCTCCTTCACTCCAAATAAGGTCTAATTCATTTAATCGAAAATCAAGTTTATCCATTGAACCAATAACGCCTTTAACTCTGCTTTGAAGATTCAATTTTTGTACATTGTCATTTAGTTTGTCTATAAAACCAGGGAATAAATCAATGCCTGTAATATTCCCTGGAGTGTTTTGAGCCAAAACTATAGTTTGACCTCCAGTACCGCAACCAAGATCAGCAATCTTTGAATTTTCGTGTAGATTATCAATAAAACTTAATGCTTTTATGGTTGCTTCCGGGCTACCTGGACCTTGACGTTCCATACTGGAAAAATATTCGCAAATTAATTCAATATCAAAATCGTAAATATTATGTTCTTCATCGCTCATTTGTGTTTCTCCAAGAACTTCATGATGCTATAGTTTACTACTTTATACAATATACTTTTATAAAATTTTCTTTCATCGCTTCACAAAGGTTTAACTGTAAAATTGTATCAGGGGACTGGTATCTACTAAAAAATTTTAAAAGTCTTTATTTTTTCGTGATAGATAATACAATATTTTATAATGTAAGGACTCTCTAAAAATCCCCCTTTAAATTTTTGTGCAAAAGACTAATGACTAAATATGTTGATAGTTGATATACAATCGTTTTTTGGGTCTATTTTATCTCTTCTCTGACTTAGCAAAATTGTTTCAAATTGACTTCTTTATTATAATATATAATATATTTGTATCGTATTAGATTGGTTTAAAATTTGTCAATTTTATAGGTAAAAAAAATGTTAAAGAAAATAAATTTGAGTCTTATTCTCTTGTCTAATTTGTTTCTTCTATCTATTAATGGTTATACACAAACAGCACAAATTGGGGCTAACTTAGAAGGAAAATCTTCTATGCGGCTTGCCATAGAGAAGATTGCTTATCGCCCCGCAGTATGGGAAAAAGAGAAGGTAGAAGAATTTGAAAGCAATATAGTTAATAAGGGTGGTTTAGTTCATATATATTATCGAAACATTTCCGAGGAAACGATTAGGATTCGTTATTGGCGTTGGAACCGGAAAGACCGTTCTTATTGGGTGTTGAATCATTTTGTAGCATGGGACCGATTTATAAATCAGATAGTACAACCCGGAGAGCAAGGTGTTCTGGAGATTAATGCGGTATCTGAAGACTTTGCCCCCGATTCAAAATTCACATTGCAGTTTATAGATGAACGCTCTCGTTTATGTGCTACCACAGAAGGCGTTCTCAGTCCTGACCCTTTACGCATTACATATATTCATGTCTTACCAGGATTACAGGAATTGGAAGTATTCATTCAAAATTTTTCAAAGGACACCTATCAAATTGAAAATACAGTTTTTTCCCCTCAAACTAAAATTTCTGCCAATTGGAATACAAAACGAATAGAGCCTGATGGAATAGCAATTGCAAAAATTCAATTGTCGCAGGCGTTATCTTTAGGGAGTTGGTTTATAACGGGGGTAGAGGTTTTATCGGACAAAGGGAAAATGAAAAAAATTTTTTTGGGACATCGTCGTGCTTTTGAAGATAATTTTCCAATTGGCGTCTGGTCAAACAAACCAGAGACTTATGAAACACTATATAATTTACATATAGATACGATGGTAGAAGGTGGAAACAAGGACAACCCTTTTTTTACAGAGATTGCTCCAAAATATGGTTTCCGCGCAATGGTTCACACAGGTGTTCCGTTAAATGTAGATGTTGTTCGCGAGTTTTCGAATCATCCTTATGTCCTATGCTGGATGTTGCAAGATGAACCAGATTGGTCAACTCCAGCAAATATTATTTTCCTTGTTAATCAACATCTCTGTCAGTATGACAATACTAAACCCACATTTCTTACTTTATGTAGAAATATCAAATTTTTTGAATATGCTTCTATTTGTGATATTCCCTGTCAGGACCACTATTCCGTAACGGCCCCATCCAGTAGTAAATGGCCCAAACCTTATGGGACGCGTTTAGAAGAAACGGCTTATTACACACGCGACCTTAAATTAGCATCCGAACCAAAGCCTATCTGGGTATGGAGTCAGGCTATTGCAGATTGGAGTGAGAGACCTAAACGACCCGTGCCGACACCTGAAGAATTGGGAGCACAATTAGTCTTGAATTTAGGTAGAGGCGCAAAAGGTATCCTATGGTTCAATCATGATGAAAAAGTGGCAAAGAAATATCCTGAATTGGAACGGGAAATGCAGGGCTGGGGAAGGGTCATGAGTTTGCTAAAAGAATATCTCCTTAGTTCCGAACCGATAAATTTTGATAATTCTGCCCCTGAAAATGTGGATATAGCACCACTAATAGGCAGAGATTTTGCAATTTTATGTATTACAAATTTGGATTATGATATTCATCCAGAAGCCTATCTGTTTAGAGCAAAACAGAATATAAAAATCAGTATAAAATTGCCAATTCAAGTTCAGTCTGTTTTTGAAGTTCGTCCACAAGGGGTCAATGAATTAAAACTAGAAAAAGGAAGAGAGACATCCTTTGTCCTGCCAGAATTAAAATCGCAATCAATTGTATTCTTACACACACAGCCGTCAATAAATGAAAAACTTAGTGAACAGTGGAATAACATCACTGCAAAGGAAATTAAGTCATTAGACAGATAAAATATCCTATCCCATTTCATTTTATTTAAAATTATTTGTCTCTTACTTTTATAGAGGACAACATTAAATCCGCTTCATTTTCTATCATTATTTATGCCCTTTCTTTGTGTATTTGCATTGTGTTGCTTTTTCATTGTAAAATTTATACATCATGAAAATAGTGGCGGCATGGCGGCATGGCCAAGTGGTAAGGCAGAGGCCTGCAAAGCCTTTATCCCCCGGTTCGAATCCGGGTGCCGCCTCCAATATTTTTCGTGGGCGAGTGGTGGAATAGGAATACACGACGGACTTAAAATCCGTTGGCTGTAAAGCCATGCGGGTTCGATTCCCGCCTCGCCCACTTTTTATTTTCTACCCCCTTCAAATATAATTTATCCCACAGTATTTTTTAATAAAACAAAAACTATCACTATTATAGGAAAGGTTATGCCTGATGACTGTTTGTTTTTTCAATACAATGAGTAGAAGTTTAGAACCCTTTGTTCCCATCGAGCCTCCAAAAGTCAAAATGTATACCTGTGGACCTACGGTATATAACTATGCACATATAGGCAATTTTCGGGCATATATCTTTGAAGATTTACTAAAAAAATACCTAAAATTCCGTGGTTATGATGTTTTCCATGTGATGAATATTACTGATGTTGAAGATAAATTAATCCGAACATGTCGAGAGACAGGCAAGTCCCTTAAAGAGATTACAGATTTCTATATAGATGCCTTTTTTAATGACCTCGATACCCTTCGGATAGAGAGGGCAAATGTTTACCCTCGTGCCACCGAGCATATCCCTGAAATGGTGGAGATAATAAAAAAATTAAAAAACCAGGGCTATACTTATGAGCATAATGGAAGCATTTATTTTCGGTTAAGTTCTTTTCCCGAATATGGGAAATTGAGCCATATAGATATAGAAGGGTTAAAAGTCGGTGCAAGTGGTAGAGTAGATACAGATGAATATTCTATGGAAGATGCCCGCGATTTTGCTCTCTGGAAAGCGTGGGATGAGGAAGACGGTAATGTTTATTGGGAAACAGAATTAGGCAAGGGTAGACCCGGCTGGCATATTGAATGTTCCGCAATGAGCATGAAGTATCTCGGTGAAACTTTTGATATTCACTGTGGCGGTATTGATAACATGTTTCCCCACCATGAAAACGAAATTGCCCAATCTGAATGTGCAACAGGAAAACCATTTGTAAAATATTGGCTACATTGTGCACATCTGGTAGTAGACGGAAAGAAAATGTCAAAATCCTTAGGTAACTTTTTTACATTGAGAGACCTGTTAGAACGCGGATTAGACCCCCTTGCCATTCGTTGGGTTCTTATGGCAACTCACTACCGTCAGCCTAACAACTTTACATTAGAAACAGTAGAATCTGCAAGCAATAGCCTCCGTAGAATTCGGGATTTCCGTTTACGACTGAACGAAATAAAAGGAATGGGAGATGATTTGCTAAAAGAATGTTCCCAATGTGAAAAATCTTTTAATGACTCGCTTGATGATGACCTGAATATCTCATCTGCCTTAGCCACAATTTTCGATTTTATCCGCGATGTAAACAAAAAAATTGATAATAAGCAGGTTAGTGAAGAAGGTGCCCTTAACGCTATCCAACTATTAAACAAATTAAATCAGGTAACAGGACTATTCAATCCCAATTTCGAAGAAGAAGCGCCTCCAGAAGTTCTGGACAAGGTAATGCAAAGGCAACAAGCCCGCCGAGATAAAAAATTTGCCTTAGCCGATGAAATTCGTGACCAATTACTTGAACAGGGTTGGATAATTGAAGATACGCCCCACGGTCCCCGAGTAAAAAGAAAATAGTATAATATCTCTGTTTAGCAATTTTATGGGAACTTTAATTGGTGGGTAGGTGTTTAATCTTATAAAAGGTAAAGAAAAGAATGCGTTCCTTAGAGGACTGGGAATTGATTGCATTAGCGAAACAAGGAAATAATGAAGCGTTCGATTGTCTGGTAGAACGATATAAGAATCCTATTTTTACACTTTGCTTATATCTAACAAAGAATGCACAGAGTGCGGAAGATTTAGTCCAGGAAACTTTTATCCGCTTATTTAAAAGTTTGAACCGAGTAAAGCCACAGGCACAATTTAAGACATTTATATTTGGAATTGCTCGAAATCTTGCACTAAATCATATTCGCGATGAACAGCGGAAAAGGAATTTCCTTTCCCGATTTCTTGATAAATTTAACTTTGACCATAAAAATCAATCAGTCCATAATCCAGATACATGGATTCCAAACGAAAGTAATGAGTTCGTCTCAGTGGTTCAGGAATGTATGCTGGAATTATCTCCAGAACATCAAGAAATTTTGTTTCTGAGAGAAACACAAGGACTTGATTATGAAAGTATTGCAGAAACTCTCGGTTGTCAAGTGGGAACAGTTCGAAGCCGTTTGGCACGAGCAAGAACCCAGTTGAGGGAAAAAATCCTTGAGAAAGGAGTGATGATAAAATGAGACATTTAACAGATGAACAAATATCTGAACTACTTGATGGTTTTATCACGCTCAGTGATAAGCAACAAAAGCATTTGAAAAGTTGCCCAGAGTGCACAAAAAAGTTAGAAGAGTGGCATCACATATCTCAGTATGTTCAGTGCCTCCCGCTTGCTTCTCTGTCAGAAGAAGCTTCTTTAAAGATAAGTCGTGAAATAAAGCAGGTTGAGGATAATCCTTATCAACCAATACTTGCGCCCTTTAAGAAATGGAATTATAAACTGATTACGGCCTCGGCTATGTGTTTGCTACTTGTTTTGGTGGGAATTCCATGGGTCTATAATTATTATTATCAAACAGAAGAGACAACAAATACTGCCGTTAGTACGCAAACAACTACTGAAACAAACCAGATAGCAAGTAACAATGCGAATACTGTTATTCAAGAAGAGGAGACTCTTACGGATAGAGATATTTTTATGAACCTGAGTGAGGAATATACAGATATGGAACCTGTAAAGGAAGAATTGTATTCAATTACAATTTCTGATTTAATGTTGTCTCTTGCAGAAGAAACAGATATGTTTAATACATCAATGTAAATATAAAAAATAACATAGATTTTGGGGATTTTTTATGAAAAACAATATAGTTTTTATTTTAGTTTTTTTTATGTTTGTTCTTATGCTCGGAACTTCAGAGGCACAGCCTCCGTCACCAGGAGGATATGGGCATGGAGGTCCACCTTCTATAGGAGGAGTTCCTCCTGAACAGCCTTTGCCCCCAGGAGGGCCAGAACCTATTCCACCCATGGAAGGCATTTTACCTGCACATGAAGTATTAGAACAGATTATGTTGGCACGAATTGCGGAACAATTAGATTTTAATGATGAACAGACTATTCTGTTAATTCGCAAATTCAATGAGCAAAAAAAACTATTCGATGAAAAAAACAAACAAAGAAATGAGATAGTAAATGATATTAAAAAATTATTGCAGGGTAAAACAGATGAAAATGCTCAAGTATTAGAAGAAAAATTTAACTTGTTAGTTAAGACAGATATGGAAATTGCAGAACTAAAATATAAATGGGTAGACAATTTAAGAATGGACTTGCCTTTGAATTCTAAAGTTCAACTATACCTATTCTTTTCGGATTTTGAAAATGAGATACGCAAATTTCTTCGGAAAACTTATGAGTGGAAGCAAAATCGTTTTTCGGAAGATAGAATGGGTTCACAACAAGATGAACAGCGGCGAAGACGAATGGGAGGAGGACAACAAAAGTTTGTGGATAAACCTGTAGAGGTGGAACCCACGGGAAAGGAATAGAGAAACATCTCGTTCAGCAAAAACTTAATAATAAATTTAGAAAAAATGATAAAAATAGCTATTGTTTACCGACTATGGCGAGTATAATCAAGGCTTGAATCCTTGATGGTGTTGTGATTCGTTGGAGGAAGTTCATAATCATTAGGAGTAGGAGTAGGATAATTATTATCAAAACAAGCCGTGCAAAAATATTCCTTATTACTAAATGTTGCTTCGAGTATTGCAGGGATAGTTAAATAAGCCAGAGTATCTACCCCAATATACTTCCGTATTTTCTCAACATCTACCTGGGAACCCTGTTTTGTCATTTTATATGCAATTAACCGTTCTCGATTGGGTGTATCAATACCATAATAACAAGAATTAACAATTGGGGGAGAGGCGACACGATAATGGATTTCCTTCACCTTACAGTGTCTAAGTAATTTTATAATTTTGCGTGATGTTGTCCCACGGACGATACTATCATCTACAAGAACAATCCTTTTTCCTTTAACGGTATCTCGGGAAGGATTCAGTTTTATCTTAACGCCGAAATCTCGCATTTTTTGGTCAGGTTCAATAAATGTCCTACCTACATAGTGGTTTCGGATAAAGCCCATATCAAAAGGCAAACCAGATTCGTAAGCATATCCTAACGCTGCAGGATTGGAAGAATCTGGCACAGCCATTACAAAATCTGCTTTTACAGGGGCTATTCTTGCAAGGGCTCTTCCTAATTCCTTTCGAACCAAATCCACACTTCTGCCGAAAATCACACTATCCGGTCGTGCCACATATATGAACTCAAAAATACATTGTTTGGGAGTTACTTTTTCAAATGGGAATATACTGTGTAATTCATTGCCCTTGATATGTATTACTTCACCTGGTTCTACCTCTCGAACCCATTTTGCTCCAACAAGGTCTAAAGCACAGGTCTCGCTTGAAAACACATAGCCCCGTCCTTTTTTCCCTATCCATAAGGGGCGAAAACCAAACGGGTCACGGACTGCAATCATTTCATTTTGATTCATTATTAGAAGGCAAAAAGCACCTTTTATTTGTTTTAAGGCATCAATAACTGAATCTATAAATGTTTTTTGGTTAGAACGAGCGATTAAATGAATAATAACCTCGGTATCGGATGTAGATTGGAAAATGGCTCCTTTTCGTTCCAACTCATAGCGGAGATAAGCCCCATTTATTAAATTTCCATTATGACATATTGCAATGGAACCGTTAATATAGTTGACTAAAAGGGGTTGCACATTCCTTAAATTACTTGAGCCAAAGGTAGAATACCTCACATGCCCTATACCCATAGAACCTTGAATCCGAGCAAGTTTATGTGCTGGAAAGACATCATTTACAAGTCCAACCCCACGGTGAGCAGTTAATATCGTTCCATCAGAACAAACAATACCTGCCCCTTCTTGTCCTCGATGCTGAAGGGCATATAAGCCTAAATATATCCAATTTGGAGCCGATTTATGGTTATAAATACCGAAAACACCACATTCATCATGAATTTTATCTGTGTCCAACATATTTTTAATATTTTCCCGCTTCATTAAGTTGTTGTTTATAACACTCTTAGATTTACAGGAGAGTTTTTCCTGTCAATCGAGTAAATGCTTCAAGATATTTTTCGCGTGTCTTCTCCACGATATCAGAAGGCAAAGAAGGTGGGGGAGAATTCTTATCCCACTTTACTGCTTCAAGATAATCTCGAATAAATTGTTTATCAAAACTGGGTTGATTCCTTCCGGGCGAATATTGGTCTGCAGGCCAGAACCTTGATGAGTCAGGTGTTAGTATTTCGTCTGCCAATACCAATTCGCCGTCAAGTAATCCAAACTCAAATTTGGTATCACATAAAATAATCCCTTGGGTAAGAGCATATTCATGGGCTCTTTTATAAATTTCAATAGCCACATTTGTAGCTTTTTGATTTAATTCGTTGCCTATAATTTTTCCTGCTTCCTCAGGTGAAATATTAATATCATGTCCCTCCTCTGCTTTCGTGGAAGGGGTATAAATAGGTTCGGGTAACTTACTCGCTTCTACCAGACCGACAGGCAAAGGAATGCCACAAACAGTTCCCTTTTCCTTATACTCTTTCCATCCGCTTCCTGCCAGATAGCCACGCACAACAAATTCAATAGGTAACATCTCGCATTTTCGGACATACATGGAACGGTCCTTAAACATTTCAGGCTGATTCCGAAATTCTTCTGGAAAATCTTCAAATCGTGCCGAAATTAAGTGATTTGGAATAATATCTTTCATCATTTCAAACCAGAACAAAGATAACTGAGTCAAAATCTTTCCCTTGTCCGGGATACCCGTAGGATTTACCCAGTCAAATGCAGATATTCTATCTGTTGCCACAAGGAAAAGTTTGTCTCCTAAATCATAAATATCTCTAACTTTTCCTTTTCTTGTAGGCTTTTTCCCATTAAGATTTGTTTCAAGTAATGCTTTCATTAGTTCCCTTTATCTATGTTATATAAAGAATTTTTTTAAAAAAGGTTTATTTATTTCTAGAACTTCATTTAGTAATTTTCGACACACAGAAGCGTCAGGCATTAGAGGATGGCTCAACATTGCTTGAAAAGCCAACTCTTTATCCCCTTTTACGGCTGCATGAACCGTTAAAGTTTCGTACGCTTTGATTAATTGCATAAGCCCGCGTATAGAGGGTTCAGGTGGTGGTTGAGGAATGGCATGGGCTCCATCTTTATCTATAATGGCAGGAATTTCTACTGAAATATCATTATCGAAAGTCGGAATAGCACCATTGTTTCTACTGCAAACAATTTGTCTTGACTTTTTGTCATTTTCAATAGCATCGATGACCATCAAGGCAGCCGTAGAATAATGGGCACCTCCTCGTTTGCTCAATTCTTCCGGTTTCTCTCTCAATTCAGGATTAGAATACTTATCAAACAATGTCCGCTCAATTTCAAGGACCTCTTCTCCTCTAGTTTTCTCCTTCTTCTTTAACTGATTCAACACCGATTCTGTCGAATAGTAATATTGCAGATAGTAATTACAAAACATATTAAGGCTTTTCATCGCCTCTAACATGTTATTCCGAGTTGTTTCATCTTCCCACTCTTCCTCTGCATGTTCCCAAAATTTTTGGAGCGCCTCTTGTGTTATATCTTTCCCCTGTACCTTAAATTTCCTTACCCAGGATAAATGGTTAAGTCCTACATAATCTAATTCGACCTCTTCGGGTGTCCCTCCAAAAAATTTAATCAACTGCATAATAATTCCGATAGGAACATTACATAACCCAATCGTTCGAATCTTGCTATATTTTATAACTGCTTCCGTATTAATCCCCGCTGGATTAGTAAAATTTATGAGAAAGGCATCAGGACATAATTCTTCCATTGCTTTTGCTATATCGAGGATAGCAGGGATTGTCCTTAAAGCACATGCAAAGCCACCTATTCCTGTTGTCTCCTGACCAATAATTCCATATTTGAGCCCTAATTTTTCATCATTAATTCTGGCTTGCATTTGACCTACGCGTATTTGTGTTAGCACATATCTCGCATTTATCAATGCCTCATTTATTTGAGTTGTTTTATAAATTTTGCATGAAGAGCCATAGTGTTGAGACAGCCTTTCAGAAAAAGAGTGATTTACATCTAATCTCTGAGGATTTTGGTCCATTAGCCATATTTCATCAAATAAAAACTTTCCTTCTTGTGCAAAAATTCCATCTACGAGTTCTGGGGTATATGAACTTCCCCCACCAATTACTGCTAATTTCATTTTCTACTCCTTACTTTATAATAAGAAAGATAGCGAAAAACTTTATGCCCAATTATACCTTATGAGTAAAATATAGAATATAATATCGAATATAGCAATTCAGTTTAAAATATGGCACTTAACAAACAATTTATAACTTGAGAATATAAAAAAACAGAATGAATAAACCAGATTTTATTCCTATTTTAGAGTGGGAACCTTCTGACATTTTAAGTATACTTTTGTTAAGTCTTCTTTTCTTTTGGGGTTTATTCTTACTCTATCAGAAGTGGATAAAAAAGTATGATTATCCCCTCTGGTTAGACCTGCTATCGCTAATCATTATGTTTGTTATTCTGGGTATTGAACTTATTCAATTAAAGGAATGGCTAAGGGATTATGTGCTTCTATATATTTTGTCCTCTCTGGGATTGTTTGTCGCTGCTACGGCCCTCTATGCTCAAAGTTTTATTTCTTTGATTACGACCATATTTTTAAGCCTCATTCAACCGGGTGAAGAATCTGCACCCAATATTCCAAGATTTGGGCCTGCAGAAATATTGGAGAGAGAGAAAGATTTTATAGGTGCTCTAAACGAGTATTTTGTTCTTGCAAGAATTTATCCACACCATTCATCTGTTCATTTAAGAATTGCAAATGTATACCTTAAAATGAACCATCCTCAGGAAGCCATGACCTGGCTAAAAAAATCATTACAATACTTAAAGAAAGAAGAGGATATTTATTTGATTATTGCCCGTTACTGTGACATTGCTCAAGAAATCGGCGATATGGATTCCGCATCAGATATGTTGGATTTTTATCTAACACAATATCCTGAATCTATCCATGCCAAATCTATTGCAGAACGAAAAAAGAAAATGAACGCAACCGATATAAAAGAGAAAAAATCACTGCTAATTCCAATGGATGAAGAGCCAATTAGTGAGACAAATTTTGAAGAAGATGAATCAAAGATAAAAAAAAGCACCTTAAAAATAGAAAAAATTCAAGATGAAGAAAAGGAAAATGAGCCAGAACAAAATGAAGATAAAAAAGGGAACGCTAAAGATAAAAAACATCCACTCTCTAAATTGGAACCCCTTTAATCTCAACGCATTTAAATATTACCTCTACCCAAATTACCCAACAAACAATTAGTTTCCTGCCCCCATATTCACAGTTTCCTCTTTTGGCTTTGTCGCAATAGTTACCCCTGGATAACCTAATCCCAGTGCAAGGTCAAAAACCCTTACTGTAGCACGAAACGGTGCTTCGGAATCAGATTCTAATATTAACGAGGGCGGTGGATTGTTTGCTTTTAATTCTCTTAGACGATTACTTAATTCTTCAATAGTTACAGATTTGGAATTACTATCATTCTTTTCCAATAAAAAGATATTTCCCTTTACATCAATAATAATTCGACAATTGTTTACCTCTTCAACAGGTTTGCTGGTATTGGCTTCAGGAAGTTGCAAAGATAGCCCAAGATGAGGATTGAATGTAGTGGTGATTATTAAAAAAATCAACAAAAGAAACATCACATCAATCAAAGATGTAATATTTATAAGGGGGAAATCTTTTTTTACTGGTTTTCCAAAAGGTCCTTCACGCATAATAGAATATTCTGACTTTTTAGTATTAACTAATATAACAACTATTCCGTTATAAAATCAATAATACATAGTTATTTTAAAAATAAAATTTTTGGCAAAAAAATAAGAAATCTGGTAAACTTAATATGAATGGTGATGGAAGTAGTAATTTGACACATAAAGAGGTATATGATGAGAAATATTAGAGTATGTGTAGCAGATGACAATCGAGATGAGGTAACAATCCTTTGTGAGAGTTTAAAACTCCATAACTACGAGGCTATTCCTGCTTTTTCCGGAACAGAAGCCCTTGAACTATGTAAAAAGGGTAAGGTGGATTTACTCCTATTAGATATAGGCTTGCCGGACATTGACGGTATTGAAGTCTGTAAGCAATTAAAAGCAAACCCTGAAACAAAGGACATACCTGTAATTTTTGTCACCGCAAAAGGTTCAGTAGATGATGTTGCGTTAGGACATGAATTGGGCGCGGTAGATTATATTGCTAAACCCTATAATTTGCCTATGGTAATGGTAGCCGTAGAAATGGCATTAAAAACAATGTATACCTCTGCCTATATTGATAGCCCCGTAGAATTCTGGGATGACCCTGTATATACAGACCCATTAACAGGCTTGAAAAATTATCGTTATCTGATGGAACGACTGGAAGAAGAAATTATAAGGACTGATAGACACAAAACTCCATTAAGTTGTATTGTCCTTGACTTTGTAGATTATGGCACAAATGAAGAAGAAGTAGGTCAAACCGATGTTATAGAAGATGACGCATTCCTTATGGATGTGGCTTTGGCATTAAAACAAAATTCAAGGACTTGCGATATTCTAACAAGATATGAGTCTTCAAAATTTGTAATGGTTCTACCAAATCAAGACCTGGAAAAAGCAATAAAATATGTTCAAAAAATTTTAGAGGAGATAGAAACAAATTGCTGGGAAGAGGGAAAAGGAACCCCTTTGCCCAAATTCGGGATTGTTAGTTGCAATGAAAAAAAAGTTGCTTCAGGAGAGGAATTTTTAGGGATAGCCATGCAAAACTTGTTAAGAGCATTTACCCACCCGGGAGTAAATATTGTAGGCAAAGACCTCTCTATCAAAAAAGAGATTTACATTTAACATTGTTACTGTCTGCTAAAAATTTGAGAAGGTCTTTATTCTTTGTAATAGACGATAGAATATCTGTTTTAGTGTAGAAGCAAATATCTATTTATAAAGAGAATGGTATCCCAAAATGATAAACGATATGTATCTTAGGGTTTGGATTGTCAAATAAAAAAGATTCTGTATGGGGAAGTAGTAAAAATCTTAAAAATATTGAAAATCCAGGTTGTTTAACTTCTAATTGTTAGTTATCTTACATTTGCCATTTCTCTACATTGTGATTTAAATTATTTTTGTCACTTTAAGAAGGATAAAACCTATTATAACAATTAATATTCTAATTATTACTTTTTGTTTATTAAAAAGAGGTTAGTTTTATGTCAAAGAGAAACAAGAATATTTTATTGATAATTTCATTGCTATTATGTTCTGTATTTCTTGTCCAGTTTTCAATAGAAGCAAAAACTCCAAGGATTTTAATGGTAGGCGATAGTTGGGCATGGTTTATGTACTTAAATCGTTCTCTTCGAGATGCTTTAGAAGACATGGGTTTTAAGGAGTATGAAGAGGTCGGATTTTTCACTACGGTTCCAGGCAGTGAAGCCTCTCAATGGGTTAATCCGAATTGGTTAGAGCAAGTTCGCAGAGAATTGGATAATTATCCGACTGTGGATATTATCCATCTTAGTATTGGAGGAAACGATTTCTTAAATCATTGGCATATTGATATGCCTGCTGAAGAAAAAGACGCACTGTTCCAGCAAGTAGTTCATGATACCGTAACGGTTATACATGCTTTATTAGATATGAAACCCAATCTACGGGTAGCCCTTATCGAATATGATTACATTAACAAAGGTAGGGGGAAGGCAAGTTGTCAGGAACTAAATTTAGCAGGTGCAGAACTGTCTCGTAGAAGAATGGAAGCGTGTAGAAACATAGATAGGTGCCGATATGTCCAGACTTATGGATTGATGCAATATTGCTTTGGTGTCTCAAATGATGTAGCACCCAGAACAGTTCCGCTTCCAGGGCAGTATTCTGACTATGAACCTTTTCCGGGTGGGAATCCAGACTATTGTAATGACCCGCGGGCAATGATGGACAAAGTGCATTTAAGCGGTGAGGGATATTATTATTTAGCGAGGTATTGTATTGATGTGGTTTACAAAGAATGGCTGACAAACCCCGTTCCTACTGCAAATGTAAATTTAGTAAAGAATCAGCAGTAGTAAAAGATTTAGTTTGAAAAAGGACCAGGTGCATATTTATCCTCACCATTATTGTCAGGATGATAACTTCCGCCTGGAAAATTGAAAAATTGGATAAGCCGTAGTAATTCGTTCAAAGTTATTTTCCAGTCCTGGGGATAGTAATCCAGGTTATGTGGGGTGCAAGTTTTATTTCCCGCGAAGGGAGCATATCCATCTTCAGTTCCTGAATCACAGTGAAATTCCCGTGCATTAAAAAACTGCACTACACGAAGCACCTCCGATAAACTGATAGTCCAATCCTTACTGGTGTCAGCACTATGAAAATTAGAGAAGTTATTACTTACAGTAATATTGCCTGTGGTTATGGCGACATTTTTAGGTAAAGCCTGGACATCGGCTCCTTCAGCACTTATTCCTGTAATAGAAATTTGAGAATTGTTGGGAAGTGTTTCAGGTATCTGGACAATAACCTTCGCTATTAACCCATCAGGAATAGGTTCTACTCCACCGTAAATGATGATATTTAATTGTTGACCTATTTTTGAAAACATAAGTTTCTTATCTGTTCCGGAATTGGAAGAAGATACTGCTTCCAGAGGGAAAAGATTTGTTGCAGTAGGAGTCCAACGGATAACTAATGTGCTTATATTAGAAGAATTATTTTCCCATTGGATAGGTAATTCAAACACACTGGGGGTAGTGGCTTGAATATCAGGAATGGTTAAAATTCCATCTGCCCAAACCAATTCCTGAAAGAATAGCAAAAGCAACACGACTACAGCGTATCGGAAAAGATGATACATGATATTTTCCTTTATATATTGTTTTTGTATAAGATAATAATACCTTAAAGTTTCTTTATAAAATCAAGTAGGAAGTAAGAGATTATCTTTAATTATATGCGAGAACGATTGGATGTAATTTTACAAAAACGAATGAACCTGACCCGAGCCCAGGTTCAATCCCTAATCCGTGAAGGGAAAGTGTTCGATAAAAATGGAGTTTGCCTTGATAAACCGGGTACCAAACTTCCAGAAAATATAGAACTCAAAGTAATACAGGATAATCGTTTTGTTAGTCGTGGCGGTATAAAACTTGAACATGCCTTAAATTATTTTGGGATAGATGTAAAATCTGTGGTGGCTATGGATATAGGTGCATCCACAGGTGGGTTTACGGACTGCCTTCTCCAGCACGGTGCAAAAAGGGTATATGCCATAGATGTCGGTTATGGACAATTAGCATGGTCTATACGGAACAATCCACAGGTGACAGTAATGGAACGATGTAATATCCGCTATTTAGAGCCTGAACAACTTCCCGAAAAACCTAACTTTTTTACTATAGATTGTTCCTTTATCTCATTGAAACTAATTTTGCCCAGGGTTATTACACTTGTAGAAAAGCCTTCTCATGGGATAATATTAATCAAACCTCAATTTGAGGTGGGACGCAAATATGTAGAGAAAGGAGGAGTCGTAAAAGAGGCTGAGGTTATTAAAAGGACAGTAGAAGAAGTATTATCCGAAGCAGGAAGACTTGGGTTTATAGCCAAAGGTATCGTTCCTTCACCTATCAAAGGTCCTGCGGGTAATCAAGAATATCTGGCATACCTTATTTTGACAAATGAAGAGAAATTACAAAGCGAAGAAGAAACATGTTAGAATCCCTTTATATTAAAGATTTTGCCTTAATTGACGAAATTGAAGTCAACTTTTCTTCGGGATTAAATATCCTGTCAGGAGAAACAGGCGCAGGCAAATCTATCGTTGTGGAAGCACTACAAATGGTGTTAGGAGAGAGGGCTTCTGTAGAAGTTATTCGAACAGGTGCAGAAAAATCACAGGTAGATGCTGTTTTTCATATTCCCAATTTGTCCAGACCTCTTAAAGAAATATTAGATGAATATGGAATTGAATTGGACGAAGGAAAGTTAATTCTCTCGCGACTTGTTTCTGCCGATGGAAGAAGCAAAGCATGGATATCAGGACGACCTGTGCCCATTAGTGTATTGTTAAATTTAGGAAATCAACTTGTAGATTTTCATGGACAGCATGAACATCAAACCGTGTTAAAACCTTCTTGCCAATTGGAATTATTAGATTCTTATACAGATACTCGTGCCTTATGTGAAAGCGTTAAAGAAAAATTTTATACAATAAAGAAAATAGATGAAGAAATAGCCTCTATTGAGAATGTGCAACAACGCCAAAATCGGGAATTGGAGCTATTAAGGCACGAGTTAAACGAGATAGAACAGGTATCACCTACTATTGGAGAAGATGAAACACTCCACAATCAATTATCGTATGCGATGAACATGGAAAACATACGGAAAAGTGCAAAAGAAGTGTCCGACCTCCTGTCGGGTTCCGATATAAGTGTAATTGCTTTTTTACATCGTATCCAATCCATGGTAGGAGAATTAAAGAAGCATGACAACACTTTTGACCCCTTTTTTATTAGATTGGAAGAAATTCAGCGTGATTTGCAAGAACTTGCTCGAGAATGTGAACGATGCTCTAATTTAGTAGAGATTAGCGAGGAAGAGATTGAACAGTTGAACCAGCGACTTAATCAGATAAATCGTTTGAAACGGAAATATGGTAATACGATGGAAGGAATTCTTGAATATGCTCAAAAGGCTCGCGTAACATTAGAAACCGTTCTCCATGGAGAAGAGAGATTAGGAGAATTAAAGCATCAACGAGAAGAACTATATAAAGAAATAATGCACGAGGCAGAACTATTGTCAGAAAAAAGAAAATCAAAAGGCGCTATTCTTTCCTCAGAGGTTACAAAGTCATTAAAAGAGTTAGGGATGAAAGAAGCAACTTTTCGAATAGGTATAGAAAAATGTTCCCTAAACCCCAATGGTATTGATAAAATTGAATTTTTATTATCTCCCAATGTAGGAGAACCTGAAAAGCCATTAAAACAAATTGCTTCTGGTGGTGAGATGTCTCGAGTCATGCTTGCCCTGAAAACAACCCTGGCTAATGCCGACCAGATACCTACTCTGATTTTTGATGAAATTGATGCAGGTGTTGGAGGGATAGTCGCAAGAAAAGTTGCAAATCAATTGGCAGAACTTGCCAGACATCATCAAGTTGTGGTCATTACTCATATCCCTCAAATTGCTGTATTTGGTACTACGCATTTTCTTATACAGAAAGAAGTGATAGATGGACGAACCCTAACGCGTGTCCAATCTCTCAAAGGAGAGGAAAGAATAAAAGAAATTGCTCGTATGCTTGACGGTTCTGTCTCTGAGATTAGTTTGAAGCATGCTAACGAATTATTAAAGGAAGTAAAACAACAGAAAGGAGCAAAATCCGATGGGTGGACAAAGAATTAAGGTTGGTGTGATGGGCTCTGCTGGTGGAGAAATTTTACCTGAAGCAGTCCAGAAGTGCCAGATTTTAGGGGAAACTATTGCGGAACTCGGTTGTGTCATTTTAACAGGGGGTTGTCCCGGTTTACCCCATGAAGCGGTAAAGGGCTGTAAACAAAAGGGAGGTTTGACTGTAGGAGTATCACCTGCTTTAAGTGAATATGAACATGTTCATGTTTATGGGAGTCCCTTAGACCATATTGATATAATGATATACACAGGTTCAGGGTTGATGGGACGAGAAGTGATTGGCGTTCGTAGTTGCGATATTATTATCATTGTGGGAGGTCGTTCTGGGACTCTAGGAGAATTTGCAATAGCCTACGACGAAGGCAGAACTATCGGTGTATTGATGGGAACAGGAGGCGTTGCAGACCATATAGACGATATACTTCCTGTCATTGAGAAAAAAACAGGTTCCAATATTGTTTTTGATAGAGACCCCAAACGGCTTATAGAGCGTTGCGTCGAATGGTTCAAAACACATCCACCTATTATTAGAAATCGGGAGTCCGCCTCATGAAAATTACCTCTTATGGTGCAGCAGAAGAAGTCACAGGTAGTAAACACCTGATAGAAATCAATGGAAACAGAATATTATTAGATTGTGGTCTATTCCAGGGAAGGCGTATGGAAGCTGACCAGAAAAATAGAGAAAACTCCTTAGATATGCAAAAAATTGACTGCATCGTTTTAAGTCATGCCCATATTGACCACAGCGGCTTGCTACCTTTGTTCGGCAAAAAAGGGTATAACGGACCAATCTATACTACCCCTGCCACACGAGATTTATGTTCTATTATGTTAATGGATAGTGCCCATATACAACAGAAAGATGCTGAATGGTTATCAAAAAAACAACTGACCTTTATCCCACCTCTGTATACCTCCGATGATGTCCATGAAATCATGAAGCGTTTTATTTCCGTTTCTTATGAAATGCGTATGCCCATCGGAAGTGATGTTTTTATAACCTTCCATGACGCCGGACATGTGCTCGGTTCAGCAATGGTTGAATTGGAATATCGTGAAATGGGCAAATGGAAACGCCTTATTTTTTCAGGTGATATAGGCAGGAAAAAGATGCCCATTCTTGCTGACCCCTGGAAACCTAAACCCTGCGATGCAGTAATAATGGAATCTACTTACGGTGACCGTGACCATGGGGACATGGTTCAGATGGATAACAAATTAGAACAGATTATCAAAGAAGCCGTAGAAAATGGTGGTAAAATAATAGTCCCCAGTTTTGCTCTGGAGCGAACGCAAGAATTCATTTATACTCTCCATAGATTGGAATCTCAAAATCGAATCCCAGATATACCTGTGTTTGTAGATAGTCCCCTTACTGTGGATATTACAGAGGTGTTTCGTTTACACATGGAAAGTTTCGATGAAGAGTTCAAGAAACAGTTGCGAGAGAATGGAAATCCGTTCGACTTAAAACGAATACGCTACATCCGTTCCCAAACAGAATCTATGGAGTTAAACCATCTACAAGAACCTGCCATTATAATCTCTGCGTCAGGTATGTGCGAATATGGTCGTATTTTGCACCACCTCCGCAACAATATTTCAGACCCACGCAACACAATACTTATTATAGGTTTTCAGGCAGAATATACCCTGGGTAGAAAAATTGTAGAAAAGCAACCACGAGTAAAAATTCTGGGCGTCATGTTAGAATTAAGAGCCCGTGTGCGTATCATGAACGAATTTAGTGCCCATGCAGGTAGGTCAGAATTAATCGAATTCGGCTCTAATTATTCAAACACTGATACCCAAGTATTCTTAGTCCACGGTGAACCCAAAGCCATGCAAGCCCTTTACGACGGCTTAAAAGAAAAGGATGTAAAGAACCTCTCCATTCTTAAGTTCCGTGAACCAGTTGAAATCTAAATACTATTCTTTTTGTCATGTTTCCAGTAATTAGTTCTTGCTTTTGCCATTGGAGAAAAGGGGTAAGCCGGAACCAGGACTGAACCAGACATTTCCAGAACCTACAAGTTTTTCGATGTCTACAATGACACTTGTAGAGGTTTGCACTTTGAAGTCTGGGTAGGATTGGATTACCACTTCTTTTTGTGCCGCATCATCTCGATAATGGAAAAAGACCTCGCACTCGCCTGTATTTTTAAGAAGAACTTCCATAATCTCTTCATAAACTTTCTCCGAAACCATCGAATCAACCCGGATATGAAATGCTCGTGAAAAATTCATCAATACATCTGGCGTGCCGATTACCTGAGCAATAAATCCGCGTTGGAGATTTCTAAAATTCACTCTGGCTTGAATAAATACAATATTTCCAACTGAAACAAGGTCTTTTGACCTTTCATAAGTATCGGAAAAACAGGTTATTTCATATTGGTTTTGGGAATCATCTAATTTGATAAAAGCCATTTTTCCTTTATTCGTAGTGTGATATTTAATCTCTGTAATTATGCCGCCAAAAATGACATCCTCTCCTTCACTACTTTTTTCAAGTATATAAGGTGGTGTAGTCCATATTTTTAGTAATTCCTTATATTCTTCTAATGGATGACCAGATAAATATATTCCAATAACATCCTTCTCAAAGGAAAGTTTTTGGAGAAGGGGCCATTCTTCCTCGGGTGTAATCTTTTTATCCGTTTGGCTTTTTGGCTCTGGGGTAGGCATTTCTCCAAATAGACTAATTTGACCTGATTCACGCTCTCTGACTGCACGCTGACCTTCAGACAGAGCGACATCAATTGCATTAAACAGGCTTTGTCTTGTGCTGCCCAGAGAATCCAGTGCCCCTGCTTTGATTAGGTTTTCAAGCACACGCTTATTAATTTGGCGCGGATTCACTCTGCAACAGAAATCAAATATATCTTTGTATTCACCATTTTCCTTGCGTTCATTGACAATCATCTCGCATACCCCCAAACCCACATTTTTAATAACCCCTAATCCAAATCGGATGGATTTGTTTTCAATTGAAAAACCGACCTCACTCTTATTTATATCCGGTGGCAATACAGCAATACCAATTCTCTTGCATTCATTAATATAAAGGGAAATCTTATCAAAATCATTTACTTCGCTTGTAAGCAAGGCAGACATAAACTCTTCTGGATAATTCGTTTTCAAGTAAGCCGTTCGGTATGCCATCATTGCATACGCAACGCTATGAGACTTGTTGAATCCGTAGTTCCCAAATTCCTGGATATTTGTATAAATCTGTTCTGCCAATCTTGCATCAATACCTTGTTTCTTACAGCCTTCTATGAAGGGTGCTTTCATGCTTTCAATAATCTCATTTTTCTTCTTTGCCATTCCTGCTCGCAAGGTATCTGCCTGCGGTAATGTGAAGCCTGCACAACGCTGGGCTATTTGCATAACTTGTTCTTGATAGATAGGTATCCCATAAGTTTCTTTTAGAATGGGTTCTAATGATGGATGCCAATATTGGATTTGTTCAGGATGGAACTTGTTTTCGATAAAAGTGTCTATAAATTTCATTGGGCCCGGACGAAATAGTGCTATCAATGCTATAATTTCCTCAAATGATTGAATCTTCATCCGAACTGCTACATTTCTCATGCCAGAACTCTCTAATTGAAATACCCCCAGTGTATCTCCCTGCTGAATTATCTTAAATGTATTTTTATCATCTAATGGGATATTGTCTATGTCTAAATCAATATTCCGATGTTCCTTTATCAGGTTCAGTGCATTTTGGACTACGGTCAAAGTTTTCAATCCGAGCAAATCCATCTTTAATAAACCGATATACTCCGCACACTCCTTTTCTGCCTGAGTAGCAGCAAATTCAGAACCTTGCTCCTTGAAAAGAGCAATAGAATTGACAATGGGTTTGTTAGAAATTACAACACCAGCGGCGTGAGTCCCACAATTTCGTATTGTCCCTTCTAATTTAAGTGCAAGTTCCCATAGCCGTTTTACATTTGTATCTGTCTCAACCAATTGCTTCAATTCAGGTTCTAATGATAACGCTTCGGTAAGTGTCGTTTTGTTACCGGGAATCATTTTCGCAATATAATCTACCTCTCCGTAACTCATAGCAAGTGCCCGACCCACATCACGAATCACATTTTTCGCAAGAGAACGGTGGAAGGTTGCAATCTGTGCAACATTTTCCTGTCCATACTTTGCAATGATATAACGGATTACCTCTGTTCTGCTTGTATCTGCAAAATCAATATCAATATCAGGCATACTTACTCGTTCTGGGTTCAAAAATCTCTCGAACAGAAGTTGATACCGAATGGGGTCAATATTTGTAATTCCCAGCAAATAAGCCACAACACTTCCCGCTGCAGAACCTCTACCCGGACCCACAGGAATACCGTGTGTCCTCGCAAAATTTACCATGTCCCAGACTACAAGGAAATAATCAACAAAATTCAGTTTTTCAATAATCCCCAGTTCATATTCAGCCCGTTCCTTATATTTTTCAGGTATATTTTCTCCAAACTTTTTCCTAAAACCTTCGTCCAATAACTTTCTCAAAAAAGTATGGGCATCGGACTTATCTTCAGGTATATATTTGGGGATAGAGGGTCGGGGTTTGATAATATCTCCTCTACACATTTCAGCCACACGAAGCGTATTCTGACATGCTTCTGGGTAGTCTTTAAATATCTCATACATCTCGTCAGGGGTGCGAAAATAAAATTCATTACTACCGAACCGCCACCGATTCTCATCCTTAATTGTATTTTGAGACTGAATGCAAAGCAGGATTTCATGTGCTTCTGAATCTTCCGGATAGGTGTAATGAGAATCCTGAGTAGCGATAAGGGGAATAGAATATTTTTTTGAGAATTCTATAATTCTGGGATTAACTTTATCTTCTGCCGGCAACGAGTGGTGCATAATCTCCAAAAATACATGGTCCTTCCCAAAAATATCTATAAGATTATGCAATGTCTCACTTGCCATATCCTCTTTATCATAAGATAAAGCACTTGCAATTTTTCCACTAATACAGGCACTACTTACAATGAGCCCTTCATGGTGTTTTGATAAAAGTTCCATATCAATACGCGGCTTGCGATAATAGCCATCCATGTAAGCGGTAGAAACTAAAACACAGAGATTTCTATATCCAATTTCATTTTCACATAAGAGCAATAAATGGTAATAGTTCCGCTGAAATTCTTGCACTTTTTTGTCCAGCCTACTTTGAGGGGCAACATACAATTCCGCACCAATGATGGGTTTTACATGAAAATCGCTCTTTGGATTAATTTTCTCCAATGCGCGGTAAAGGGGAATAGCACTGAACATGTTCCCGTGTTCTGTCAGGGCTAAGGCAGGCATGTGGTATTTTTGACAAAGTTTTATTAAATCCTCTATTTTTGACATGCCATCTAACAAACTATATTCAGAATGGGTATGTAAATGCACAAATTCATGGCTCATAAAAACTTTACCTTTCGTTTAGTGTATTTATAGTCTCAATTAACAAATTTAATGCGGTATCAGCAGTTTGCTGTTTAATTTCCAAACGGTCTCCTTTAAAATGGCAATCTTGCACTTTACAAATATCAAAATGCTGACTGGCAACGGCTATATACACCAAACCCACAGGTTTTTGGGGTGTCCCACCTGTGGGTCCAGCAATACCCGTTACACCAATTCCAAAATCACTGCCCAATTTTTTGCATACTCCTAATGCCATTTCACGAGCAACATCGCTACATACCGCACCTAATTCAGCCAATGTAGAGTCCGAAACTCCTAATAGCGACCTTTTTACTTCATTACTATAAGCAACAATCCCACCTATGAAAACATTTGACGAACCTGATACATTAGTCAATCGATGGGCAATTAGTCCACCTGTGCAGGATTCCGCCGTAGCAAGGTTTAACTGTTTGTCCATAAGTTGATTTATAATTACTTCCTCAGCATTCATTGTGTAAAAACACTCCAATTTCAAAATTTGGATTTGAGTTTATTAGAATATAACATCACTTTCACTAAGTTGATATATATTATATACGATAGAAATATAGGATTTTCTTAATGAGTTTCCAGAAAGAGTTTGAGAAAATAATTGACGATTTATTAAGTTTTGTTAATCAACAACTTAATTCCCAAAATACAATTATAGTTTCTCCTGAAATTGCTAAAAGATGGGAGGAGTTGGATACCCATGCTTATACAAAATATATAAAACAAGTGGATGGCACTATGGACAGCGAACAAGAAAGTCAACCGATAAATATAAGTAATGAAGAAATAATACAAGAAGATATACAGACCAACGAAAAAGGAGTAAATCCGCCTTTGTTAGAAGTGCAAGACCAACTTGACTTAATTAATAAAGAAGTCCAACAATGCACGAAATGTCCTTTATATGCGGGACGAACCCACACTGTTTTCGGAGTAGGTAATCCCCATGCTGAATTGGTGTTTGTAGGAGAAGCCCCGGGAGCAGAAGAAGACCGTCAGGGATTACCTTTTGTGGGTAGAGCAGGACAATTACTAACGGATATTATCGTTAAAGGTATGAGAATGCGTAGGGAAGATGTATATATTTGCAATGTGCTAAAATGTCGTCCTCCTGGCAATAGAGACCCCAATCCAATGGAGGTGTTCAATTGTGAACCCTATTTGATTCAACAACTGCAGTTCATTCAGCCTAAAGTCGTATGTGCATTGGGTAGAATTTCTGCACAAACCCTGCTAAAAACAGATGCACCCTTAAATACTTTAAGAGGAAAATGGCATAATTATCATGGGATTCCGTTGCGGGTTACTTATCACCCTGCCTATCTTTTAAGAAATCCCGCAGACAAAAAAAATACATGGATTGATATTAAAGAAATTATGAAACTATTAAAGGGTGAGATAACAGTGGAATTTAATAACGAAAGGAATAGTCTCTTATAATATAAAGGGTGTATGTGGTTTATTATTATGTTATGTGTATCCTATAATAAGTCTGCAAAAATATAAAGATATGTTAAAAAATTGAAAGCAGAATAAGTATCACCAGGAGAATTATAATGCAAAAAATTAAGAGGGCCGTTATAAGTTGCTATGACAAGAGTGATTTAATTGAATTTGCACAATTTCTACACGAATACCATGTGGAACTTATTGCAACTCTCGGTACGAACGAATTGCTACAATCTCATGGCATTCCTTCTATCTATATAGGTGAGTTTACCGGTATTCCTGAGATTCTTGGAGGAAGATTAAAAACGCTTCATCCAAAAATACACGCAGGATTGCTCGCTTTGCGTGATAATAAACTACATGCGGAACAGATGCAGCAATATAATTTTCCTGAGATAGACCTGGTTGTGGTAAACCCCAAACCCATATCCAGAATAATTGAACAATCAGCCGGCTCTGTAGATGAACTATTTGACCAGATTGATATTGGCGGTATAACCATGATTCGTTCCGCTGCGAAAAACTTTCGCTATGTCACCGTCGTTGTAGATAGGATTTACTACCCACTGGTGATGCACGAAATGCGTGCGCATGACGGTTGTGTTTCCTTTGTTACCCGTTATCGTTTAGCACAAGAGGCATTTTTTTGCACTTCTCGTTATGACAGGGCTATAGCAGAATTTTTAGAATATCAGGTGTTACCGCCGTCTGAAACTGTTACATCTACACAAGACGAAACACTATAAAAAATATATAAATATTAGAAGGAGGAGGTATCAATGCGGATTTTAGTTTTAGGAAGCGGTGGTAGAGAACATGCCCTATGCTGGAAAATACATCAGAGCCCCATAGTGGAGCATGTTTATGCAATCCCGGGTAATCCCGGTATAAAAAAATTAGAAAAGGCAACTTGTGTTCCTATAGGCATAAAGGATTTTCAGAGTATTAAAGATTATGTTGAAAAAGAGAAGATACATCTTGTTGTTGTCGGTCCTGAAGAACCTCTATCCTTAGGTATTTCAGATTTTTTAGAAAAGTCTCATATACCCGTATTTGGACCCTCTGCAAAAGCGGCACAACTAGAAGCCAGCAAATCTTTTGCAAAAAATTTAATGTATAAGGCAAAAATACCCACAGCCGAGTATGCCGTTTTCACAAATGCAGACGCTGCCAAAGAATATGTCCATACTTTTGGAACCCCTGTGGTAATCAAAGCAGACGGTTTAGCCGCAGGAAAAGGTGTTACTGTGGCTTATGATGAAGAAACGGCAATTCAGGCTATTGACCAGGCTATGAACAGCAAAATTTTTGGTTCTGCAGGTGAAACCTTAGTGATAGAACAGTTTCTATCCGGCGAAGAAGCAAGCATACTTGCCTTTTCCGATGGTAAACATGTTTTACCCCTAACAAGTAGTCAAGACCACAAACCAGTGTTTGATGGCGATAAAGGACCCAATACAGGTGGAATGGGTGCTTATTCTCCTGCACCTGTGGTTACAACAAATGTAGAAAATAAAATCTTTGAACAGATACTAAAACCAACCATAAAAACAATGTTCGAAGAAGGTATTCCGTTCAGAGGCATTTTATACGCAGGTTTAATGATAATTGAGCAGGACCCTTATGTAATCGAGTTTAATGTGCGATTGGGAGACCCAGAAACGCAAGCCATTCTACCACGAATGGAATCCGATATTGTTCCTCTATTTTGGGCAACAATTGATGGGAATTTAGATAAACATACAATTAAATACAACCCTTATGCCTGTGTAACAGTGGTTCTAACAAGCAAAGGATATCCCGGCTCCTACGAAAAAGGAAAAGAAATCACAGGAATTGATGAAGCGGAAAAAGATTTACAGACCGTAGTATTCCATGCGGGAACAGTAGAAGAGAATGGAAAATTATTTACTAATGGTGGACGAGTGCTCAATGTTACAAGTTGGGACAGGGATTTACCCTCTGCTGTCCAGAGAGTATATAGTGCAGTAGAAAAAATCCACTTTGAAGGAATGCACTATAGAAAAGATATTGCAAAAAAGGGAATTGCAAAACTAAAACTTTAAAATGAATAAAAGATAGAATTATTCAAGACCAAGTTTTTTAATTTTGTATTGAAGGGTTGTCCTTTTTATTCCTAACTGTTCAGCGGCTTTAGTCTTATTCCAATGAAATTTTTCTAATGCACGAAGAATAAGTTCCTTTTCTACCCGTTCCGTATGTTGTTCCAACGGCAAATCATTATTTTCCATTTTTGTAGAAGATTCCTCATGTAGAGATATCATACTGCCTTTACTTTCCATATATTTCAGCAGTTCGTAAGGCATTTCGTTAATAGTAATTTGTGACCCCGTTGCTAAAACAACAGCCCGTTCCATAATATTTTCCAGCTCCCGTATGTTTCCGGGCCAGGGATACTTTAAGAAAATCTCAATAATTTCATCATCTACTTCATATACTTCCTTCCCAAGTTCCATACTAAACTGATGTAAAAAATGGTCTACTAATGCAGGAATATCATCTGGGCGGTCTTTAAGTGGAGGAACATAAATAGAAAATACATTGAGCCGATAATAAAAATCTTCACGGAAAGTTCCCTGAGCAATTGCCTGCCTCAAATCCCTATTTGTTGCTGCCACAATCCGCACATCTACCTTAATTGTTTCAGTCCCTCCTACCCGTTCAAACTCACCATCTTGTAAAACACGAAGCAACTTTACCTGCACCCCGGGGTCAATCTCGCCCACTTCATCCAGAAAAAGTGTTCCCTTATGAGCAAGTTCAAACCTTCCTATTCTTCGTGAAGCGGCACCTGTAAAAGCACCTTTTTCATGCCCAAACAATTCACTTTCCAATAAAGTTGGGGCTAATGCAGCACAATTTAAAGCGACAAAAGGCTCATCTCTTCGTGAACTTGCCTCGTGTAATGCCCGTGCTACCAGTTCTTTCCCAACCCCGCTGGGTCCCGTAATCAACACAGAACTACGCGTGGGGGCAATCCGTGCAATTATTTGTCGCAATTGCCGTGTCTGAGCACTTTCACCAACTAAATGTTGAACCGAGGGATGTATCCATGTCTGGGCTCTATTGGTATTTTTTATTTTTATTTGTTTTGCTAACTTTGTAATCTTATTTTCAAGCACAGCCAATTGAAAAGGTTTGGTCACAAAATCATGAGCACCTAACCGCATCGCCTCCGTAGCAATTTCTATTGTGCCATAAGCCGTTATTATAACTACCTCTGTTTCTGGGGATACGCTCTTTACATAACGAAGGACATCCATTCCCGATTTGCCCGGCATACTCAAATCAGTAAGGATAATATCATAATTATACCGACCTATTAAGTCAATTGCTTCTTCACCAGAAGATGCAACATCAACCTTAAAACCTATATCATGGAAAGTCTGAAAAAGTAAATTCCGCATGCTTTCCTTATCATCAACTATAAGAATGTAAATATTATCTTTTATTTCTTGCTCTTTTGACATAATTTCAATAACCCATATTTTTGCTTACCCTAAAACAAAACATGTAAGTTTTCTATATTTATTACCCATCTCCAAACAGTTTTTCAAATTCCTTT
Source organism: uncultured Nitrospirales bacterium (assembly GCA_964549105.1). Lineage (GTDB taxonomy): Bacteria > Hydrogenedentota > Hydrogenedentia > Hydrogenedentales > Hydrogenedentaceae > Hydrogenedens. The sequence continues at coordinate 81,946 of CAZJTZ010000007.1, forward strand.
TTAGTCTTTTCTTTTTGTTTTTCCCAGGTAGAATCCATTTTCCCTTCTTTAATCTCAAAAGCATCACAAAAATTGGGACCTTCACGGTCTGCTACCTTTTCTGTATTAGGAATTATACAATCATTGGGTTTTCCTGGAATATACCATCTACAGTTTTTACAACAATGCAAATACGCATTGCATACTGGACAGGTTTCTTTTACTCCGGGTTGCTTTTTTGTAATACTTTCCCAAGGAGTACCACATCGGTAGCAACTTTTCATTTCATAGTCCTTTAAATATAGTTGATGTTAGAATATGAACTTTTAGCATTAATTGTCAAGTTTTATTGCTCGTCTTCTCTCTCTTTGTATTACTTGAAACTTCTGAAAAATCAACTTACTCCTGTCCGATAAAAGATTAAGAAAAAGATTTCTTCCTACAATCAAAACTGACTACACCGTCCTTTATTTGTTTTTTCCTAAAAGAAAAGGAGATACGAATAAACGCTCCTCCTTTGCGGAAGGGGGAGTCATTATAGGGGTATCATACTAATATTAATTAAGTAAGACGCAAAGTTCACAAAAAGAGAGTAAGATATTTATTTTATAATTAAAAATTAAGTGATTATTTATTATAACCCACTTTGGGGATAATATAAATATTAGGATAAAAAGATAGGAGAAAGGAAAGAAAGTGGAACTTATAGAGATATCCAAGTATACAGCAGATGAAGAGAGTGTGAGACAATAAAAAAAAATGCGCCCCACAGGGAGGCGCTACGCTTGACCTCATCGGCTACACGTACGGAGCAAAACTCCTTACTATGTTAAGAGGAGAAATGCTCGCTCTACTATAATCTAAAATAAATTATAGCAAAAAAAACTTGACATGTCAAGTTAAATGTAGTAAATTATTATAATAAATTATTGACAAATATATAATCCTTGAAAGGGGAGTTCAAATTATGAGTGAACAAAACAATTTTAGTCCTTATGTGTTAGGTCTTGATTTAGGTTCCAATTCTATTGGTTGGTCCCTGATTAAACTGGATGAAAACGACAATCCCTGTGGACTTGAAAATGTCGGTGTCCGCGTGTTTGAAGCAGGAATGGAAGGACTCTACGAAAAAGGGAAGGAAGATTCGCGGAACAAAAAAAGGCGTGATGCCCGCCTGGCTCGTCGCCAGATAGAACGCCGTTCTCGCAGGTATCGCAAATTGGCAAATCTCCTTCAAAGATTAGGATTATTACCCCCAGGAAATTTAAGTATCAGTTCCGAAAGGCAGAAGTTTTTTGAAAAACTGGACAAAAAATTGCGGGAAATATATATCCCTTCTAATATACCCGACGCAGAAAAAAACCGTCTACACCAGATATTCTTATACTATTTAAGGTCGCTGGCAGTGGAGCAAAAGTTAGAACCTTATGCGTTAGGGCGTATTCTATACCATCTGGGACAGCGACGCGGTTTTTTGAGCAACCGTCGTGGACAAAAGCAAGATGATGAAGAGCGTGGAAAGGTCAAACAAGGTATCGCAGAGATTCGGAACGAAATGTCTCGATTAGGTGCGGAAACATTGGGCAGATATTTTGCAAAGATTGACCCCACAGATATAAATCAAAAACCGATACGAGGTCGCTGGACTGCACGCGATATGTATGAGCAAGAGTTTTATACTATCTGGGAACATCAATCACAATACTATCCTGAATTGTTAACAGAAAATAATAAAAAACAGGTCTTTCAAACTATATTTTTCCAACGACCTCTAAAATCACAGAAAGAAAAAATTGGTTTTTGCCAGTTCGAATGTATAGCCCGAGGTGCAATACGCAACCGACGACGGGCTCCATGGGTAATTCTCAAAGCACAACGCTTCAGACTATTACAAAAAGTAAATGACCTGCTCATCAAAGAGGAAGGGTTTGAGAAAAGACCACTAACAGATGAAGAGAGAAAATTAGTTATTGACTATCTTGAAAAAAATGGAAATACAACCTTTGCTCAACTAAAAAAACTTTTAAAGTTACCTCAAAAAGCAAAATTTAATCTGGAAGAAGGTGGTGAGAAGAAAATCCCCGGCAACAGAACGGCAAGTGCGATTCGTGAGATTATCGGTGAACGATGGGACAACATGACCCCAGAAGAACGAGATAAACTCGTTGAAGATATATACTCAATCGTCAGTAATAAGGCACTAAAAAAGCGACTGATGAACCACTGGAAATTTAGCGAGGTGGAAGCGAGTCAATTATCAGAAATGGCAATCGAAGACGGCTATTGCAATCTATCCCGACAGGCAATAGATAAATTCCTGCCTGAACTGGAAGCAGGTAAACGATACGGAGAACTTGTCAAAGTCATATACGGAATGGATGAACTGCGTGATGATATTAAGGTTAAATTGCTTCCACCATTAGAAGAAGCACCTATCGGCGAAATTCGTAATCCAACAGTAACTCGCACATTAGCAGAAATGCGGAAGGTTATCAACGAAATCGTAAAACGATATGGAAAACCAGGGTATATTCGTATCGAAACCGCAAGGGATTTGAGAAATACAAAAGAAGAACGGAAAAAGATATGGAAGAACAGTCGTGACTTAGAAGAAGTTCGTGAAAAAATTAAACAAAGACTCCAAAGTCAGGGAATTACAAATCCTACTCGTAGCGATATTGAAAGATATATGCTTGCCGATGAATGCAACTGGATATGTCCATACACAGGGCGTTCCATCAGTTTCACCGCACTCTTCGGACCTGAATCACAATTTGATATAGAACATATCATCCCACTGAGCAGATGTATGGACGATTCATTCAAAAATAAAACACTCTGTTATCATGAAGAAAACCGTGAAAGAAAACATAATCAAACCCCTTATGAAGCCTACGCTTCTAATGAAACACGATGGAACGAAATCCTTGAAAGAGTCAGTAAATTTAATTCGCATGCCGCCGCAGAAAAACTACGACGGTTTAAACTGCATGGAGAAGAATTAGAAGAATTTATTGACCAATTTTCCAGTTCTCAATTAAACGATACAAGATATGCAACAAAAGAAGCCGCACTATATTGCGGACTGTTATACGGTAGAGAATATCGTAGACATATCTTTACTGTCTCCGGTCCAACAACCGCTCTTGTTCGGCGTATGTGGGATTTGAATAAAGTTCTGGGTAGCCCCGAAAAAAATCGCGAAGACCATCGTCAGCATGCAATTGACGCTATAATTATAGCCCTGACTTCTCCCGCAATGGTTAAAAATATATCGCTACAGGCAAAACAGATACCTAAGGATAAACACAGAAACGACCGCTGGTGGCGATTTATACAACCACCCTGGGATACCCTATTCAACGAAGCACACGAAAAGGTTTTAAACATTATCGTATCGCATAGACCCGAGCGGAAAGTTAGTGGGCGACTTCATGAAGAGACAAATTACAGTCCACCCAAACCCGGCGATAAAGAAGGCGAAACCGTAGTGCATGTGCGCAAACCATTAAGTAGTTTGTCCAGAGGTGATTTGGAAGACATTGTTGACCCGATAGTCCGAGAGACTGTTAAAAAGAAATTAGACGAATTAGGAACAGATAACCTGGAAGTATTTGCCGAACCCAAAAACTATCCGCTTATGCCCAACAAAAAAGGGCTACAAATCCCTATCAAATCCGTCCGAATAAAGAAAAAATTAACTGTATTTCCTGTCGGCAAAAATGAACGAGTGAGATATGTCGCAACAGATGAAAACCACCACATTGAGATTTTTGAAACAGTAGATAAAAAGGGTAGAACCGTCTGGGATGCAAATGTGGTGAGTATGTTTGAAGCAATGCAGAGAAAAAAGAAAGGAGAGGAGATTATCCAGCGAAAATTAATACGCGATGGCAAAGAGATTGAAAACGCAAAATTCCTATTCAGCCTTTGCAAAGGCGATATGGTAAAAATGCTGACAGATAATGATAAAGAAGAATATTTTTCCATTGTTTCTATCTCTATAACAAATAACTTATCTATCGAAATTTTTGTAAAGCCACATTTTATGTCAAAAACACCTGAAGGTTCTGACAGAAAAGGGCTACGAAAACACATGGGCAGTTTAAAAAGTAGTAAAACACAAAAATTAGCAATAAATGCGTTAGGAGAAGTGCAGATAGCAAATGACTGAACATATTATAGACCTGTCCGAAGAAGGTGGACGGCTTAATATTGATTTGGAACGGCTTGCAATAACACGGGGAGATAAGGAGACTTTTATACCATTATCAGAGGTGGCTGTGGTTATCGTATCCCACCCAGCCGTAAGTCTAACTCAACCTGTATTGTCTGGGTTGATGAAAAATGGAGCAGTCTTTATTACCTGCGATGAAAAACGAATGCCAATCGGAATGATGTATCCGCTGGTAGGACACCATCTACAAATGGAACGCTTACAATACCAGGTTGAATCCTCACTGCCTATACGGAAACGAGCCTGGCAACAAATTATAAAAGTCAAGATTCAGGCACAGGGCAGACTATTACTGGAACTCTATGGTGACGATAAAGGATTAATTCCACTGGCGGAACGCGTGCAGTCCGGCGACCCCGATAATGTTGAAGGATTGGCAAGTAGAAAATATTGGAACTCTCTATTCCCGCCAGAATTTGAGTTCCATAGAAATCCTGAGGCAGGAGGAATCAATGCCCTGCTTAATTATGGCTATGCAGTATTACGCGGAATTACAGCCCGGGCTATTGTGAGTGCAGGATTAAACCCGAGCATAGGTGTTCACCACCATAACCGATATAACCCCTTCTGTCTGGCAGATGATTTGATGGAACCTTACAGACCCATTGTGGATTATGCTGTGGTCAAATTTATGGAAGGTAAGGATGCCTTTGTGGAACTGAACAAAGAAGCAAAACAATTTCTAATACAGAGTCTACTTAAAAAATATAAAATGAATGATGAAGAACGAACCCTATTTGATATTACTTTCCGAACAGCAGTATCACTTGCTCAAATGTTTGAAGAAAAAAGAAAATCACTCATTCTACCGGAAATCGCATGAAAATAAAGACAAAGAATTTATATGTATGGCAATACGAAAATGACAGGCAATTATTTATTTGCAACAATGTTAATCCGTATGTAGGGGCGTATGGCGATACGCCCTTCTTCCATCACACGGGAATTACAAATACAAATAAATATGACTAATAAAGAAAATGGTAATAAAGAATTGTAAATGCAGATGAATCCGTATCTATTTATGTATGTTAATCCGTCATGTAGGGGCGTATGGCGATACGCCCTTCTTCCATCACACGGGAATTACAAATAC
>CAZJTZ010000007.1:87357-94692 GCA_964549105.1 uncultured Nitrospirales bacterium
AAATAAATATGACTAACAAAAAAGAAAAAAATAATGACCTTCAACTATCAGGATACAAAGGTATGTGGATGATAACCATGTTCGATTTGCCTGTAGAAACAGCCGAAGACCGTCGGCACGCTACACAGTTCCGCAATATGCTATTGAGGGAAGGTTATTCCATGTTACAATTTTCTATTTACGGTAGATACTTCCCAAGTGAAGAAGCAAGCGAACCATACAAAAAAAGAATTCGCCAGGGAATCCCCTCACGAGGAGAAGTCCGTTTACTTTACATAACGGACAAACAATTTGAAAAAATGGAAATATTCATGTCAAAAAAGAAAAGAAAAGCAGAAGAACCCACTCCCCAATTACTACTTTTTTAACAAAAAACCCTCCCTTTTTCGCTATGTTTGAGGGGTTTATGCGTTTAAGATTATAGCAGAGCGAGCATTTCCCTCAAAACATAGCCAGGACATCATGCTATCAGCAGATGGGGAAATTATAGCAGAGCGAGCATTTCCCTCAAAACATAGCGAATTGAAATACTATTTTACCATCGCAAAAATTATAGCAGAGCGAGCATTTCCCTCAAAACATAGCAGATGGGACAGGTGACGACCAAGTATGGTGATTATAGCAGAGCGAGCATTTCCCTCAAAACATAGCGTTCCAGACCACAAGTAAGGGGAATTTATAATTATAGCAGAGCGAGCATTTCCCTCAAAACATAGCTGTTGCTACACTCGAGATACAGGTGCAGGTATTATAGCAGAGCGAGCATTTCCCTCAAAACATAGCAGTTTGCCATTAACATAAAGGAAAATGTGTATTATAGCAGAGCGAGCATTTCCCTCAAAACATAGCGTTAGGGATTGGAACTATTACGATGGGACGATTATAGCAGAGCGAGCATTTCCCTCAAAACATAGCTTCCCTGCTGCACATATTACAAATTGCTCAATTATAGCAGAGCGAGCATTTCCCTCAAAACATAGCATGTTAGTGTGCGAAATGGACGGTCTGCTAATTATAGCAGAGCGAGCATTTCCCTCAAAACATAGCCAATCATGCAACGATGGAGAATGGCGAGAAATTATAGCAGAGCGAGCATTTCCCTCAAAACATAGCTTGTGTCTGCGGTTCTGGCTTTTTCTCTTCATTATAGCAGAGCGAGCATTTCCCTCAAAACATAGCAATATTGGAACTCAAAATGTATCTGAAAAAATTATAGCAGAGCGAGCATTTCCCTCAAAACATAGCAATAGTTGCACAGTTCCCACCAGCAGGGGTATTATAGCAGAGCGAGCATTTCCCTCAAAACATAGCTATCGACTATGCGTGTTTTTGAAGCGATTAATTATAGCAGAGCGAGCATTTCCCTCAAAACATAGCTCAGTTTCTTTTCTTTAATTTTCATTGCTAATTATAGCAGAGCGAGCATTTCCCTCAAAACATAGCTGGCGGAGAAGTATTTAAATCCAGGAACTTATTATAGCAGAGCGAGCATTTCCCTCAAAACATAGCTAGGAATTGCTGGGGCTTACTGGAGAAATAATTATAGCAGAGCGAGCATTTCCCTCAAAACATAGCCAAAGAGAAAATGCCAATGAGGGGGTGCTCATTATAGCAGAGCGAGCATTTCCCTCAAAACATAGCTGATTGCCACATCCAACAATGCCATCTCTTATTATAGCAGAGCGAGCATTTCCCTCAAAACATAGCGAAATTGAGACGGCAATTAAGAATTTAGTTATTATAGCAGAGCGAGCATTTCCCTCAAAACATAGCTTATAATGTCCTTGATGTCTGCATACCCCGATTATAGCAGAGCGAGCATTTCCCTCAAAACATAGCCGCAATATATACTCGTGGTTGCAGTGCACAATTATAGCAGAGCGAGCATTTCCCTCAAAACATAGCATTTTCACTCATTTTAAAACTCCTTCTTTTATTATAGCAGAGCGAGCATTTCCCTCAAAACATAGCATTTGGTGTTATAGAGAATCAGATACTCCAATTATAGCAGAGCGAGCATTTCCCTCAAAACATAGCGCGAGGCACTTGCTAAAGTAGATTTTTCAAATTATAGCAGAGCGAGCATTTCCCTCAAAACATAGCATTTAACCGCTTGACGCCCACTTGCTGAAAATTATAGCAGAGCGAGCATTTCCCTCAAAACATAGCTTTTAGGCTTGGGTGGATTGAATATATCAGATTATAGCAGAGCGAGCATTTCCCTCAAAACATAGCAATTAGATGTTAATACTTAACCTTTTCATAATTATAGCAGAGCGAGCATTTCCCTCAAAACATAGCACATCACACCCGACCCGCGGGAAGCAATACATTATAGCAGAGCGAGCATTTCCCTCAAAACATAGCGTATCTAATATTTATAAATCATATTTCATTATTATAGCAGAGCGAGCATTTCCCTCAAAACATAGCTGTTGAAATCAAGTAGTTTTTTTTCTGCTCATTATAGCAGAGCGAGCATTTCCCTCAAAACATAGCCAACTTGAAAACCGCATTTCTAAAAGCGATATTATAGCAGAGCGAGCATTTCCCTCAAAACATAGCAAAAGAACTAATGATAGACGGAGGCGAACAATTATAGCAGAGCGAGCATTTCCCTCAAAACATAGCACAGAGAGGATTATAATTTTGATAAAGATTATTATAGCAGAGCGAGCATTTCCCTCAAAACATAGCGGGCGTGGGTGAGGTTATCAAAAGTTGAAAATTATAGCAGAGCGAGCATTTCCCTCAAAACATAGCGTTCTGTTCTATTTCAATTTTCACTTTTCCATTATAGCAGAGCGAGCATTTCCCTCAAAACATAGCGCAACTGTATACAAGTATGTGGTTTTTGATATTATAGCAGAGCGAGCATTTCCCTCAAAACATAGCGCGATTGACGAGTATTGGTAGAAATCTAAAATTATAGCAGAGCGAGCATTTCCCTCAAAACATAGCTGTTAGCAACTGCAAAGTGCCAATATCGTTATTATAGCAGAGCGAGCATTTCCCTCAAAACATAGCGTTTTGGCAGAGTTAATGAAAAATCAAAAAATTATAGCAGAGCGAGCATTTCCCTCAAAACATAGCTAATTGAATGAGTGAATTAGAGCCATATCTATTATAGCAGAGCGAGCATTTCCCTCAAAACATAGCCTATCAAATTAGATTTTGACATAGACGACAATTATAGCAGAGCGAGCATTTCCCTCAAAACATAGCAAAACAAGTGCTTGATGTTACAGATAAAACATTATAGCAGAGCGAGCATTTCCCTCAAAACATAGCTATATAGATAACCTCTATTACACTCGAAATATTATAGCAGAGCGAGCATTTCCCTCAAAACATAGCAGGTGAAGAGTTTGCCATAAATATAAAAGAATTATAGCAGAGCGAGCATTTCCCTCAAAACATAGCTGCCAGATACCTTCCAATTTATTCTGAGAAATTATAGCAGAGCGAGCATTTCCCTCAAAACATAGCCTTCAATGTATATTCCTGGATATATAGAAAATTATAGCAGAGCGAGCATTTCCCTCAAAACATAGCGGGTAGGTATTGGACAAAACTCGATGTAATATTATAGCAGAGCGAGCATTTCCCTCAAAACATAGCCGGCGGGTGCAGAGTATACTTTTGAGTTTGATTATAGCAGAGCGAGCATTTCCCTCAAAACATAGCTAAGCCTCCCATCTTTTATCGTAGAGTTTAATTATAGCAGAGCGAGCATTTCCCTCAAAACATAGCAAAGCGATTTGACTATTTTTATGCTACAAAATTATAGCAGAGCGAGCATTTCCCTCAAAACATAGCTAAAAGCCTCTGCTACTTTGTCAAACGATTATTATAGCAGAGCGAGCATTTCCCTCAAAACATAGCAGGCAAGCGGATTTGTGATAGGTCTACCCTATTATAGCAGAGCGAGCATTTCCCTCAAAACATAGCCAAAATTGAAACCACTTTCACCAGAGGAGAATTATAGCAGAGCGAGCATTTCCCTCAAAACATAGCGCAGTGAAATTTTCAAAAAACAATTTTTTAATTATAGCAGAGCGAGCATTTCCCTCAAAACATAGCAGATTGCAACAGTAGGATTTGACATCATAAATTATAGCAGAGCGAGCATTTCCCTCAAAACATAGCAATTGGATCCTGATAGATTTAATTGGAAAAATTATAGCAGAGCGAGCATTTCCCTCAAAACATAGCTCGTGAAGGTTAATATGTTTGATTATAAACATTATAGCAGAGCGAGCATTTCCCTCAAAACATAGCCGATTGTCATCATTGTCTTTCTCCTTACCGATTATAGCAGAGCGAGCATTTCCCTCAAAACATAGCAAAAAGAAGGTTGAGTGGGGTATTAAAAATATTATAGCAGAGCGAGCATTTCCCTCAAAACATAGCGTTGGCGACGGTTACAAAGAAGTATAAATCATTATAGCAGAGCGAGCATTTCCCTCAAAACATAGCAATCCTTGACACCATAAATAGTTTCTTCTTATTATAGCAGAGCGAGCATTTCCCTCAAAACATAGCACATGCTTCAATTGCTTCAACTGGTATCCCATTATAGCAGAGCGAGCATTTCCCTCAAAACATAGCGGATGGAGTTGGAATACATTCCCTACCTTCATTATAGCAGAGCGAGCATTTCCCTCAAAACATAGCTGGTGAAACTGAACCCACAACGGTTACCGTATTATAGCAGAGCGAGCATTTCCCTCAAAACATAGCTTATTGGGGTTTTTGAAAAAGGATTTAACTATTATAGCAGAGCGAGCATTTCCCTCAAAACATAGCGAGGAGAGAGCAATAAATCGTTTTCATAGTATTATAGCAGAGCGAGCATTTCCCTCAAAACATAGCTCCTGCGGCCTCGTCAATGAAGACAAACGCATTATAGCAGAGCGAGCATTTCCCTCAAAACATAGCTCATAAGCGAAGTGATTCTAAAATGAAAACATTATAGCAGAGCGAGCATTTCCCTCAAAACATAGCATATTTAACAATATAATTACTGTCTTGCTCATTATAGCAGAGCGAGCATTTCCCTCAAAACATAGCTTAGCCACTCTTTTACAATTTACATGCACAATTATAGCAGAGCGAGCATTTCCCTCAAAACATAGCATATTTAGCCACTGCCCAACTATCATTTTTATTATAGCAGAGCGAGCATTTCCCTCAAAACATAGCATATTTAACAATATAATTACTGTCTTGCTCATTATAGCAGAGCGAGCATTTCCCTCAAAACATAGCAGTAATAGCAATTGCGGTATTAGATACATGATTATAGCAGAGCGAGCATTTCCCTCAAAACATAGCATGTTTGTATGTCAATACGAGGTAGGACTTATTATAGCAGAGCGAGCATTTCCCTCAAAACATAGCCTATTGCTGCACCAGCTGCAGCCTCTGATAATTATAGCAGAGCGAGCATTTCCCTCAAAACATAGCTAATTTGCGTTGCCATAATTGCAAACATCTATTATAGCAGAGCGAGCATTTCCCTCAAAACATAGCTATAATTAATACATTAAAATGTTTTTTTATATTATAGCAGAGCGAGCATTTCCCTCAAAACATAGCAATACTATCCTGGTATAAAAAGATTAACTCATTATAGCAGAGCGAGCATTTCCCTCAAAACATAGCGATTTATTTGTTGACCCGCTTAACGATAATATTATAGCAGAGCGAGCATTTCCCTCAAAACATAGCAGTAGCAGCGTATTCAGTGGATAAAGTAGATTATAGCAGAGCGAGCATTTCCCTCAAAACATAGCTAAAAGATTTAGGTGATTATCCCAATACTCATTATAGCAGAGCGAGCATTTCCCTCAAAACATAGCATACTGTGCAGGAATTTGGTCTACCACCACATTATAGCAGAGCGAGCATTTCCCTCAAAACATAGCGACTCTCGTAAGTGCTCGGCTCTGACCCTTATTATAGCAGAGCGAGCATTTCCCTCAAAACATAGCAGGAATTTTTTAACATTCCAGAAACAGAAAATTATAGCAGAGCGAGCATTTCCCTCAAAACATAGCTAGGGACTCCAGAGAGGTAACTGAATTTTTATTATAGCAGAGCGAGCATTTCCCTCAAAACATAGCATTAACTTCACTTTGGAATTGGTAGACTATATTATAGCAGAGCGAGCATTTCCCTCAAAACATAGCATATTTAACAATATAATTACTGTCTTGCTCATTATAGCAGAGCGAGCATTTCCCTCAAAACATAGCTTAGCCACTCTTTTACAATTTACATGCACAATTATAGCAGAGCGAGCATTTCCCTCAAAACATAGCATATTTAGCCACTGCCCAACTATCATTTTTATTATAGCAGAGCGAGCATTTCCCTCAAAACATAGCATATTTAACAATATAATTACTGTCTTGCTCATTATAGCAGAGCGAGCATTTCCCTCAAAACATAGCTTAGCCACTCTTTTACAATTTACATGCACAATTATAGCAGAGCGAGCATTTCCCTCAAAACATAGCATATTTAGCCACTGCCCAACTATCATTTTTATTATAGCAGAGCGAGCATTTCCCTCAAAACATAGCATATTTAACAATATAATTACTGTCTTGCTCATTATAGCAGAGCGAGCATTTCCCTCAAAACATAGCAGTAATAGCAATTGCGGTATTAGATACATGATTATAGCAGAGCGAGCATTTCCCTCAAAACATAGCAATTTGGTAAATCAGAAATTAGCCTCCCATATTATAGCAGAGCGAGCATTTCCCTCAAAACATAGCTCTGTGTTTGGTGTAAAAAAAACCGTGTCCATTATAGCAGAGCGAGCATTTCCCTCAAAACATAGCATAATGATAGGCGATGTAGAAGGGTCAGAAATTATAGCAGAGCGAGCATTTCCCTCAAAACATAGCGAAGTGAAGCACTTGCTAAAGTGGACTTTTATTATAGCAGAGCGAGCATTTCCCTCAAAACATAGCCCTAGAAACTCTCAATTTTAGGGAAATGCTATTATAGCAGAGCGAGCATTTCCCTCAAAACATAGCGATAGAGATAATCAATAGTTTCTTTTTCAGATTATAGCAGAGCGAGCATTTCCCTCAAAACATAGCATAATGATAGGCGATGTAGAAGGGTCAGAAATTATAGCAGAGCGAGCATTTCCCTCAAAACATAGCGAAGTGAAGCACTTGCTAAAGTGGACTTTTATTATAGCAGAGCGAGCATTTCCCTCAAAACATAGCAAACGCGTGAATGTCAGGGTCGAGATGTCGATTATAGCAGAGCGAGCATTTCCCTCAAAACATAGCATATTTAACAATATAATTA
>CAZJTZ010000007.1:94792-116564 GCA_964549105.1 uncultured Nitrospirales bacterium
TGCCCAACTATCATTTTTATTATAGCAGAGCGAGCATTTCCCTCAAAACATAGCAGCCCCGACCTGTTTACTAACTGCTTCTTATTATAGCAGAGCGAGCATTTCCCTCAAAACATAGCTCGTGGTTGGTGGCAACACCTGTCCTGCTGATTATAGCAGAGCGAGCATTTCCCTCAAAACATAGCTATCCTATCCCTTCCTAATGGAGTTGGACGATTATAGCAGAGCGAGCATTTCCCTCAAAACATAGCATTGCCTGCCTGCGTAAATCACTCCTGCTGATTATAGCAGAGCGAGCATTTCCCTCAAAACATAGCCAATTTATTTGGGTAATATTTGGCTACATAATTATAGCAGAGCGAGCATTTCCCTCAAAACATAGCATTTCCAGTTTTACATGTTTGTAAATTTAAATTATAGCAGAGCGAGCATTTCCCTCAAAACATAGCGGACTGGGGACAATCAAGTTTGGGCGTGGTATTATAGCAGAGCGAGCATTTCCCTCAAAACATAGCAAAAATTTATAAAGCAGAAAAAGACCCTGCATTGCCCAAAAAAAGGGGATATATATTGGAGAAACCATTATAAAATTATGTTTTGGGCAATGCGGGTCTCTCTTGGGTTGGGTGGGTGGGACAGCACAGGTGGGTGGGGTAGTCAAAAAGCGATGTTTGTAGATGTTTATATTGTTATTTACCTGTAAATAGTCATTTTCGTTTAGTTAAAAACACAAACAAGTATAGCAAGTATTTATCATATAACTTTTTACCTGTTTGTATTGTTTTGCGTATGTTTAGAGGGTTTCATGAATAGGTTTGAAAATATAAAGGGACCATTTAATAATTTAATCCAAACCAATTTTGCAAATCAAAAGCGTATACAAACATATAAAAACAGTTAAATATCAATATAAAACTCTATAAAAAAATACCTTTTTGTATCATTAATAATTTTTTGTAAAGAGGAAATCATAAAGTAGATGGGAGTATTTTTTAGAAGATACTGTGTCCATTGTTTGTTTTGAGTGACAATAGTAAATTTATTTTTTAACCGCAAAGGACGCAAAGTCTAATATGATTTTCACTGTATAATATGAGATTTTTGTCGTTTGTTTCAATTTATTTCTGACTAAATAAATATCATAAAACTATGACTTTTTTTGCATTCTTTGAGTCTTACCTGGCGACTTTTGCAGTTAATCTCTTAAACTCGAAGAACCCATTTCTGTTGTAAATTATAATGACAAAACAAGGACGATACTTTCATAGTTCTCTATTTTGTATAATTAAGTGTATATAGAGGTAAAGAGTATGCCATCTGCGGGGACACAGCAAGACAGTCAAGTCAAAGATGAAAATATAGTTGAACATCCAAAACTGTATCGTGTTTTGCTCCATAATGACCATTACACAACTATGGAATTTGTGGTTCATATTTTACAAAGTGTTTTTAACAAATCTTATGATGATGCTGTTGCTATTATGTTAAAAGTCCATAAGGAAGGTATAGGAATTGCTGGAGTTTATGTTCGTACTGTCGCTGAAGCAAAGGTGAAAACCGTTCATAAAATAGCACGGGAAAATGGATTCCCTTTGCAATGTTCAATTCGTCCTGAATAATTTTCTCGTGTAGATTGTTATTATTATGAGTTTATATTGTAGAGATAGATTATAATTTAAAAGAGGTTAAGTTAATCTTATGTTAAGTAAAGAAGTTCAAAGAGCCATAGGAAGTGCTCTGAAAGAAGCAAGGAAAAGGCGGCATGAGTATCTTTGCCCTGAGCACTTGCTTTATGTTTTGTTAGATGACCCTTACGGTAAAGAAATTCTACAGCATTGTGGATGTAGTATTGACCGTCTCCGTAAAAAATTGAGTAATTTTTTTGATGAATATGTTGAAAAAATTCCCAAAGGAATTGATTTAAATCTTCAACAAACACCTTCTTTTGACCGTCTTATTCAGCGTGCCGTATTCCATGTCCAGAATTCCAGTAAATCTGAGGTGGATGCAGGGGATATTCTTGCTGCCTTTTTTGAAGAGGAAGACTCCCATGCCGCTTATTTCTTATATCAAGAAGGTATTACTCGATTAGAAATTTTAGAGTATATATCTCATGGAAATAAGTATATTCCTGATGAGCAGGAATTGGAGTTGATTGAGGAAACAGGAAAGGAGAGAAAACCTGTATCTGTTTTAGAAAACTTTACAATTAATCTTGTTCAGCGAGCACGCAAAGGGAAAATTGACCCCGTAATAGGACGAGAGCAAGAAATACAGCGGGCTATTCGTATCTTGTGTAGACGAAGAAAGAATAACCCCATTTATGTTGGGGAGCCCGGTGTTGGGAAAACGGCCATTGTCGAGGGTCTGGCTCAGCGAATTGCCGATGGGAAAGTTCCAGAAATGCTAAAAGATGTAGATTTGTTGATGGTAGATTTGCCGGGAATGCTTGCAGGTACCAAATACCGTGGCGATTTTGAACAAAGAATAAAATCATTAATCACTGAAATACTGAAAAAGAAAAACACCATACTTTATTTTGATGAAATTCACACATTGGTCGGAGCCGGTAGCACAACAGAGTCGAGTATAGACGCTGCCTCTATCTTAAAGCCTTTTTTAGCCAGTGGTGAATTGCATTGTATTGGTGCCACAACTTATGAAGAATTCAAGAACCATTTTGAGAAAGATAGAGCCCTCTCGCGTCGGTTTCAGAAGATTGATGTTCAGGAGCCCACGATAGATGAATGTGTTCAAATTGTTCGTGGGTTAAAGGGACATTATGAACAACACCATAAGGTAGAATTTACTGATGATGCGTTAGTAGCGTCTGTAGACCTGTCTGCAAAATACTTAAATGACCGATTTCTACCTGATAAAGCAATAGATGTGTTGGACGAAGCGGCAGCGATGCTCCGTATCGAGACTACTGAGACTCCTATTACGGTGGATGTTAAGGATATAGAACGCACTGTAGCCGATATGGCACAAGTTCCATTGCGGACTGTCAATTCTGCGGACCGTGAAAAATTAAAGAACCTTGAAGCAGAATTAAAATCCGTTGTCTTTGGTCAGGATAAAGCCATAGATATAATGGTAAAGGCTATTCGTCGTTCTCGTGCTGGATTGGGAAAGCCCAATTCCCCCATTGGTTGCTTCTTATTTACAGGTCCTACCGGTGTTGGAAAGACAGAAGTAGCACGACAACTTGCACTCATTCTCGGAAATCACTTTGCTCGATATGACATGAGTGAATATATGGAAAAGCATTCTGTAGCCAGGTTGATTGGTGCTCCGCCGGGCTATGTAGGATTTGAACAAGGAGGCATCTTAGTTGATGAAGTTCGTCGTCATCCGTATACCGTTCTTTTGTTGGACGAGATAGAAAAGGCTCATCCCGATTTGTTTAATATTCTGCTTCAAGTTATGGATGAGGCTACACTTACGGATAACGCAGGCAAAAAAGCCGATTTCCGAAATGTTATTCTTATTATGACCTCAAACGCAGGGGCACGCGAACTTTACTCCCAGTCTATTGGATTTACCCTGTCCCAAGATGAATCAGAGAGAAAAAGCCTGAAAGCCATCGAGCAAACCATGTCTCCTGAATTTCGTAACCGATTAGACGCAATTGTTTCATTTAATCCATTAAATATGGAAGTAATGAAAATGATTGTAGATAAATTTATTAACCGCATTAAATCGCAACTTATAGAGAAAAATGTAGCATTAGAATTAAGCGATTCTGCCCGTGAATGGTTAGCAGAAAAGGGCTATGATACCCGTTTGGGTGCAAGACCTTTAGCACGGTTAATACAAAAAGAGATAGAAACACCCCTTGCCGATGAAATCTTGTTTGGCAAACTTGAAAATGGCGGCTATGTATATATTGATATCACCAAAGACGACAAACCTGGCTTTAATTTCAGTAAAGAGAAAAAAACTACTTCAAATAAAAAAGAAACTCTCTCAGCATCGTAGGGAGTTCTGAAATAATAGTGGTAGGATAAAGTCGAAGGCTAAATTCTGTATTAGTAGTATCCCAGCAATACTTTTTACAATCACATACACGCTTGCGATAAGTATGAAATAAAGGGGAGTGCCATATCTCTTCAATGGATTTTTCACGAACAGATAGAGGGCTTTCCATATCACAGCAAGCACCTATTTTGCCATCAGGAGTAATAATACAATCCAGAAAACCTGCGTAACAGGTGAAGGCATTAGACTGAACAAAACTTTTTGTTATCCCCTTATAAAAATTATTAGAAGTCGTTAATATTCTCTCTTTTTTGCAAAGTTTTCTTGCGAGAGTAAGTTCCCTTTCCAATTCATCAAGTTCTTCTTTATTGAAGAAAAATTCCCCCCATATACTATCGTCCTTATATCGGTGTAAAAGATTAGAATGAATAGGGGCAAATTTAATCTGGTTGGCTCCCAACTCTCTGGCAAAATGGACAAGGGACGATATTCCCTTATAATTTTTTTTGGTTATGACCGTATTGATACTGAAGCGTATTTCAGGTGCAACCTCACGGAGACAGCGTATCCCTTCGATAGTTTTTTGAAATTGTCCTCTGCCGCGGATAGCATCATGAACCTCCTCTACTGCACTATCCAGTGAAATTGAAATTGTTTTTAATCCTGCTTCTTTCAGTTTTTGAGCCCTGGCTTTATCAATAAGCGTTCCGTTTGTGCATAAGTGGGTAGATATTTTATTCTCCTCTGCATAGCGGATTATTTCTTCAAGGTCTTTCCGTAACAGCGGTTCCCCTCCCGAAATAGAAATTATGAAAGTTCCTAAATTTCGTGCAGAACGGATAACCGTTTTCCATTCTTCTGTTGTTAATTCATCAGGGTCAGAATGCTCACGCAGTTCGCAAAGCCCACACATTGCGCAGCGTAGATTACACCGATAAGTAACAAAAGCAATAAGAATCGGTAAATAGGTGGGGATAGAACCTCTCCACCTGCTCCAGAGAACATTAAAAATTTTTATACCAGTATGAAAAGAGGTCAGTAAATTCATTTCTTGATGTTAATTCTCTTTTGTCTAATTTTTATTTTACCCTTTGTATAATACATTTATTCACTTCCTCCAAAACCCTATCTACGGATATTGACTTTAAACAGATATTATCTTTGCAAAAAGAAAATCGGTAATTATACGCATTCAAACATGGACTACATGCAAGATTGGCATACAAAATATGCACATGTTCTCCAATCGGTGAGAACAAGACAGGTGTTTCCGGACCGAATAAGACAACAATATCAATATTAGAAGTCGTTGCAAAATGGGCAGGACCACTGTCATTTGTAACCAACACATCACATAGAGTATATAGAGTAAGCAGGTCTTCAAAATCCGTATCACCTGCCAGGTTTATAAAATAATTTTCTCCCACTTCTTTTCCAAATTGTTCCAATTCCTCTTTCTCCTCAGAAAGGCCTGTTAGCACAAAAGTTATGCCAGGAAATTGTTTAATAAGCCTTTTCGACAACTCGATGTAGTTTTCAATATTCCATTTGCGAACCCTTAACAAGTCATGAGTATTGGGGGTAAAAATAACACGCGGACTCTTTTCTTGAGTTGGGTCTATCTTTAACACTTGCTCCCATTTTTCTTTCCGTTCCACATCGGGTATGTAACGAGGTATAACTAATTTTTCATGGACAAAAGGAATTTTTAATAGAGGGATTTCCTTCGGCACTTCCTTTAATGCCTCTACCATAAGTAGGTAAATATAAGTGGTGTGTATATAGGGATTATAACTTACCTTATGTGTCATTAAATCTCCACGGTAAGGAGCATCATTTAAAAAACTGTGCATACCTACCCTCGCCTTCGCACCACTTAAAAAAGTAATAATAGCCGAGCCCCTTGAAAAAAATTCACAATCAATAGCCGTATCAATTCCTAACCGTTGACATCTCCATATATACTTGATGACATCACAGACCATTGTATAAAAATGGGTCGTATCTATTTCAATAATATTTTCCTTCGGTAGAACACCTAAAATGGGCAGGACAAAACTATTTTTATTAAAGGCACATACATACACATTTTCTTTCCCTACCCATTGCATTGCTTTTTCTAACGCTGGTGAAGACAAAACCATAGCGCCCTGTTCAATAAGTTTAACAAACAAAATTCGGTTTGGCTGGTGTTTCTCCGTTTTTCTTTGAGAAAAAAAAGTCCTTATTTTTTCAAAAAGGCTTAAAACAAAACATAAAAAGATACCAACCCATCGGTCTAAAAAACGCATCGTCCCAGATTCCAATGCCCTGCTCCTTTATAAAAATAAAAATGTCTAATTTTGTTTCTTCTCTTCATTCCGAATTATACAGTCATAAGTTCCTATTATCGGTTTAAGAATTCCTTCCTCTGATTTAATCTGTATAATTCTACCCTTTTCATCAAAAGCAGTTAATATAAATGTTTTGTTTCCCGAAACATCCGCAGGCAGATTAAAAATTCCTGACCAGATTCTATCGCCGGCTGTTTCATCACCATTTTGTCCATCATCTTTCAAATCTATAGAAATAGATGTCCCAAATAAAGTCGCTGATAATGTGTCTACAATATTAAGCGTATCAACCATCTTTGCCATAATCTTAATAGGTGTGCCCGAAATGGGATTTTCTGGCTCTATCCGAATTTCTGTAAAGCCTATTGAAATCCTATTCTGCGTCTCTTCCTGTGATGCTTCATTTGAACTATATATGTGAATTCGAAATGGGTCCATCCCTTCCTGCTGAGATGTTAGCCCTAAACCTGATTGTTTCAAACATTCAAGAACTTTTGCAATCTCTTCCATAGAACCCTTTATGTTCAAAGTCAATTCCAGGGCATAAGAAGAAATTGGGCACAGAAGCATGAATACTAAAATAATAATTAAAAAAAACCGCATTGGAATATCCTCCATTTCCAAAATTGATTAAAAATAAAATTATTATATATACTTAACTTTCTAATTTACTATATACAAATGGAAATACATTTTCAAAGAAACAATGTAAGATTAAAAAGTAAAGGAATAATTTATGGTTTCTAATAAGTTTTTTTTAATCCCTATCGTGATTGTATTGGGAATATTAGGCATTGGTGCTTATTCCTGGTATTTTGCCCAACCCCGATTAACCAGGGCACAAATGGAAAAAGCAAATGAAGCATTAGAAAAAATAGAACAAGCAAAAAAATTAGCAAAACAAGAACAAAAAACAGAGGAAAACAATATGACAGAAAAAAATCAAAATGGAACAACTTCTTCAAACACGAGTTCAAACGCCCAATCCACGACTCCAGAAGAAATTCCTTTATCACAGATGCCCGAAAAGGCTCCCGACACATTTAAAGTTCGTTTTGAATGTTCCAATGGCAATTTTACAATAGAGTGCCATAAAGATTGGGCTCCTATTGGAGTTGAACATTTCTACGAATTGTTAAAGGCAAAGTTCTATGATAGTGCCCGATTCTTTCGGGTAGTTCCCGGTTTTGTCGTCCAATTTGGGTTAGCCGCTGACCCACAATTGACTGCCAAATATGGAGAAAAGACTATTAAAGATGACCCGGTAGTGAAGAGCAATAAAAAAGGCACAATTACTTATGCTAAAACATCCTTACCCAATTCCAGGTCAACGCAGTTGTTCATAAATCTTGGTGATAATACGCGTTTAGATACGATGGGTTTTGCACCGTTTGCCCAGGTCATAGAAGGTATGGAAGTGGTTGAAAAAATAAATCCAAAATATGGTGAATCCCCTGACCAAATGATGATACGGATGCAAGGTAATGCTTATTTAGAACAAATGTTCCCCGATTTAGATTACATCAAGCGTGCTTACTTTGTAAAATAGACTTTTCTCTGCTACCTTTATTTCTCGTTCTCATTAGGGGGAACAGGTAGCGGAATCTTTTTGGCATTTCTTTTTGCAACGAACCCAAGAAAAAAACGATAGGTCCGCGGAAAATGTCGTCCAAAAAAGATGGACAGTTTCCCATGCTTTGTAATAATAAGTTCTGGTTTTCGATGGTAAAGAGCACAGACTATTTGTTTGCCTGCTTTTTCTGTGGGTAATACTAAAAAAGAGGGAACAGGGTCAGGACGATTTGTCAATTCACCATATTTATTTTTGTGCCTGATTTCACTTTTGACAAATCCCGGATTAATACAGGTTACAGAAACCCCTAAAGGCTTCAAATCATAATATATGCACTCAGACAACGCAACCACAGCAAACTTACTACTACAATAAGGTGAAGATAAAGGAGTGCAAACCCTTCCTGAAACACTACCTAAAATTCCCAGTCTCCCTTTCTGTTTCACCAAATAGGGCAGAGTCAGCTCTATCGTATTTAACACGCCAAAAAAATTTGTTTCGAGTTGTCTTCGGAAGTCATCAACCTTCAATTGTAAAATATGCCCTGAAACCCCAAAACCTGCATTGGCTAAGACAACATCCAGCTTTCCCCAGAGTTCAATAATTTTTTCTACAGTACCTTTCAATTCTTCATAATTCGTAACATCCGCTATAAAGATTTCGGCAATTCCACCTTTTTGGATAATATTTTCTTTAACCTTTTCTAATCTTTCTTTCCTTCGTGCAAGAAGTGCTACCTTTGCACCTTCTCTGGCAAATTCATAAGCAGTTGCTTCACCAATTCCCGATGATGCTCCTGTTATGAGAACCACCTGCTCTGAAAACCGACCTGCCATATTCACAACCCTTATTAATTTTAGTTAAACTTACCTTATCCTCTGGATTGCTCTACCATTAAAGCATAAAGTATTACCACAAATATCTGCTACTACTGTCTGGGTTTTTCCCATGAAACTTGCAGTGACTACAATCCTGTTTCCCTGCATTCGCCATGTTCCAGATACAGTTCCCACCATGGGGTGTGCTGCAATTGCCTGACCTCCCGGATTTAAACTTACTTGAATTATTCCATAAGGTGTAGGCACATTCCAGGCTGTTCCTGTAAAATCAGGAGGTCCCTGAGGTATTACAGGAGGTGTTTGATATTGAACCTGTGGAGCAGTTTGCACAGGTGTAGGTGGAGCAGGAGCTGATGAGCCAGACGAAGAGGTAGTAGTTTTTTGAGATTTATCCTGCGAAGTAGTAGCGGTAGTGTTAGAAGAAAACTGATTCATCAGAGGTGCTAAAAGTGGAACACCTAAAATTATCACCAGTAATACAATAAAAAATATAACTACCCTCCGATTCATTCTATTTTCTCCTTAAAGATATAGAAAATGGAGTAAACTTAACTGGCTCTTTGAATTTCTCTGTTCTCAAAATATATTTTCTCACCACTAATATCACATTCCACCTTATACTCTTTTCCTTGAAAATTAACTGTGGCAATAAATTTTGCACCATTCACACTCCAGGTCCCCACCAACTTGTCTGTTCCCAGCATTTGTATTGCAAGGGGGGCTAATTGGGGAGGTACCGTAGCCACTGCTTGACCACCAGCATTTAAGGTTATAGTAACAGGTGCTGGTAATTTGGGATGTTTTACAACCCAGGAAGTTCCTACCAGATTGGACTCATTAAGCAGAGGTGGATCTGTAGGCAATTTTTCCACAGGTGCTGGAGCGGCATTCTCGCCAGAATTTGCCATCTGCAATGCAATAATACCTTTTATAACAGTTAAAAAGGGAACACCAACAACAATGAAAAGAACTACAAAAAAAATCCCTAATATTTTTTTATTCACAATTCTTTACTCCTATATAAGTCTAAAAAATAATTAAATATAAAACCTATTGTTATTATTATATAAAAGTAGAAATACTCATTGTAAAACAGATATTTTTTAAAATCCTTTGAATGAAATATGTTGTTTTTATTTTATATAATGATTGTTAAATCTCTAACAATTATTTTTTTATGGTTTAAGATGTTCTATTAAAGTAATAATGTTTTTATGAAGATAAAATATTTACATAAACCGGGTTCCAAATTGCGAGCACTATTCAGACTCATTTTTCTATTTTTTATATTAGCCCCGATATTTTTTGCAATTCGTTGTCTAATTTATCCTATCTCTTACTTTTCAGAACGAACTGACCGCAAAATCCGAAGACATATATTACACCTATGGGCTACAATGTTTGTAAAAACCACAGGGATACAGGTGCAAATAGAAGGAAAAATTCCGACTCTTCCATGCTTTATTGTTGCAAACCATATAAGTTATATAGATACCCTTTTACTTCATTATGCTACAGGTTGTATCTTTGTGGCACGGGGTGATGTTGAGCATTGGCCTGTAATTGGTTTCGTTTCAAAGATGCTATACATTATTTTTATAGACCGTTCCAACAGATTGGATACCAAAAGAGTCAACGAAGAAATAAAACATGCCTTGAAAATGGGAGATGGAGTCGCTGTATTTGCAGAAAGTCGAATTTCCTGTGGAAAAGATGTCCAACCCTTCCGTTCCGCACTTTTAAGTGCCCCAGTAGAGTGCAATATGCCTGTTCATTATGCAAGCATTACCTATGAAAATATTGACGGAACTCCACCTGTCAGTTATTTTGTTTCCTGGTGGCGGCCTGAACCATTTCCTTATCATATTTTTAGACTACTAGGCTATCGTGGATTTAAAGCACGAGTCATTTTTGGTGAGCAACCTATATACGGAACCGACCGAAAAGAATTGGCTAATCAACTCTGGGAAGAAGTCAGAAAAAGATTTATACCAATTAAATAACTGATATTAAATAGAGGAATGGGTAGTGGCAAAAAATATTCTAATCACAAAAGAAGAAAGTCAACAAATTGCTCAGCAAATTATTGAAAAAATCCGATATATTTTAGACAACTTTGGACCTCGTGAACCGGGGTCAGAGAGCGAATACGAAACACAAAAATATCTGGCTGAAGAATTAGACGAGAATGCAACTTCGGTTTCCATAGAGCCTTTTCCTGTTGCTCCTATGGGTTTGCTTTTCTTTTTACCCTTAACAGGTATAATCGTTTTCTTTTCCTCCTTCGCTATTAATCTTCATCCTTACTTAGGGCTTGCAGGTATTTTTACATCCTTATTAATTGTATGGTTTCAATTCGGACAATATCGCCGACTATTAGACCCCTTCTTACCCAAAAAAGAATCGAACAATGTCTTTGCACGATGGATACCTTCAGGTAAATCTATAAAACAAAGGATTGTTTTATGTGGTCATGCGGATAGTGCTTATGAAATGAGGTTTAATCAATGGGGAAAAATTTATATCAAACTTGCCGTTGTAATTATTCTTATATGCACAATCTACCTGTTTGTCATTGCCTTTTTACTCTCTTATGAACATTTCAGAGGACAAGAATTGACATTTATTCCTGAAATTATTAGAAAACTTTCTATTGTTCCCGGTGCGTTATATGGGATAATTGCTGTTTCCTTTATCCGATTTTCTTATGTAGTTCCCGGCGCCAATGATAACCTTAGTGGTAGTTGCCTTGCTGTTGAAGTGTTAAAATGGTTCTCCAAACATCCATTCGAAATACAAAATACGGAGATTGATTGCCTAATCACAGGGAGTGAAGAAGCAGGACTTCGAGGAGCAATGGCATTCGTTGAAAAGCATAAGGAAGAATTGCAAAGCATACCTACCGTTGTAATTGCTATAGATACGATAAGTGATTTAAAAGATATGGGGGTAGCCGTTCGCGATTTGAATGGGTTACTACTTCATCACTCCGGTGCTATTTCTCTTTTATATCAAGCCGGGTCGGAATGTGGAGTTGAACTAAAGAACATGTCCGTTTATCTGGGTTCGTCCGATGCAACTGTATTTACAAGGAATCGCATCCCTGCCACAGCATTTGTTGCGATGGACCCTTCTCCTGCAAGATACTATCATACGCGTTATGATACAGTAGAGGCTATGAATAAAGATGCCCTATCCATAGGTTTAACTATAATAATACAGGCAGTTAAAAACTACGATACCTATGGATTACCTGAAAATGGACTTTTACCCGTTTTTCAAAAGGAACAATCTTTAGAAAAATCGGCTGAAAAATTAGCAGTCGGATAAACATTTTCCTTGTTAGAATTGCAATTGTTCTTAAAAAAGTTCAATAATATATATTATATTGTGTAAGCGAAGTTTTAATCTCCGTAG
The DNA here is from genome assembly GCA_964549105.1 of uncultured Nitrospirales bacterium. GTDB lineage: Bacteria > Hydrogenedentota > Hydrogenedentia > Hydrogenedentales > Hydrogenedentaceae > Hydrogenedens. The sequence goes on from CAZJTZ010000007.1 coordinate 106,936, forward strand.
AGGGGATTGTTGTTTTTAAAGTTTGATGTAAACCCTAAAAATATGAATATGGAGTTAAATTTATGAACAGACCTATGCATACTCTCGATGGTAATGAAGCAGTAGCAACGGTGGCCTATCAAGTAAATGATGCGGCTGCTATTTATCCGATAACCCCTTCTTCGCCTATGGGAGAATTTATGGACCAATGGGTTGCTGAAGGCAGGAAAAATATCTGGGGAAACATACCTCAAGTCGTTGAGATGCAAAGTGAAGCCGGTGCCGCAGGAGCCGTTCATGGCTCATTGCAAGCCGGTGCTTTAACGACAACTTTTACTGCTTCCCAGGGTTTGATGTTAATGTTGCCCAATATGTATAAGATTGCAGGAGAATTAACTCCGACGGTGTTCCATGTCTCTGCCCGTTCTCTTGCTGTTCATGCTCTGTCTATATTCGGAGACCATGCTGATGTCATGGCAGCACGAACCACAGGCTTCGCTCTACTGGCTTCTGCTTCAGTGCAAGAGGCAATGGATTTTGCTCTGATTGCTCAGTCAGCTACCTTAAAATCTCGTATTCCTTTCCTTCACTTTTTTGATGGTTTTCGTACCTCTCACGAGGTAGTCAAAATAGAAATGCTTACAGAGCAAGATATTCGAAGTATGATTGATGAAGAGTATATTCGTGCTCACCGTGAAAGAGCCCTTAATCCAGACCGTCCCGTTATCCGTGGGACAGCCCAAAATCCCGATGTTTACTTTCAAGGGCGAGAAGCATGCAACCCCTACTATTTAGCCTGTCCCTCTATTGTCCAGGAATATATGGACCGTTTCGCTAAAATTGTAGGAAGACAATACCACCTGTTCGATTATATCGGTGCTCCAGATGCAGAACGAGTATTAATTCTGATGGGTTCCGGTTGTGAAGCAGCAACAGAAACCATTGAATATTTAGTCAATCATGGAGAAAAGGTAGGTGCTATTAAGGTTCGTCTTTACCGTCCATTTGATTCAAAAGCCTTCATAAAAGCCATTCCTCCATCCGTGAAGAAAATAGCCGTATTAGACCGTTGTAAAGAATCGGGTGCCCCTGGTGAACCAGTATATTTAGATGTGGTCAACGCTTTGAACGAATCCTTTGCCTCAGGAGAAACAAACTTAAAAGCCATGCCAAAAATTATCGGAGGTAGATATGGCTTATCCTCAAAAGAATTTACTCCAGCCATGATTAAAGGTGTGGTAGATGAACTTAATGAAGATAAACCCAAAAATCATTTTACCGTCGGTATTAAAGACGATGTAACAAACACAAGCATAGACTATGACCCTGACTTCTCTATTGAAGACCCCAAGGTTATTCGTGCTGTCTTCTATGGATTAGGTTCCGATGGAACGGTAGGAGCCAACAAAAACTCCATCAAGATTATCGGTGAAGATACACCCAATTATGCTCAGGGATATTTCGTTTATGATTCAAAAAAATCTGGTTCCATGACCGTATCCCATCTGCGGTTTGGACCCAAAGAAATCCGTTCAAACTATCTAATTACAAGGGCTAATTTTGTAGCATGCCATCAATTCAGTTTTATAGAAAAATACGATATCCTGAAAGTAGCAGAAAAGAACGCTACCTTCCTTCTCAATAGCCCCTACGGTCCTGATGAAGTTTGGAATTATTTACCAAAGACAACCCAAAAACGGATTATAGAAAAAAACATTAAGTTTTATGTTATAGATGCTGTTAAAGTGGCTCGCGAAGCAGGGATGGGCGGAAGAATTAATACTATCATGCAGACCTGTTTCTTTGCTATAAGTGGAATTCTTCCAAGAGAAGAAGCGATTCAAGCCATTAAAGAATCTATCAAGAAAACTTATGGAAAACGGGGCGAAGCAATTGTTCAAAAAAACTGGCAGGCAGTTGACATGGCTCTTGACCATCTTCACGAAGTCAAAGTCCCCGATAAAGTAACCAGTTCCTTCGATTTTGCTCTACCTGTTCCAGAGGAGGCTCCCGATTTTGTAAAGAATATACTAGGAAAAATTATCTCTGGTGACGGAGATGAAGTTCCTGTGAGTGCTTTACCTTCTGATGGAACTTTTCCAACAGGCACAACAAAATGGGAAAAACGGAACATCGGTCTTGAAATCCCTGTTTGGGACCCAGAAGTATGTATTCAATGTGGAAAATGCGTCTTGGTCTGTCCGCATGCCGTTATTCGGGCAAAAATATATGACCCCCAGTGTTTAAAAAGTGCACCTCCAACCTTCAAATCCGCAGAACCCAAATGGAAAGAATACAAACAACTCCGCTACACCTTACAGGTGTCTCCAGAAGATTGCACAGGTTGCGGTTTGTGCTATGAAGTATGTATTGCCAAAGATAAGAAAGAAGTCAAAAAACGGGGTGTTACCATGCAATTACAAGCGCCTCTACGCATAACCGAAAGTGAAAATTGGAAATTTTTTGAAAGTATTCCTTATCTCGATAAAATAAAGTTAAACCTAAATCTAGTCAAAGATATTCAATTATTACAGCCTTTATTTGAGTTTTCTGGGGCATGTGGAGGTTGTGGTGAAACGCCATATATCAAATTAATATCCCAACTGTTTGGCGACCGTATGATAGTTGCGAATGCCACAGGTTGTTCCTCCATTTATGGCGGAAACCTGCCTACAACCCCATGGGCAACCAATGCAGAAGGAAAAGGTCCAGCCTGGAACAACTCCCTGTTTGAAGATAGTGCCGAATTCGGATTGGGTATGCGTGTAGCGGTAGATACACAATTATCTTATGCCCAACATCTACTCAAACAATTAGAAACCCAACTCGGCACGGAACTGGTTGAGTCATTACTTAATGCAAACCAGACCACTGAAGAAGGTATTTTATCCCAGAGACAGCGTGTAAATGTGCTTAAACAAAAATTAAATAGCATAGATTCTCCACAAGCAAGAGAACTGTTATGTATTGCAGATGTGCTTGTAAAAAGAAGTGTCTGGTCTTTAGGCGGTGATGGTTGGGCTTACGATATTGGTTATGGTGGGCTGGACCATGTAGTTGCTACAAATCGTGATATAAACATATTAGTTCTGGATACCGAAGTATATTCCAATACAGGTGGTCAGTGTTCAAAAGCAACACCTCGCGCCGCAGTTGCCAAATTTGCTGCGGGTGGAAAACCTACGCCCAAAAAAGACCTGGCTTTAATGGCAATGACTTATGGCACCTGTTATGTAGCCCGAGTTGCTATGGGTGCAAACGATGCACAAACCATCAAAGCCTTCCGTGAAGCAGAAGCCTACCCCGGTCCATCACTAATTATTGCTTACTGCCATTGTATTGCTCATGGCTACAATCTGACAATGGGTTTGGAACAGCAGAAGAAGGCGGTTGCCACAGGACATTGGCAACTGGTAAGATTTAATCCTCTCCTCTTAAAAGAAGGGAAAAATCCTATCCAATTAGATTCAAAAGAACCTTCCATGCCCTTACAGGATTATGTTTACAATGAGACCCGCTACAAGATGTTATCACTAAGCAATCCAGAAGTTGCAAAAAAACTTCTTCAAGAAGCAGAAAAAGATATTAAAATGCGGTGGAAATTATACGAACATTTGTCTTCTATGACTTGTGATGAATTGCAGTCCAACATGGAAAATATTCAGAAAACAATAACAGAAACACAGATATAATTCTTTTGAATGAAATTATAAAAAAGGAGTTTGACCATGGCAGAATTAACAACAAATTATCTTGGGTTTGCCCTTAAAAACCCGCTTGTCGTATCACCCTCTCCCCTGTGCGATAATATAGATAATATAAAAAGGATGGAAGATGTAGGTGCTTCCGCGGTAGTTCTTCATTCTTTATTTGAAGAGCAAATTACATTATTGAGTAATGAATTAGATAGCAATCTTTCATTAGGGGCAGAAAGTTTTGCAGAAGCTATTACCTATTTCCCTTATTTGAGCGATTTTCGTATGGGTCCTGATGCCTACCTTGAACATATACATAAGGCTAAACAATCCGTGTCTATACCAATCGTGGGCAGTTTAAACGGTGTCTCCAAAGGCGGATGGGTTGAATACGCACGAAAGATACAGTCAGCCGGTGCAGATGCCCTTGAACTGAATATCTACTTTATTCCTACTGACCCGAACATGACAGATAACTATATCTCAGATATGTATGTTGATTTAGTAAAAGAAATTAAAAAAGTTGTGACTATTCCACTGGCAGTAAAGATTGGTCCCTACTTCACATCCTTGCCTAATATAGCCAGGAATCTTGTTGACGCTGGTGCTAATGCACTCGTGTTCTTTAATCGCTTCTATCAGCCAGATTTTAATCTGGATAATTTGGAGGTTACCCCTCACATCAATTTAAGCACATCTAACGAACTTTTGCTCCGTTTACGCTGGGTTGCTATCCTGTATGGAAGAATCAATGTGGACTTTGCCATTACAGGTGGCGTTCATACTGCTGAAGATGTGGTTAAATCTATGATGGCAGGTGCAAAAGTCGCAATGATGACTTCAGCACTACTCAAATACGGTATACCGCATCTGGGAACCGTTTTGAAAAAATTAGAACAATGGATGAATGAACGAGAATATGATTCTATCGAGGTAATGCAGGGAAGTATGAGCCAAAAATCGGTGAATGAACCTGCGGCATTCGAGCGTGCAAATTACATGCAAGCCCTTACACGATACACTGCGGGCAGTTAGCAACATTATAAAAAAAACAATTCAAAAATTTTTCTGTGGCGGACAACCAAGCTATCGAGTATGTCTTCTTTAAACCCTGAACAAATAAATGCTGTGTGCTCAGATAAATCCGCAGTTTTGGTGCTATCAGGTGCAGGGACAGGCAAGACAAGGGTCATCGTAGAACATATTATATGGCTCATAAATGAAAAAAAGGTGTCTCCTCAGCGAATCCTTGCTGTTACCTTTACAAATAAAGCCGCAGATGAAATGAAAAGAAGAGTTCTAAGTAAAATTCCTAATTCAGACAAACAGCCCTGGGTAGGAACTTTCCACTCTTTTGGTTTGCAATTTTTAAGAAGATATGCCACTTATATAGGTTTGAAAAACAATTTCATTCTCATAGATGATGATGACCAGATTTCTCTTATTAAAAAACTCTTAAAAGCAGACCCTATCCTGTTGGAGCAATTTACTCCACGCGGAGCCCTGGCCTGGATAAGTAGATACAAACAAAATATTTCTGACCCTACAAATAATACCATTATTCCCCCTAATCCCCATTTCCCCAAAGTGTGGGATTTATATAATGATTATCTCCAATCCCAGAACATAGTAGATTTCGATGACTTAATCTCACTCCCTGTAAAAATTTTAGAAGAGAACAGTTCTATTCGGGATAAAATTCAAAACTACTTCACCGATGTATTGGTAGATGAGTTTCAAGACACCAATTATGCACAGTTCAGACTTGTTCACGCCTTAAAGGGACCTTACAACCGCATTTTTGTAGTCGGAGACGAAGACCAATGTATTTACTCCTGGCGCGGTAGTGATTTGAACAATATCTTGAACTTTACAGAAACATTTCCAGGAAGTTTTGTATTTCGTCTAGAACAAAATTACAGAAGTACCCAGAACATTCTCCTTTTAGCCAACAAACTCGTAGAACACAATGAAAACCGATTGGGTAAAAAATTATGGACTCAAAACGAGGAAGGAGAAAAAATACAGTTCTACTGGGCAAAAACAGACGAAGACGAGGCAGAATGGATTGCTAATGATATTCAAAAAAACCAATATCCATTAGAAAAAGTGGCAGTTTTATTCCGTACCAATCACCAATCCCGTCCTTTTGAAGAAGCCTTTCGCCGAAGAGGAATGCCTCATATCGTTATCGGAGGTATTCGTTTCTATGCAAAGAAAGAAATAAAGGATATTATCGCCTACCTGCGTCTTTTGACCAATGAAAGTGATGATGACGCCTTGCGAAGAATTATTAATGTCCCACACCGCAATCTGGGAGAGACAAGTATAAAACAAATTGAAGAATATGCAAGGCAAAAAAAATCAACCTTATTCCAGCTTCTACGAGAAATAGAACACAATGAGATTTTCCCTTTAAGAACTCGGAAATCTGTGACAAATTTTGTTCATCTGATAGACGAAATAAAACTATACTCAAAAGAGAAACCGATAGGGGAGACCGTCAAATATTTAATTGAAAAAACAGGTTATCTCGATTACATTAATGAAGTGGGTCAAAAAGAAGGGAAAGATAGAGAAGGAAGCATACAGGAATTTATCGTTATTTGCGAACAGTATGCAACAAGAGGAAAAACATTACTTGAATTTCTCCAGGAATTAGCCCTGATGACAGATTTAGATACAACACAACCCAAACAGAATGCGATTCATCTTTTAACCTGCCATAGTGCCAAAGGACTTGAATTCGATTATGTCTATCTCACAGGTCTGGAAGATGGATTGTTCCCTTATCTCGACGAAGATGATACTGCAACAGACCTCGAAGAAGAACGACGACTTTGCTATGTGGCTATGACCCGTGCCCGCAAAAAACTTGTCTTATCAGGTTCTGCCTCACGACTTTACTATGGTAGAGTGATACCCGACAGAGATATGTCCCGATTTTTATTTGAGATAGACTTAAAGAATTTAAATGTATACGGTATAGAAGATAAAAAAGAAACAAAAAGAGAACAAAAAAATGATGTAAAATCTTATTCAGGACAGGAAACCGATTTTGAGAAAAAAGGAAAAGAACAAGATTATGGGGTAGGTTCAAAAGTCTGGCATGCTAAATTTGGGTATGGCGTCGTTTTGAATACAGAAGGCAAAGGGGGTAAAATGAGAGTAAAAGTCCGTTTTGACTCTGGTAAAATCGCTGTGCTCGTGGCAAACATGGCACCTATGGAAATCATTGAGAGGAGAAGAAATTGAATATTGATGAATTAAGAAAAAAAATCGATGAAATTGACCAAAAAATAATTAGTCTTCTCAACGAAAGGGCTATTTGTGCCCAGGAAATAGGCCATATTAAAAGTAAGTCAAACGCACCCATTTATGTACCTGAACGCGAAAAAACAATAATTGAAAAATTGCTACAATTAAATCACGGCCCTCTGGATGAACGAGCCATCTGTTCTATCTACCGCGAAATTATGAGTGCTATCCGTTCCCTGGAAAAACCTACCCGTGTCGCTTTCTTGGGACCACAAGATACATTTAGCCACATGGCTGCAATTCGAGTTTTTGGTAGTACGGCGGAATATCATCCCCTCCCTTCCTTTGCAGATGTATTCACGGAAGTAGAACGACAACGAATTGATTATGGCGTTGTGCCCATTGAAAGTTCTATCGGAGGCTCAGTTAGCGATACATTAGACCTCTTTATCAATTCAGACCTAAAAATTATTAATGAAGTCTTACTAAGAATCTCTCAGAATCTCCTTGCAAATTGTTCCCTCAACCAAATTCGTCGAGTTTATTCAAAAGATAATGCACTTTTACAATGCCGAAACTGGCTGCGTGCCAATCTCCCCGGGATAGAATTAATCGAAGTATCCAGCACCGCAGAAGCAGCCCGTCGTGCTGCGGAAGAACCCTTTACCGCAGCCATCGCCAGCAAATTGGCAGCACAAACTTACAACCTTGAAATTGTCGTAGAAAGTATAGAAGACATGGCTCATAACTACACACGATTCGTGGTGTTAGGGCATCAAATTGTAGAACCTACTGGGGACGATAAAACTTCATTACTCCTCTCCGTTAAAGATAAACCCGGGGCACTGTATAATCTACTTGTGCCTTTTGCTGAGTCAAATATCAATTTAACAAGAATCGAATCGCGTCCCTCTCGTCAGGCTCCCTGGGAATATGTATTCTTCATTGACTTCCTTGGACATATCAAAGACCAAAAATCGCAAGAGGTTGTTGAAAAAATTAGCGACAGGGCTCGCAACCTCAAAATTTTAGGCTCTTTCCCCCGTGCCACTGCTGAACAAAATGTCTAAATCCCCACAACTGTCCAATAAAAGTATAGACATTCCTTTCATAATTTCAACAACAATTTTTTCTATAAGAATAAAGACAACAATATTTCTATCCCAAAAATCTTCTACAAATAAAGAGGGAATCCCAATTCACTAACAGACATGTATAAAAAGATGAAAACCCATGTAGGGGTTTGATTTATCAAACACCCAAATTCCGATATCTAATATGCTATAACCTGAATCTTTGTGCACGAGGAATCGTGCCCCTACAATAACACAAAAATATAAATTTATGATAGGTTATACATAAAACAATAGATATTATATGCGATTAATATATTCATTTCTGTAAGGGATAAAATATATAAATCAACTAAACATTAACCATTACGGAGAAAATAGTATTTTCTTATCCATATCAATGTCCAAAAACTCTTCCCAAATCTTTTAGTGGACAGCAACGGTATGTGTTATTTTCTAATCGTATCTATTTTGTCTCTTCATACCACTCATCAATGATACAAGGAAACCGACAAATAAAAAGTCTAACAGGTATTTCATGAAACCGTCAAAGGATAGCATGCCTTTGCCTCCTGAACAGCCACAACCTCCACCTCCTCCATCACCCCCACCTTGACCTTCACCTTCATGTATACCATCAGAAGTCCCTTCCGTTATTCCTTCATGAACACCATCGTTAGTCCCTTCATCATTTCCTTCACCTTCAGTTAAGCCTTCTTCTAATCCCTCCCTTTCAGGACAGGGACCACTTGAAACTATCAAATCCAATTTCATACCAGGATTCACATACTGTCCTGCTGATGGGTTCTGGCTTATCACATTACCCGCTGGAATTGTATTGCTACACTCCATAATTACATTACCTATCTTAAATCCTGCCCCAGTTATCTTACTCTCTGCTAAACTCCGACTTATTCCTACAACATCTGGACAGGTAACTAATGGACCTCCCTGCCATAATAAATATGGATAACTACTATTCTCTACTATCCCCCAAGTATTTTTAAAATCCCATTCTGAATAAGTCGCCTGCTGTTTCATCTCCATCGTAGTCTTACCTTCTCCGCCATCAGAACTACTCTGACCTGAGGTCTCTATATCCCAGTAACTGCTCGTTATACTACCCCAATTCTCCCCCACAAGACCTCCTACATTACCTACACCAGACGCCGCTCCTATGCTGTAACTGCTCAATATACTACCTTCATTATACCCCACAAGACCTCCTACACCACTACTACCAGACACCACTCCTATACTGTAACTGCTCATTATACTACCATCATTCAACCCCACAAGACCTCCTACATTCCAAGAAGCAGACACCGCTCCAGTGCTGTAACTGCTCGTTATACTACCATACCTATTCTCCCCCACAAGACCTCCTACCTGAGAAATACCAGACACCGCTCCAGTGCTGTAACTGCTCGTTATACTACCCCAATTCTCCCCCACAAGACCTCCTACACGAGAACTACCAGACACCGCTCCAGTGCTATAACTACTCATAATACTACCATCATGACCATTATACCCCACAAGACCTCCTACACTATAAGAACCTATTATCCAGCAGTCTTCTAATCCTAAATTCTTCACCTCTCCTCCAACACCTAATATGCCT
>CAZJTZ010000008.1:0-112539 GCA_964549105.1 uncultured Nitrospirales bacterium
TTTAGTAAATATTTGAAAGAAATAAAAAAGTATACAGACCAGAGAATAAATCCTATGATAATTCATTATCGTATGAATGCTGGATTTCTACCGTTAGACCATTGGACTCATGAATCAGGTGGAAGAATAATTGGTGAGGCATGTCATATTATTGATTTAATAACATTTTTAACAAACAGTGAAGTAGGAAATATAATGGTTGAATCACTCAATCCTAATACAGAGGGGTATAATCCAAGCGATAATAAAACTTTTATTCTTAAATATAAAGATGGTTCAGTGGCTTGCATTGAATATTTTGCAGTTGGAAGTAAAAAACTTGGCAAGGAATATATGGAGGTTCATTTTGATGGAAAGAGTATAATCCTTGATGACTATAAATCCTTAAAAGGTTATGGAATAAAAATTAATGAGTTTACAACTCGAACATCTCAAAAGGGGCATTTAGAAGAACTCATTGCCTTGCACGATTCACTCACAGGTAAAAATAATGAATGGCCTATTCCCCTTTGGGAATTAATCCAAACTACTGAAATTACCTTTGCTATTGCATAAGATTTGAACAACTTAAAAAAGCAACTATCATTTTATATTCTTAATCATTCGGGGAAGATGCCGATGGGTGCGGATAGGGTCTGATTGATGATGGCTTGAATGTCAGTAGCACTGAGACCGTTACCATCTACATCGGCGTTTACTTCGACAGGTAAACCTAATACAGATTGGACAGCAAGGTCTATATCCACATCATTTATTTCTTCATCACCATTAATGTCCCCTGTGCTGAGAGGCACATCTACGCGTGTGGCAAGCCCATTTTGAATCTCAATTGCATTGGCTCGATAGGGAATATATCCCTGTGCTACGAAGGCAAGGTTGTAGGTATCTGGCAATAATAATCGGTGATAATTTCCTATGCGTGGATGGTTAAATACAGGTTGAGCATTTCCCTGAACCAATACCTTTGTCCAGACAGGTTCACTTGTATTTCGGTCATAAATCAATCCACGCACTCCTCGAAGAACACACTCCATATACGATAACATGGATTCGCGATTCTTTCCCCATAATACAGGGATAATTGTTCCACCGGGAAATTTTGTGTTATACAATTCTATAGTAACCTCGATGCAACCTGTAAATCGGTAATTCCAATCTTGCATGCCGCCAGTAATTACATACCAGACTGCACCATTCACAATCCCGCCGGGAAATTCTGTGCTGTTATACATAAGGGAGTTGTATTGGGCATATTGTGTGGACAGCCAGCGGATAAGGGTATCGTCTGGTGTAGGTGCTTCTACACCGCTGGGTCCACCGTCATCATCATAAGGATAGTTGACAACACAGGAACCTCCATGAAAATTCGCAGATAGGACAAAATTATGGTCCATACACCATCGCATAATGTGCTGTATCTCGGGTTGACGAGTTTCAATGGAAGGGTTTCCACCATCATAATAAAAAGTATTGAAATCGGTTGGATATTCAGGAAAAGAACGATTTAAATCGTAGCCATTGGCATTCCTACGCGTTACCAATTCACGCCCATCCGGGTTCATTAAAGGCACAATCCATATTGAAATTTCATCTACAAGATTTCTGATACGCGGGTCGGATGTGTAGTTTTGTAGTAAATATTGAGCAAGGGATAGACACAGTTCTGTCCCCACGGGTTCATCACCATGAATGGTTGAGATATATTTGAATTCTGGTTCATCTTCTTCGATGTCAGGATTATCTGTAATATGAATAGCCCAGAGTTCTCGTCCCTGAACAGACTGCCCCAACGAGATTAATCGGGAAAGGTTGGGATATGTATTTGCAAGGTCTTGTAGAAATTGTGTAAGTTCGGCGTAGTTATGGTATCCCGATGGTGTTTTCTCTTGAAGGGGTGATGGGTCTGTCCCTAATACTTGTGGATTAAATCCCATGTTTTGAAGTTTTTCTAACGCTTCCACGGGGATATAAACTTGTGCAACCTTGCCATTATAGGTATCCACAGAATAACCCTGTTGTTCGAGCCAGGTCAGTTCTTGTGGATTATCTATGTCTACCTGCACGATATACCACAGAGGTAGAGATATCTCACCTGCGAATGAGACGGCTACTATAAATATCAAAGCAAAGAATAATACGCATAAGAATCGTTTTTTTGCCATATCTTTGACCTTATCACAAATATAAAACTCTACTTATTATTTTACCACTATGGTATAGGTTTTTGCCTGAATCTGGTTGTCAGGACCTTGAACCTGTAATTCCACTGCATATTCCCCTTGCGAAGGGAAAGTAAATGTAAAAGAAGGCTCTTTAAATTTGTGTTTGTCCTGTATCTTCCATTCACACTTTTTAATCATGGTTTCAATGGGGAAACTTAAACTTGACCCTTCGGGAAAATCATCACCAACAGGCACAGGCAACTTTCCCGGAGGCATGGCAACAAGTTCCTTCAGCGAAAAGGTATATTCCCGATTTGCCTCCAATACCGAATCATGGATAACGGAGCGGAAACGAAAAGCAGGAAACCCCACAAGGGTCTCTGCCGCTGCTTTGAGTGCTATTTGGTAAGCAGAGACTTCCGCATACGCGATAAGAATGGCGTCTGCCCTTTTCGCACAGGAAATAGCCTGTGGATGACCCAAAACGATAGCCACCACCTTTGAACCTGTGTCTTTCAGTCGTCCAATTAACTCTTCCTGTTCCGCCAATCTCATAGATGAGGCTACTGTGCATATTATTACAGGTGCCTTACCCAAAGTCTTTTCTGCACGGTCAATCTCAAAATCCGGGATATAACCTAAACGAGGCGAAGAAGGCATAACTTGAAGTCCAATGTTTTTATGATACTTTTTTAAATATTTTTTCAATTCCTCTACGCCAACAGGTCCTGTGATACCAATTGCTGCCACGGACTTCTTAACTAATGGGAGTAGCCCCCCATCGTTTTTTACTAAGGTTACAGAATTTTTAAGAATATAATATGAGTCATCAAAAATATTACCTTTAGATTTCGTCAATTCTGCAGGTTTTACTACACTCTTCTCTTTCTGTGGATTCTCTTTATTAAATTGTGTATCTTTCAATGATTTTACACGGGAATAGGATTCATCAATTCGGGAAATGGGTATTTCCTGTTGCTGAACTGCATAGCAGATGCGTTCAATGGCACGACTTGCTGTGTTTGTCGGACCCTGATAATATAAAACATCAGCGCCGTTTTTCAGTGCTTCCAATGCGGCTTCCGATGGGTCTGTAAACTGTAAGATTTCGGGTGCGTCCAAAGGACCGGCAATAACTACACCGCCAAAGCCCATTTTCTTTCGTAGCAATTCAGAGATTACAGCATGCGAAATGCAGGCAGGTTTCCCCTGCGGTTCTAATGTGGGCACCAGAGTTGTCCCTACATGAATAATAGGACAAGCCATATCTATCAGTTTTTTATAAGGAAGGGCATCATTGTCCATCAGATATTGTTCTGGCGTGAGTAATACAGCGGCCTGAACCCCTTGACGATTTGTTTGCCCACCCGGAAAATCCATAGGCACCATAAGCGTTGTAGATAAATCCCACTGCTGATACATTTGCATAGCCACCTCGGAGGCTGTCTGTGCATTTGTGCCTAAACACTGCAAATTGCTTTTTGCCTTAGGCAAAAGCGACGCCAGGCTCAGGTGAGGTCCTAACATCATATTCAGATTGAGCCCCTGCATATAACTTTTCCAGAGTTGCACAATTCGTTCCACATTGCTTGCGTCAGGATTGGCAGAAAGGGCTAACAGTGGTGGCAGGTTAACATACGACGAAGGAACAGCCTGTTGCCTTTCTATTACCTCATACAAATCCCCTGCCAACCATAGCGGCAAGCCCTCATTTTGAAGGGTGGAGTTCATCTCTGTAATATAATCCATTGCTCGTTTTGGTTCGAGAATCTGTGGTATAACTACGCCTGCGGGAGTATATTGTGACAAAAAAACACGGTCATCGGACCTTGTCCCGTGCATACCTTGAAGTGTTATCAAAAAAAGTTGGCTAATTTTTAAACGCAACTCATCTTTCGCTTTTTCAATCTGTTTCTTGCTTTTTGCATTACTTTCTTCCTCCTTTTTCTCTTGAATCCGAATCTCATCACTATTTATCGCTGAAGATGGACTTGAAGATTCCTCAGCCGTTAAGATACCGAACAAAAACGCAAAATAAAATATCATAGCCGTTTCCTAATCTTTCCATTAACAATTAAATATAAACAATAGAATGTCAAATTAACAAATTAAAGTGAGATTGGCATACCCTCCTCCGCTTCGGTTCACAAAAATATTACTAAGGATATGTGTTAAAATCACTCCTGTCCGATAAAAGATTCTGGGAAAGACTTTTACATATTGAGATAGGCAATTTTCTCCCTTACTTATTTAGCATATAACGGTATCTCTGCATCTGAGAAATTCTTGACTTTTATAAAGTTTTGTTATAGAATCTTATTTAGAACAATTTAAACAAATATATATAAAAGGAGGTGTTGTGCAGAATAATAGAAATGATAAAGTAAAAGTAGCAAAACTAATTTAATCCCACTAACAACTATTAAAAAAGGAGAGAAGTTATGTTGAAGGAGAAAAACAAGTTTTTTAGTGTAGTGGCATTAGCGGTATTAGTCGGTGTTCTGTTTTCAGGATGTCCCACAGGTGCACCTATGAGCACGACAAAATTAGAAATTGGTGGAGAAATGGTATCGGATGTTTTAGGAGCATGGAAGGAAAAGTGGTATAAGTTTGAAATAGATGCGGATAATACACCGTTTCTTTTGATTTTCAAGAATTTAGATGCAGCAGATGAATCCTGGTTAGGTTACCAAATTAATTGGTATTACAAAGGTGATAATGGATTGGTTCTATTGAGTGCAATGGAAGAGGAACCCACTGGTCCTGCCAATCCTAACAATGTTGTAATTTTTGAAAACAAAGAAAGGATTTTTTATGTAGCCCCTTATAAAGGAACTTACTATATTCGCCTTTATGGGTATGCACAACCTACTTCTGAAAATAAGAAATATGAGTTGAGGTATGTAATAGGTCTGGCAAAGCCAGAAACCTATGCCGACGCTACAAATATAGGGGTAGGAACCTCGCAAGAAGTAATGGTCAATGCAGACATACTAAGTGTATACAAATTAGCGGTAACCCCGGGAAATGTTTTCCAGTTGAAGATAGAAGATACACTCAGTACAGATATTGTTAACTTGGAAAAACCCATTGCCTATTTGAAATTAAGACTTATCAGAATGAATAAACATGGGGATACTTCTACTATAGAGACAAGAGAAGGCTTTACAAAATTTGCTTATAACCTTCCTATTCACAGTACAGATACAAATTCATACTATTTAGTTTTAGAAACTCATGAGGGAATCGAATTTAAGAGTGTACGGGCGAATATCTCATTATCTCAAGTACCGGTAGAGTCAATCCTTCCGAGTGAAACACCCAAAGATGTTCCTATCAGTGGTAAAGAGATAAAGGCATTAAAACTACAGGTAGAATCGGAAAAGGTATATTCATTAACATTGGAAAACTCTGGGGGCGTTAATGTCTCTATAGTAAAAATCAATGCTAATAGTGTCGTATCGGATGTTTTATCTCCTATCTTTACTGTCCCCAAAAATAACACAGATGAATATTACATAATATTAGAAGGGACCAGTTTGGATACAAACGCAACGGTAAGAGTAACTTTCAATTCCATACCACTTATACTATAAATAGTAAAATACTGAACCTATCATAGCCTTATAAAAGTCCAGGGCAATGTGATAAGATTGCTCTGGACTTTTTATTTGATTTGCAATTGTGTTTAATAAATCGCACCCCGTAATTGGATTGGATATTATCCGGTGTATTAAAATGATTTGTAATTTATATAAGGAAGAACTCTTATTATGAAAATTGTAAGGTTTATTTTTATTGTCTTTATCGTATTTGGGGGTTGGTTGGATTGGGGATGTTCTAAGAAAGAAACTACAAAAGAAGGGACACCAACTCGCCCTATCGTCGGAGCGTCGCTATTGACACAAACGCATGTGTTTTATCAGGACCTTGCCGATGCAATGAAAGAGACAGCAGGACAGGGAAACCTTAACCTTCGGCTTCAATATGCAGAGTTTGACCCTCGTAAACAGAATGACCAGATTGAGATGTTCGTTTTGCAAGGGGTCCAGGCATTGGTAGTTGCACCAACGGATTCCAGTGGTATGGCTCCTGTGATAAAGTTGGCGATGGAAAAGAAAATCCCGGTGTTCACTGTAGATATTGCGGTCAAAGATACCACAGTTGTTTGCCATATTGCCTCAGATAATTATCAAGGAGGCGTTCTGTTAGGTCAATTTCTTGCAGAGCAGTTAAACGGTAAAGGGAAGATTGCTATCATTGACCATCCTATGGTGACTTCGGTTCAGGAACGAGTAAAAGGATTTGAAGAGGCTGTGTCGAAGTTTCCTGAAATTACGATTGTCCAAAAAGTGCCGGGTGAAGGGCAGCGGGACAAGGCTATGCGTGCTGCACAGGATTTGATAGCGTCTCGTTCTGACCTTGACGCTATCTTTGGGATTAATGATGATTCTGCGCTGGGTGCTCTGGCAGCGGTAGAGTCCGCAGGATTGCAGGGAAAAATTAAAATTGTGGGTTTTGACGCTACACCTGAAGCATGCCGGGCTATTCGTGAAGGGAAGGCATTGATAGCAGATATTGCCCAGTTCCCTAAAGAGATAGGAAAGTCCACTATGGAAACTATTGCTGAATATCTTAAAGGTGTGCAGGTTCCACCCGTTAAATATATACCTGTAAAATTAATTACCCGCGAAATTTTATTATCAGAAGGGACAAAGTCATGAGTGATTTGCTACTCGAAATGAAGGATATTACTAAACGGTTCCCGGGTGTTCTGGCATTGGATAAAGTAAGGTTGGAGGTTCGATATGGAGAGGTTCACTGTTTAGTCGGTGAAAACGGTGCAGGAAAGTCAACGCTAATGAAAATTCTATCAGGGGCAATTCCTCTGGATTCAGGTGAGATTCTGCTTGAAGGAAAATCTATCCAAATCACTTCTCCTTATCATGCACAACAATTGGGTATTAGCATGATATACCAGGAATTTAACTTGATACCTTATTTAAGTGTAGCGGAAAATATATTTTTAGGTCGTGAACCGCGTATTGAGAAAACGCCATTTATAAATTGGAAGCGAATGTATAATGAAGCACACGAAGTATTGGAACAAGTGGGATTGAAGTTAGATGTCCGTGTGCCTGTAGCGGAATTGAGTATCGCCCAGCAACAGATGGTTGAAATTGCCAAAGCATTAAGTATCAAAGCCAAAATTATCGTCATGGACGAGCCTTCTGCTACGCTTACCGAGCATGAACTAAAAACCTTGTTTGAACTGATTAAAACATTACGAAGACAAAATTTAGGAATTATCTATATATCCCATCGTCTTGAAGAATTATATGAGATTGGCAATCGTGTTACGGTTATGCGTGATGGGCAATATGTAGGAACGCATGAAGTATGTGATGTAACCCGAGAAGATTTAATACGGATGATGGTGGGACGCGAACTTACAAAGGAATATCCAAAAATATCTCTTCCGCGTGGAAAAGAAAAATTGCGGGTCGAGAATTTAACACGCAAAGGTGCATTTCACAACATTAATTTTTCTGTGTATGCAGGTGAAATTGTAGGATTGACTGGTCTGGTAGGTGCAGGTAGAACGGAGGTAGCCCGGGCTATATTTGGGGCAGACCCCATAGATGAGGGTAAGATTTATGTAGAGGAACAGGAGGTAAAAATCCATTCGCCCCAGGAGGCTATTAAGCATGGCATTGGCTTACTTACCGAAGACCGAAAAAACCAGGGACTTGTTTTAAGTATGACCATCCGCGAAAATATAACATTAGCCAACCTGAAAGCCATTACAAAATGGATGTTTTTGGACCTTCCCAAAGAACGACAGGTCGCAGAAAGTTATGTCCATGACCTTCAGATACGCACCCCTTCTATTGAACAGATTAGCCAGAATTTGAGCGGTGGAAATCAGCAAAAAGTTGTCCTTGCCAAATGGCTCTTTACTCAATCTCGTATCTTGATTTTTGATGAACCTACCCGTGGAATTGATGTCGGTGCCAAAGTAGAAATATTTAGACTCATGAACCGTTTGCTGGAACAGGGAGTCGGAATCTTAATGATTTCCAGCGAATTGCCCGAAGTCCTCGGTATATGCGACCGTATCCTTGTGATGCACGAGGGACAATTAGCAGGCGAACTTTCCCGTGAAGATGCAACACAAGAGAAAATCATGCAACTTGCCACAGGATACACAAAACAGAATGTGGCTTAAACAAATCATAAAGAATTTTTTCTATCGTTCCTGGGTTCCATTGACAATCACATTAATTGTTGAGTTCGCTATTTTTGAATTTATAGGTAATCAGCAAGGTCAGCCTGGTTTCTTTTCCCTTTCTACTATTATTCTCATCCTGAATCAGTTGTCCATTTTTGGAATTATGGCTGTAGGAATGACTTTCGTAATTATGACCAGTGGAATTGATTTGTCCATCGGCTCTGTGGGTGCAATGTCCGGGGTAGTTTCTGCAATGGCCGCCGTCCATTTTTTCTCTATCTCCCCATATCTTGTTCCTGTTGCCTTTTTAGTGGGAATTCTATTAGGAATAGTTATAGGAATACTTATGGGTGGTATCATAACCCTGTGGAACATTCCACCCTTTATCGTAACCCTTGCCTTTATGAGTTTGTTGCGTGGCCTGGCAAACATAATTACTGACGGAAAACCGATTAGCCCTGTGCCGGAAGGATTTTTAATATTAGGACGGGATATGTTGTTTAAATTCGTTCCTATAAGTATCATCTTATTTGGTATGGTCTTTTTGGTGGGATTAATTCTTCTGCATTACACATCAATGGGTAGACATACCCTTGCCATCGGTGGAAACGAAGAATCGGCTCGACTCAGTGGCATTCCAATAATACGCGTTAAGTTGCTTGTATATATTCTATGCAGTGTCCTTTCCGCTTTGGCAGGGGTTATACTTGCTTCACGAATGGGTTCGGGCAGTCCCAAAGTGGGGATTGGTGATGAATTGGCTGTGATAGCCAGTGTTGTTATTGGTGGAACGAGTCTTAGTGGAGGAAAGGGTTCATTATGGGGGACATTGCTCGGTTTGTGTGTAGTATTTACATTGAACAGTGGCTTAAATTGGATTGGCATTGAAACCTTTGGTCAACAGGTAACCTTAGGTCTGGTCATATTAGCCGCCGTGCTAACGGACAAATTACAAGCCAAACTAAAAGAACAAAACGAGACATGAGAAAATATCTATTTTGTGCTTTTTTCTTACTCTCTTTTCTATGCACCTCCATTATCAATGCAGACTTGTCCACTGTCCAAAAACAGGAGATAGAAAAGGCACAAGACAAGATACTTAACTATATTCGTTTGAATAAATCTCATTTTAGAGTGGAAGACCTCTTTTTATTAGACTTTCTCCAACGACGCTTTCAGATTACAGACGAGTTTTCATTTCGGAAAACATTTACTCGTTTGCCAGACCCACAGGAAAAAAAATCATTAGAGACTTATGGTAGATTGGTAAATTATAAAGGAGTAAGATGGAAAAAGCCTGAGAAGGCAGAAAGTTTTATCTGGCTTGAACTAAAAGCACTTTTTGTGGAGAAGCAAGAAGATTGCCCTGGCAAAAAAGAGTTGCTGATACAATTAGGCAATCAAGCGAGGGAACAAGGTTATGCGTGCACACATTCAGCATTAGCCCTTGGCTGGTTCATGGAACAAGGTTGCTTATCGCGTGACGATAAGGAGGTTCAACAATTACGAAGTTTTGTAATTCAGCGGTTACTCTCTGAATCAAATACAATACAATTTCCATCAGATTTAAAGGTAGAAGCGTTAGCCTTTGTTTGCTACCTTGGAGGGAAAAAAAAGATAAATTCCAAAGAACTACTTCATATTCTTCCTTACCAGAGAGAGGATGGGGCATTTTCGGGAACAATAAGCCCTGCTGACGGAATTAATGTTCATACCACCTTACTTGTTCTCTGGCTTACTTTTGAATTTTTAAATGAACACACCTTTTATAATGAACCCATGATTTGCCCAAAAGAACTTTAAATTGTTAATTTAAAAATCGTGTTTTATCATTAGAGCCGGGTTCCCTAACACCAACGCAATACGGCGAAATTCGTGAAACTCCCTCTTGACCCATAGGTTGCCTGGGAGGAGGTTTAGCAATAGAGGTTGCGGGTGGATTTGAAAGGGGTTGTCTATTCGAGGGTTTAGCAATAGAGGTTGCGGGTGGATTGCTCAAAGGCCTTTTAGCAGGGGGAACCGCCCTTGCCTGTGCAGGAGGTGCTTGTAACGGTTTCCTCGCTCTTGGAGCCGTCACAGGTTCTGCCGGTGGATTACTCAAAGGCTTTTCTGGAGGAGGAGCCATTTTTGCCTTTGCTGGGGGGGCTTGTAACGGTTTCCTCGCCATTGGAGCCGTCACAGATTCTGCCGGTGGATTATGAAGAGACATTCTTCTGGGAGGTTGTGAAATAGGGGTTGCAGGAGGATTAACCAAAGGCTTCTTTCTGGGAGGTGCTAATTTAGGCTCTGCAGGAGGTGCACTCAACGATTTTCTGGATGAAGGTGTTTCTATGGGCTTTGCCTTAGAATTTGAAAGAGAGGTTCGGGAAGAGGGTTGAGATAATTGTTTGGCAGGTGGCTGCACAGGGCATCGAGAATGATATGGACCACAACCGGGTTTCTCTTCTGGACTCGGCTGGGCAAAACAAAAAGAACAACATGCAATTATGCAGGATATTACAACGAGATAAAAATATTTGTTTCTTATGATTCTTTTTTCCATTTGCTTCTATAAACTTTTTTATTGACCACCTCCGGCAGGTGGAGTTTGACGGGCGGCTCCGCCGCCTCCTTGTGCTGCTCGTTGTTGCTGTTCTTGTAGTGCTTGTTCATAACGAACCTTGGCTATTTTTGCTTCTTCAATTTTCTTTTTAGCAAGTTCTATAACATTCTGCTTTTGCTGTGTTAAGGAAGGATTTTCATCATCAGGAATAACACTCACAATACTCTCAACCTTTGCATAGGCAGAGATTGCCTCTTCAAAACGGTTATTCTCTTTATGCTGGTCTCCCTGGTCAATAGCATCACTGCCACGGTCTAATATTTCATTAATCACATCGGAAATACTTTTTTTCACTCGACGAAGTCCGCTCTTTGCATTGCTTTCTAAATCTTTGAATCGGTCATCCACCGAGTTATACAAACTTGCTGCAATACGATAGGTTAAAATAGCATTCCCATAGTCTCCAGACAAACGATATTTTTCTGCTTCCTCTTGTGTCTTTTCCGCCTGAGATATGATACCTACCAGCATGTTTCTATATTCGGTTCGTTCCTTTATCTCCTGATAGGTGGCTTGTATCATATTCACAATTTCTTGATTGTCCCTATCAAACTCAATGGCTTGTTGAAAACTGTATAATGCAATGTTCAAATCTTCTTCTCTCCCTCCCGGCTGGTTGGCTCGTGCAAAACTTGCCTGTCCTTCCGCAAAATAATATTCTCCTAATTTTTTAGCAATAGAACTGCGTAATTCCCCAATGGAATTGACATAGGCACTACGCCATAATTGAACTGCTCGCTCTTTTGCCTGTGGTTCACCTAAACGGTAAAAGGCATCTCCAATGCGATTTACTGCCTCTGGGGGATTGACACTAAGTTTTGTAAAGTTTTCATATATCTTTTCTGCCTGGAACAGATTCTTTTTAATATTCAGCATATATTCTATTTCTTTCACAAAATACCACGCCTGTGTGCGGTCAGAGGGAGGGCTGGTCCAGGCACCTTCATCTTCCGGACGAAGAACGGTATACCATACATCTGCTACGGTTCGAACTGTCCTCTCAAAATAATCCTTCCCTGCTTTTGAAAGCAAACCGTTATATCCTTTTCCCAGACGATAATCGTTCGCAATTAACTTTTTATTCTCTTCAAAATAAGGACGGCGCTCCATAAAAAATTTATTTATATTTATTATAAAGGTTCTTCGCGTTTCTCGGGCTCGATACGCATAGGTATCCAGATTTTTATCAATATCCGTATTGACAAGTTCTTGTAGTTGTTTTTCTTCTTCTGTCCACGCAAAACCATAAGGAATCATAATCTCCGAAACCAATGCAGATAAAACACCTAATCGGTACGCATAATATGGAGAAAGACTAAATTTTCTTATATCCCTCATAAGTTGTATTTCGGAACTGATAGCCGCAAATACTGCTTTTTCATCTTCCAGAGAATAAAATTCCGCAATGGTCTGCCAACCATCGGTTGCTCCTTGAATCGCTTCCTTTTCATAGCCAACACCTGCCGAACCCGAAGGACGAAAGATGTATGGAAATTCTGACTGAATCATTTGAATTGCCATCGCGGTTAGTGCCTGCCGAGCCCGCGGACCCCACGCATAAGCAGGAGATATATTCAGCAGAAAAATAAAAATTAATACCAGTGTGAGAATCAACTTCTGTGCCTTCGTTCCCATCGTTAACACTCCATATTGTAGTTCATTTCTCATATTAAAAAACTTCATCTTCTAATAAATCATTATACTACTTTTTTAACAAAATTAACACAATTTTATCCAACTTGTCAAGATTTTAATTATATATAAATAAAGGATATTAATTCTTTAAACTCTTTTTACTTCCATTTCAATAGTTTAAAAATAAATCCATGTCAACATCTAATACGATTATATGTTATTTATATAGTATAATATTTATTGTTTAAGGTTAGTTTCAATCAAGCATAAGGGCTGAAAGAGCGTTTATAATATATATTGTTTGTAATAGTAATTTATTTTTGCTTTTCTAATCACTTATTTATGAATTAATACTTCTTATAATCAGTATGTAATTATTATACTTTAGCATAGAAGAAATGACATTCTCTTAACGAGAAAGGATTTATATTGTGTTATTTAAACTAATGGAATGGATGTTTGGAACGAGCAAAGAGCGAACGGTCCGCAAGTTATTGCCTTTGTTAGATGCGGTTCGTGAAGAGGAACCACGCATTGTAAATATGTCCAACGCAGAATTACGAGCCCAAACAGCCGTTCTAAAAGAAAAATTATCGCAGGGTGCAACACTTGACGAATTGCTTCCTTATGCTTTTGCGGTAGTGCGAGAAACGGCAAAACGCGTGGTAGGATTGCGACCTTTTGATGTGCAAATCATCGGTGGTATTGTCCTTCATCAGGGGGGCATTGCTGAGATGGTAACGGGTGAAGGTAAAACATTAGTGGCAACGATGCCTGTTTACTTAAACGCTCTAACGGGAAATGGCGTTCATATAGTAACAGTGAACGACTACCTGGCAAGGCGTGATGCTGAATGGATGGGTCCCATATATCAATTCTTGGGTTTGAGTGTAGGACTTATTCAACACGATATGGAACTTTATGAACGACAGGTAGGCTATCGTGCAGATATTACTTATGGAACAAATAATGAGTTTGGTTTTGATTACCTTCGCGACAACATGTCTGTTCGAAAAGATTTACAGGTTCAACGCGGACTAAATTACGCCATTGTTGACGAGGTTGACTCTATTCTAATTGATGAAGCAAGAACCCCTCTAATCATTTCAGGCCGTCCTGAACGAAGTTCCGATATCTATGTAAAAGTAGATGAGGCTGTCCGACGATTGCGTAAAGGAGAACATTATGAAGTAGATGAAAAACAACGCAATGTGCTTATCACAGATGAAGGGATGGAACAAGCAGAACATTTATTAGGCGTAGACGACCTGTTCACAGATACAAACATCGGCATTGTTCACATTATTGAACAGTCTATTCGTGCACACAATTTATACCACCGCGATAAAGATTACATTGTCCAGAACGGTGAGGTATTAATCGTTGATGAGTTTACAGGTCGAGCATTAGAAGGGCGACGCTACTCTGATGGTTTGCATCAGGCTATTGAAGCAAAAGAACGGGTACCTATTCGTTTTGAGTCTCAGACCATTGCCACAATTACTTACCAGAACTACTTCCGTATGTATAAAAAATTAGCAGGTATGACAGGAACGGCTATCACTGAAGCGTTAGAATTTAGCAAAATTTATGGGCTCGAAGTAATTCAAATTCCTACCAACTTACCCCTAATTCGCGAAGATTTAAATGACTTAATTTTCGCAACAGAAAACGGTAAATTCCACTATGTTGTAAAAGATATTAAGCAAATCCACGAGTCAGGCCGTCCCATACTGGTTGGAACGGTAAGCATTGAGAAATCAGAGAAATTGGCTGAATTGCTCCAGGAAGCAGAGATTCATGATTTTCAGGTATTGAATGCAAAGCATCATGAGCGTGAAGCAGCAATTATCGCAAATGCAGGGAAAAAATCTGCTATAACCATTGCTACTAACATGGCAGGGCGTGGAACAGATATTAAATTAGCAGAAGGTGTCCGAGAATTAGGTGGGTTATTCATCGTCGGAACGGAGCGTCATGAAGCACGACGAATTGATAACCAATTGCGTGGGCGTTCTGGTAGACAGGGCGACCCGGGAACAACTCGGTTCTATGTAAGCCTTGAAGATGAAGTGGCACGATTGTTTGGTGGCGACCGTGTAAAACGACTTTTAGACATGTTTGGCAGTAATAAGGAAATAGATGAACAGCCATTAAGCCAACGAATGGTGTCCCGTTCCATTGAGCGTGCCCAGCGTCAGGTAGAAGAATACAATTACGAAATTCGTAAACATCTACTTGAATATGATGAAGTCATGGACAAACAAAGAAAATACATTTATTCCATGCGACAGGATGTTCTGGAAGATAAAGATGTGACGGGACGACTACAAGAAATGTTTTCTAACATCATTGCAGATGCCATCGACCAGTTTGCACCACCAGAACAACTTCCCGAAGAATGGGATATGGAAGGTTTACATAAACAGTTAAAAAAAGTTTTTGGTATTGACTTTGATTTAAGTGGCGAAAACGAAGGGGAAGAAGAACCTTTATCCCTTCAGGATAGTATTTTTAAACAAGTTCTGAAGGAATATGAACGACGACATCAATTGCTTGAGGGAGAACTAAAAAAACAATATGAACAACAAACAAAAGATACAGGTTCTTTGCCGCAAATAAATTTCAAAAAACTCTCTCGTAAACGAATTCATGATTTAGAACTCATGGTGCTTTTGCGTGCCGTTGACGAAAAATGGATTGACCACCTCTATGAAATGGATTATCTGAGAGAATCTGTTCGTTTGCGTGCTTATGGGCAACGCGACCCCTTATTGGAATATAAGCAGGAGTCTTTCGAACTATTCCAGAATTTAATTCAGTCTATCGAATTAAATGTAGTGCAATCTCTGTTCCGAATTACTGACCCTGAATATCGCAAGAAGCAACGTGCCACTGTTCGCACAGCAGCAGGTGCAACAGCGGTGGAAGATGACCCTTTTGCACATTTACAGAGGTATAGTTACATCGCTGCGGACAAAGAAGCAGACCGTAGTTTCTCCGCTTTCAATACACGAAATTTTGCTCTGGGCGGACAATCTGTCCCTGATGGCAGAACAACAGAAGAAGCCGAAGAAGAAAAGCCAAAACATGTTCCTGTCCGTGTCGGACCTAAAGTAGGACCTAACGACCCCTGTCCCTGTGGGAGTGGAAAAAAATATAAAAAATGTTGCGGAAAACAACTCGTATAATTTTATACTCTTCCATCATACTTTTTTGGCTCGTGATGATGGCTTTGCTCTTTATACGCGAAGGATATTTTACGAAATCGAGTTGGTCTTTTCCCGAAAATCGCTGGGAAGAGTCTAAAGACTGGTGGGTAGGATTATATACCAATGATGATAAAAAGGTTGGCTTTATACAAATCCAAACACAGCCGGACCAACTGAGTCCCTACGGTCCTGCATTTAAATTAAGCATCCTTTCACGATTAGAGACGGTGCTCTTCGCTACACCTGTAAACTTATCTATTCAAGGCTCTGCATGGTTCAGTCAAAGGAAAGGATTGGAAAATTTCCAGATGCGACTCCGTTCTGGTGAAATTAAAATTATAATTGACGGTGAATATGATGGGAAACAATTACAGGGAAATATCCTTACAGGTGATGAAAAAATTCCTTACTCCTTGCCTGTAGGAAAACATATTTTATTAACAGGCGGTCCCGCTTTGCCCTTAATGGACATGCCTGTTTTAGAACCGGGCGAAAGCATTTCTGTAGATGTCTTTGACCCCCTTTCCATGTCCGTCCAGAAAGCCATCATTACTTCGCAAGGCACGGAAACTATAGACACTTCAGGGAGTCAGACCAAAACATATAAGATGACCGTAACATTAGGTGCACTAACTTCAACAATATGGGTGACACCAGAACAGGAAATTGTTCAAGCAACCACTCCCTTCGGATTGAAACTCAAAAAAATTACACCTGAAGAAGCAATAAGTTCCGTTGAAGAAAAAACAGGTGATTTGATTAGCAACACTGTTATAAAACCGAAAGGACTAAAACCTTTCCGCGATGCCAAACAAATGTGGGTAAAGATAGAGGGGGTTCCCGAAACTCGTCCTTTACCGACAACTGTCTATCAGGTTCATACTACACAAGGATATTTTATCCAGCCACCTGAAAATCCAAAATCAGTACCTTTGACAGAAAAAATCATGCGCACCATTCCCGAGGAAACCCTTACTGGCGACTTATTTGTTCAGGTAGAACATCCAAAAATAAAACAACTTGCACAAGAAATTGTCGGCAATGAACAGGACTTATGGATAAAAAGCCAAAAAATTTATGAATGGGTGTATAAAAACATTGAGAAAAGAGTAAACATTAACATCCCTTCTGCTTTAAGCGTCCTTGAAGCACGACAGGGGGATTGTAATGAGCATACCGTCCTTTTCACGGCACTGGCAAGAGCCGTAGGAATACCTACTCGAATGTGTTTAGGGTTGGTCTGGAGTGAAGAACTACAAGCCTTCGGTTACCATGCGTGGGTCGAAGTGTTCATTGGTGAATGGACACCCATGGACCCCACCTTAGGACAGCCCATTGCTGACGCTACACACATTGCCCTGCTCCACGGGAACATTGAACAGTGGACTCAACTCATCTCCTATGTAAACCAAATCCAACTCGAAATAGTGAATGTAGAATAAAATCCCTCTCTCGTATTACCCTATTTACATAAAAGTATTCCCGCTTTTGATATATAATCTCTCTGATTTTAATCGGCATAGGAATAGATGTTTTTAATCACTA
This sequence comes from uncultured Nitrospirales bacterium, assembly GCA_964549105.1. Lineage (GTDB taxonomy): Bacteria > Hydrogenedentota > Hydrogenedentia > Hydrogenedentales > Hydrogenedentaceae > Hydrogenedens. The sequence goes on from CAZJTZ010000008.1 coordinate 17,389, forward strand.
CTATTGGGACTAATACATAACCAAAAAGGAAGGAGTGAGAACACATATCTCTTACAATACGCCTTTCCAAAATACAATCATTGTGAACAAATTGTTTGTAACAACATTAAACTGGACTGCATACAACAATATACTTTATACAGTTCCCCGTACTATATCCATAAGGCAAATGTTTCTAAATAATAATGAACAGAAAAAATATTAATTTCTATTGTAAATACTCTGCAATCTGAACAGCGTTATATGCAGCACCTTTGAGTAAATTATCCGCAACTATCCAGAGGTCAAGAGCGCTGGGATGGGAAATATCCTCACGAATCCGTCCTACAAAGGTCTCTCCATGGCCTGCTGCCACTGTTGCCAGAGGATACAATTGTTTTGCAGGGTCATCCATTAAAACAATACCCGGTGCTTTTGCAAGCAAACTTCGAGTTTCTGCCACAGTAAGTTTTCGCTCTGTCTGCACATTTACAGACTCACTATGACTGATAATCACAGGAACACGGACCGTGGTTGCGGTAACCTGGATACTCGGGTCGCCCATAATTTTCTTTGTCTCATTCACCATTTTCATTTCTTCAGAAGTATATCCATTCTCAGTAAAAGCGTCACTCTGTGGAATTTGTGGGATACAATTAAATAATATCTGGTAAGGGAATATTTTAACCTCTATGGGTTTCCCTTCAACATAAGCACGCATCTGGTCTAACAACTCTTGAACGGCTTTCTGTCCCGCACCAGAAACCGCCTGATAAGTAGACACCACAATCCTCTTTATCTTGGCGGCGTCGTGAATGGGCTTTAGGGCAACTACCATTTGAATAGTAGAACAGTTTGGATTTGCAATAATTCCCTTGTGCTTCTTTATCTCGTTTGCATTGACTTCTGGAACAACCAACGGCACTTCAGGGTCCATCCGCCATGCACTCGAATTATCAATAACGACACAACCATCTTTTGCTGCAATCGGTGCAAATTTTTTGCTTGTGCTCCCTCCTGCACTGAAAAGGGCTATATCAACTCCCTTAAAAGAATTTTCATCCAGAACCTCAACAGAAATTTCCTCTCCTTTATAGGGCAACTTCCTCCCGCGTGAACGCTCCGAGGCAAGAAGTTTTATCGCTTTAATCGGAAAATTCCTATTCTCTAAAGTTTCTATCATCTTTCTACCGACTAAACCGGTAGCACCTACAACTGCAACACACTTTGGATTCATTGCACCGCTCCTATATTTTATAATCAGTTCGTTTAGTTCTTATAAGGGAGTAAAAAAATATTGCTGTTAATGCAAATAAATCAGCCAAGAAAAGAATTTAAAGCAGAGACAAGAACAGCCTTCTGTGTTACACCTACAAACCTTTTTACTTCTTTACCATCTTTCATAATTACGAGCGTAGGAATACTGGAAACACCAAATTGCTCCGCTAATTCCATCTCCTCATCAACATTTACTTTTCCAATTTTTGCTTTGCCTTCAAATTCCTTTGATAATTCATCTATAATAGGAGCCATCATACGACAGGGGCCACACCACTCTGCCCAAAAATCAACAAGGCTTACCCCTGAATCCGTTTCAGATGAAAAATTATCTTTTGTAAAAGCGAATGACATATTAAACTCCTTCGAGTATTATTATTTTTAATAATAACAACATAAATAATTATAATCGTTATTTCCCTTTTTTTTCAACCTCTCAAAAAAAGAAAATTTGTATTTTAAAACAAAGATAAAAAAGAATCCATTCCTTTTTATCTTTTTATAAAATAAACTGTATTTAATAAAAATGCTCATATCTTATAAAAAAACAATTACTACTAATTACACATACAAAACATGTGAACTTATATTGACAAAAAATAATATTTGTGTTATACTTTAATTGGATTGAGTTTATAAAATAATAATAATTTTAATTTGTGTTACAAAAGGAGGTGACTAATAAGATAGAAAAATGAAGAAGGTTTTTTATGTCATATAGTTGTAAATTTAATATGAAGGAGATTTTTTATGAAAAAGCAGGGATTTACATTAATTGAATTATTAGTCGTCATAGCCATCATTGGTATTCTTGCGGCAATACTATTGCCAGCCTTAGCGCGTGCCCGTGAAGCAGCGAGACGTTCTAGTTGCCAGAACAATCTAAAGCAGTGGGGGTTGGTCTATAAGATGTATTCAGGCGAGTCCAAAGGAGAAAGATACCCTCCACTACAAACCTATAATCCTATAACAAATGAAGGTTCAGATTCCATAGCGGCAGGTCCACAAGTAAGTTGTCTCTATCCTGAGTATTTGACTGACCCTTACATTATTATTTGTCCTTCTGACCCGGATGCAGCCAAGATGCGGACAAGACTTGAAGATCACAATGGAAATTTGATAGAACTTTCAGATTATATTGATGAAAGTTATGCTTATTTCGGCTGGGTGTTTGACAATGCAAAACTCTCTGCCCCTGCAAGTAGTTTTACTATTGTAGGTGTATTATTAACTATCTTAGGAGGTAGTAATTTTAACCAAACCACTCTACTTCCCATTCAGATAGCAGGTGCTTTAGATGGATTATATCAGGACAACCAAACGGATGTATCTAATTATATTTCTAATGCGGACCCAAGAGCACTGATGAGGGTCATGGATAAGGATGCAAAACTTCCCGATATATGGGCTGGTAAAGGTAACGGCGGTGGAAACACCGTTTATCGGCTCCGTGAAGGTATCGAACGATTTATGATTACGGATATAAATAATCCGGGTGCAAGCAGCAAAGCACAGAGTTCTATCTGGATTATGCTGGACACCTTCTCCGCGGGTGGAGTAGCCGCTGATTTATTCAATCACATCCCTGGCGGTTGCAATGTTCTATACATGGATGGACATGTAGAATTTATCCGGTATATTGCTGATACTAATTTACTTGACGATAATATTCCAGGAACCCCACCTGTAACATCAAATGTAGCAAATATGGTTTCAGCCTTCGCAGGAGCCTCTTAATAGAGACAATAATTTTTTATAATGACTTCCACTCGTGCAGTTCATAATGGGACTGCACGAGTTTTCTGATGATTAACTTCAAAATATTTATACTATATATGTCAATATAAACAATATTAATGTTAAGGAGTTGTTTTATGAGTAAAAAAGGTTTCACACTCATCGAACTGCTGGTGGTAATTGCTATCATTGGTATTCTTGCAGCAATTTTATTGCCGGCATTAGCACGAGCCCGAGAAGCGGCGAGACGGTCAAGTTGTCAGAACAATCTTAAACAGTGGGGGTTGGTCTATAAGATGTATTCAGGTGAATCCAAAGGAGAAAGATACCCTCCACTACAAACCTATAACCCGCAAACAGGTGATGATGCCATAGCGGCGGGTCCTCAGGTAAGTTGCCTTTTCCCTGAATATCTGACAGACCCATATATTACGATTTGTCCATCAGACCCAGATGCAGGCAAGAAAAAAAGTGCCTTTGAAAAATACAATGGGAATTTGATTGAGATGTCAGATGACATTGATGATAGTTATGCTTATTTAGGCTGGGTATTTGACAATTTAAAGCCCTCTGCCCCGGCGAACCAATTCACTATCGTAGGAGTTTTATCAACAATCTTAAATTCAAATTTCGATACGAGCCAATATATTCCTATTCAAATAGCAGGCGCTCTGGATGGTCTATATTTAGAGAACACGACTGATGTATCTAATTACATTTCTGGTTCAGACCCTACGGCACTTATGAAAGTTATGGATAAGGATGCAAAACTTCCCGATATGTGGGCGGGTAAAGGTAATGGTGGTGGGAATTCCATATATCGTTTGCGGGAAGGTATTGAACGATTTATGATTACAGATATAAACAATCCTGGTGCAAGCAGCAAAGCACAGAGTTCTATCTGGATTATGATGGACACCTTCTCCGCGGGTGGAGTAGCCGCCGATTTATTCAACCATATTCCCGGCGGTTGTAATGTGCTTTATATGGATGGTCATGTAGAATTTATTCGATACACAGCAGACCAAAATACAATGGACACAGATATCCCCGGAACAGAACCTATTGTCTCAAATGTAGCAAACATGATTACAATAATTGCCGCTGGTAGCGAATAAAACGAGTTAAAAACACTCTTACCCCTTTTCCACTCGTGCAGTTCATAATGGGACTGCACGAGTTTTCTTTTTAATAATGTAAGAAACTTCTCCCCCCTTTTATTCTGCTTTTGTTCCCTTTTTTAATCTATATAGCATTGCTTGCAAGGCAATGTAAGTTTTGCTATCGTCAAATTGGAATGTCTGCAACTTTTGCTTCACTTCATCCATTGGCATTTTAACTACTTCTATATTTTCATCTTCATCAAAATTCGTTCCTACATATTCCAATTGTGTTGCGAAATAGTAATAGATAAGTTCAGAACAATATCCCACAGATGAATATGCCGACCCCAAATATTCAAAAATACCTGCCCGATAACCTGTCTCTTCTTCTAACTCTTTTTTGGCTCGTTCCATTGGCTCTTCATCCTGCTCAAGTTTTCCCGCAGGTGCTTCTAAAATGTATTTGCCAATGGCTATCCGAAACTGCCGAACCAAAACAACTTGTCCCTCATGCAATACCGCTATACAGACGCCACCGGGATGTTCTATTACCTCGCGGAATGCCGTTTTGCCGTCTTCGAGGGACACGGTTCCTACTTTTACATTTACAATTTTCCCTTGATAAATAAGTGATGATTCTTTCCATCGTTCCATGTTTAGTAATTTGAACCTCCACCTAATAAATGCCCAAGTATACCCGTTCCCTGCCCTCCTCCACCGATGTTCGTTTCCTCACGATTCCTCCGTGAAGCAGACACAATTCGGTCGGCAAGTCGAGAGAAAGGTAAAGTTTGTAAATATATCTTGCCCGGACCCTGCAATGTTGCAAGGAACATACCTTCACCACCGAACAAAATATTCTTGAAACCAGACAGGAATTGGATGTCATATTTCACTGTGGAGGCAAATGCAGCAACACAGCCCGTATCCACACGAAGTGTTTCACCCACAGCCAATTCCCGTTCTAATACCGTGCCACCGATATGTGCAAAAATAAAGCCGTCACCAGTCAACTTTTGCAAGATAAACCCTTCCCCACCAAAAAGCCCTATCCCTATCTTTTTCACAAGCACAGGCGATATTTCCACTCCACCCGCCGCACACAAAAAAGCATCCTTCTGACAAATAAAAGTCCCACCGAACGCATTCAGGTCAACCGGAATAATCTTTCCCGGGTATGGGGCAGAAAAAATCACACCAGCACGCTCACTCCCCTGATTATAAAAATTCGTAATGAAAAAAGATTCTCCCGTCAGCATGCGTTTAAGCCCTTTCATCACGCCACCTGCCTGTGTCTGCATTTCAATCCCGTTATCCATCGAAAGCATCGCACCAGCTTCTGCAAATACAGATTCGCCCGGGTCGAGGATAATCTGCACGGCTTGCATATCATCTCCTAAAATCTGGTAATCAATCCTATCTGCCATAGGAGCATCCTTTCTATTTTGTATTTTGAAAATAACTCATAATACGATACAAGAGTATACCATATTCCCCTCTCACTGATTTATTTTTTGAACGATATATACAGATTTAGAAATATGTTTTTACTTGAATAGTGAAAATATTTTCACTATAATATGTATAAAAACAAAATCGTTACCCCGGAGACAAAAAATGAATTTAATAGAGACATTACCCAGATTTGGTTTCCCTGCTACTTTGATTAAGGAATGGCAAGACCTCTGTCACGAACTACTTCCTCTGCAACAAGAATTAATTGAAAGTGGAACGCTATTTTCAGAACGACACCTACTTGTCCATGCGCCGACCAGTGCAGGCAAAACCTTTCTGGCAGAATTGGCAATGGTTCATGCAGGCATTCATGGGAGAAAAGTAGTTTATCTTGTGCCTCTACGCGTGCAGGCAGAGGAAATATTTCAGACGCTACGCAAACGATATGAGCGACATGGCTTGCAAATATTGATTTCCACTCGCGACCATCGTCAGCATGACTCACAACTGGAACAGGGTCGTTTTCATATTGCGGTGGTTGTTTATGAAAAGATGCTACAAATCATTGCGCGTCAGCCATCTTTATTAGACAAAATTGAGATGATGGTGTTTGATGATATTGACCTCATTTTTGATTTTGAACGTGGCATGACGGCGGACTTCCTCTTAACCCGTTGTCTGGGCACGCCGTCGCGATGTATCGCTCTATCCGCATGTCTGCCCAGATATCAACAGATTGCTGACTGGATGAAGGCAAAACTTGTGCATTCCGAGATTCGTCCTGTGCCTCTACACAAAGGGGTATTATACAATGGCACTTTTTATTATCTTGACCCCTCAAACAATCACTTGAACGAGGAAACACTATCCCATCCTTCGGAAATGTTTGCCTTGCCGCTGTTGCATGCAGTCCAGACATTGACCGCCCATGGTGAATCGTGCCTTATCTTTATGAAAAGCAGGTATGAAGTGCGTTCGTTTGCAAAGGAATTATCTGAATACTTAAATCTGCCCTGTGCGGAAGAGTCATGTCAGAAATTGAAGTCGTCCGAGCCAACCCGTGCGAGGGATGTTCTCCTGCATACATTACAGCAGGGCGTCGGTTTTCATTATAGTGATTTGCTCTCGGAAGAACGGCTTATCGTGGAAGAGGCATTTCGTAAAGGTGAGATTCGTGTGCTTGTGGCGACCAGCACCCTTGCCAAAGGACTGAACCTGCCTGTGGATAATGTATTTATTTCGCATGAAAAGTGGCTCTACGCCGACAGAAACGGAAGTGGTGAGAATGTGCCTCTATCGCTATCAGAATTCGAGAATATGGCAGGCAGAGCAGGTAGATATGGCTATCGAACTCGACCCAGCAGAGCCATCTTGATTGCCAACACAGAAGAAGAAAAAGAACGATTAATGTCCTGGTATATTCAGCAGTCCATTTTGCCTGCATTCTTACCCAACGACATACCGACTATCGAACCCCACACATTTAGCATAATCGCTTCTTATGAGACCGTTACGATAGAGCAGGTAGAAACATTTTTCAAGTCTAGTTGGCATGGCTGGGAAAACCTGCATAACAGGTGCGAACAAGATTCCTTTCAGGTATGGACGAAAAATTGGATTGAACTCTCCGTGCGTAAAGGATTTTGCGTAATGAAGAACCTTCATCATCTTACTCTCACCCCACACGGTCAAATCGTGGCGACGAAGGGCGTTTCTACTGATACCATAGAACAATTAGAACAATGGCTCAATACTGTGCGAGGCAGGGATTGGGATGAACTGGACGCTTTGTTTGTTTGTGCACTCACGCCTGATGCCTGGCTACCTCAATTTGAACTGTCCACCAGAGAGGTTCAGTCAAAAATATACCCTGACCTGCTTAAACAATCTCACATACAAACCCCGTGGGATGTCATGACACCTTTGCAAAAATTTTTACAAGGATTAGCAGAACCTAAGCTCCGCGAAGTCAAAGCACTAAAAGTAGCCTTCGTATTGCGTGAATGGATATACGGAGCATCCTTTGCTTCCATTGAGGAAGAATTTGCTGTTTCCGCAGGACAGGTTGTTCAAGCGGGCTTGCGAATCGCATGGATATTAGATGTCCTTTCTCAATTAGCCGAACTCATGTTTATAGATAACCCTCATGCTTTCCGATTATTATCCGAGCAAGTACGGTATGGCTTGCCTGCTGAACTTCTACCGTTAGCACGCCAGACCGACGGATTACTTACCCACACGCAAATACTCACTCTGCATCGTGCTGGCATCTCTACCTGCGAGCAGATAACCTCCTTAACCGTTGCCGAACTAAAAAAATACCTTCCTGAAAATATAATTCCACTTATTAAACAACAGGTGAGAAAACCAAAATATAAAAAGCCAATAGATATAAACATTCCACCTGCTAACACAAAAATAAAAAATGTAAAGGTCATCTCTCCAGATATAGAAGGGGAGCAAAAGCAAAATATTACAACCACTGAACTTCAATGCCATTCTGTGGAGAAAAAACAATTCCCTGAAAAAGAAGTAAAAGAAAATAAACAAGCAAGGAATGTACCCCTTGAGCAGAAAAAGATTTTATTAGCACTTAACATAAAGCGACCCGGTGAAGTCTGGGTCGAGGGAAAACTTATTCGGCTACCAGAGAAACAATATCGTTTGCTTTATCTATTGGCTCAGCATGTTGGCTGTTGCATTTCGTATGAGGAAATATACAAAGAACTCTGGGGCGATATTATAGTGGAGGATTCACAAATGGCATTTCAGAAATGTATGTTGTTGCAGAACCTCTGTAAAGCCGCTATACACTGGAAAAAATATATCCGCACCATCCCCAAACGCGGTTTTTTGTTAGACCTGAACCCTGAACAAGTCTCTATCAATCAGGGAACGGTTCTGCACGCCTCTACAATTTGATGTAGTGGACAGGATATGACTTATAGGTGCCCTCATATAAGTCATATAGGTCATATAAGTCATATAGGTCATATAGGTCATATAGGTCATATAGGTCATATAGGTCATATAGGACATATAAGCCGTTACAATAAAACAATTCATAAACCGCCACTCATAATATTTGTTTAGAACCTTTTAAAAACCGTTGGGCGTCTCAGTCCGCTGTGGTCTGAGACGCCCAACTTCTAAGTCTCAACCTCGTCTATACGAGGTGCTAATCATTTATTAGCGTTGGCGACGACGCAATGTAAATACGCCTGCCAATGCACTTAACGCAGTAAGCATCGTGATACCGATGGTGCCCGCAACGGGTATTCCTGAACCCTTTGTCAGGACTACTTCATTACTGTAAGCCATATCTGTGTAATCGTCTGTAATCTCGCAACGATAAGTGCCCACATCTTCTGCTGTGAACGGATTGAACGCCAATGTATTGGTCGTTGCACCGGAGATATTTGCACCATTGCTCACATTTGCCCAGCCTTTGCTGCCATCAGACTTCTGCCACTGATAGTGCAGGCTGCCAACACCGCCTGTTGCCTGGACGGTCATCGAGAATTTATCACCCGGCACCACTTCTGCATTGGGTATTGGGTCGCCTAATGTAATGTGGTTTCCTATACGGACACGAGCCTGATTCGACGCATGCACTCCTTCAAGGTCTTTTATTTCTGCATGATACATATAAGTTCCCGGAGTTATTGCCGTTGGGTCAACAGTCAACTCAAGTGTATTTGCTCCAGTTTCTACTGTACCACTTTCCACAACCTCTGAACCACGCAACCATGTATAAGTATCATAGCCAGGTATGAATATACCACCTGTAAAGGTTACACTTAACTCGAATGTGTTCGAATCTATATACGCATCAGCGTTCTGCGGATGTGCAACAATTTGCAAGAAATCGCCAACATATACTTCTCTCTGGACCGACTCACCATAGAGTCCGCTGTAATCTTTTGGCGTATAGGTCAGGACATATACACCCGGCGTATCCACATCTACCACACCGGCAACTTCTGTCAGAATTGTTACATCACCCCAGCATGGGTCTTCTGCTGAATAACCCGGGTCTACGAACGGTTTGCCCAATTGCCATGGTAATTGTTCTGCACCAGTCAGTGTTACTGTCGGATAATCCATATCCACTACTTCCAGAGTTCTGGTTGCGGTTGTAGACATCGGATTAGAAAGGTCATGGTCGGTTACACTATATCCTATATGATATGTACCGGGCACAATATAACCGGATACTGGGTCTGTTACCAGTTCGGATGAATTGACAACGACTTCGTCGGTCAAATCTCCATCTTCAGGGTCAGTTGCCACATAGCCAGGTTCTACATAAGTAGTTCCACAAGCAAGAGTCATTGGATTATCACCTAACAGAGTAATTACAGGTAGCTGATTGGATATGATACGGACAGTTCTTGTCCTTTGTTCTGCTGCATTGCCACCCAAATCAGTGTAGTTATAAGTCACAACATAAGTTCCTACATCTGTCGGCAGTAATGGGCAGTTAGAAGGAACGCTATCTCCACCTATTACGGCTTCACCTGTGCCATCGCATACATCTGTCCAACTTGCACCTTCTTCTACATAGCAGTCAACACCCGTAACCAGTGTTATCTCGGACGCACCGCGCACCGATATTACTGGCGGAGTTACATCTCTCACCGTTACCTGAGCCGGTGCAGACGCAGAGTTACCATTCACATCGTCTACTGTTAGATTGACTGTCTGCGGTACCAGACGGTCTGCACATGTAAATTCAGTGCGGTCTAATGCAAAAGTGGCGGTATCAACACCGCAATTATCGGTTGAGCCATTCTCTATCTGGGCAGGAGTAATAGTTGCATGACCTGTCGAATCTAAATCAACTGTAATATTTTTGGTCACTACGGTTGGAGGCGTTGTATCCTGAACTGTTACATTCGCAAGACAAGTATCTGTATTTCCTGCCCCGTCAGTTACAGTAAGTTGCACCACATTCACTCCAATGTTCGCACAGGTGTATGTGGTCGCAGGAATGGACAAGGATACAGTGCTACAATTATCTGTGCTGCCATTATCTACTTCCGCAGCCGTCAAAGTATACTGTCCACTTGCATTCAGACTCACCGTTATATCTTTGCATGCCGCTGTCGGCGCTATCTCATCTTTCAGAGTAACTGTGGCTTCACATGTATCTTGATTCCCAGCCATATCTGTTGCTGTTAAGGTAAGAACCTTCGTCGGATAAGCTGAGCAATTTAGGTTTACTGTTCTCTGTCCATCTACTGTCAATTTCCAAAGTGCACCAGGAACTGTACTTCCTGCTGAGTTATACAAGGAACTGGCAGGAAAACTCACGGTTCCAGTTTCGTCTAATGACACCTCTATATTCTTACAAACGATATTATAGGCAGCCAGATCTACCATTTCATAAGCACCGCGGTCCGATGCTCCCAATTGAGGTCTCGGCACACCTTGAAGGTCATAGTTCGGCGACACAAGTGCCGGGTCCGCTGCATTCTTACATGGAGAAGTGTCTGCTAACTTAAATTCAGGCGGCGTCCCTATAAACAGTGGGTCTATCATCTGACTCAAATCGGTAAACAGGACATTTGGAGGTGCACAAGACGGATTGTCCGCAGCACACATTGTCTCAACCACACCAGGGGCATTGTCCCAGAAGATACAACTATTGATAGTCATTACCGCAGTTGTGTTGTAGTTAAAGATGGCTCCACTGACTGTCCCATACAAGTTAAGGTCAGAACCATCAACCGGCGTAGCATTTATCGTATTTGCGACAAAGGTGCAGAACACGATTGTTGGGTCTGCCACATCATTAAATATTGCACCACCACCGCGCATCGGATTGGAATCCGTATCATATCTTCTATCGGCATGATTTTGATAGAACACGCAGTTCACTATTTGTGCATTTGCATACGCGGTTCCTACCGTCTCATTTGCAATAGCACCACCTGATACCACTGCAATATTATCGTAGAAGGTGCAATTCTCTATAATAGGTTGAGACTGATAATTATATATCGCTGCACCACGCCAGGTATGATAATCACCCGCAATACCTAAGGCTCTACCACCACGGATATCGAATCCATCAATCCGCACTCCTACGGTAGGTGAAGATTCTTTTCCTATCACTACGACATGGTATGCAGGAGCACCGCCGCGTGAAACGGAACCATCAATAATCGTTACTGCTCTGCGAACACCGCGTTGAGCACGAGTGACTTCCTGTTTCCCGTGGTATCCTTCAAATCCACCATATAACGCAACATTATCTTCCAATATTAATGAACCTGCCACGGGGAGATCACCCCAGGGGAAAGGTCTATCTTCATTATAGACATAGCCGCCGCCGTTCGGACCGCCTGCAACCCAGACTTCACCGCCACCTGCTGCTGACGCTGCGTCTATACCTTCTTGTATCGTATCAAATGCCGTCTCCCAGGTTAACCCGTCTTCGGTGGGTCGCGGCGCCATCTTATCTACATAGAACACCGCACCTGACGGAGCACCTACACGCAGATATACCTCTGCTGAGTATATATGAGTGCTATAAGTACCCGAAGTAACCTTGCAACGATAAAAACCTGTATCGTCCGGTGTTGCATTCACAATAGGCAATGATACAGGTCCCGGACCGGGGATAGGACTGCCTATTGCTACTCTATCTTTCTCCCACTGGAAGGTTAATGGACCTGTGGGGTCTATTGTCGCATCACAAGTAAAGGTATAGTTAGCACCAATATCAATATTCGCGCCAACGGGCTGCAATGTAATCACAGGTTTCGGAATATTAACTTGCACACCTACCATAGATGTATTCACCGAGTTGCCAAAGGTAACGGAGGTTATCACACAACGATAAGCACCCTCATCATTCCCAGTCGCAGATGCGACATTATATACATTATTACTATCTCCATCTGATACATTCTCCCAGTTACTACCAGAAAATGTTCTATCTATCTGCCATTGATAACTCAATGTTCCGCCTGTCTGTGTTGCATTACAAGTAATGCTGAAAGGAGTCATACCGGGAATTGGCGGCGTCGGGCTAACAGTCGGCTGCTGAGTTACCACAATATCCGGTGCTTTAGTCTTCACTTCTGCTACATTAGAATATATTGACGCTTTTCCCCACGGGTCTGTAATAAGGCAACGGAAGAACCGCGACCCTAACCAATTCACTGGATTAATATTTAGCGTTCTGGCAGTCCCACCTGAAACTGGTGTATTAACATCCGCAGCACTATTTCCCCATAACCATTGATAACTGAAGCGGGGCGCCGTAGGCGGCAGATTATTAGGTGTCCATATCGTTCCATCACCTAAATCAATTGCTACACTCATTGTCCAACTATCCGTACCATAAGTAAGCGGCGAGTCTGTCCGTCCAATAGGCTGAAGTTCCATCCCCGGAATCGGGTCAGGGAAAATATCCTCACGCAACAGCCATTTCGCTACCGACGGATTCTGTGTCTGTGTATTCACAAAGACATCCGAATAAGTTGTGTAATTGTTCCTGCTATCCCCGTTCAAATTACCCTGATTACTCTGCATCCCCAGATATGTCGTCATCGTAGTATACTGCGAGGGAACCAGATTGGTGTCAGCAAAAATTCGAATTGTATTACATACATTTACATCACTCATTCTTATCCGCACATCTATAGTAGGCTTAATTTCCTTAAAAGACACTGGGAAGGTAAAATCAATGTTTATTGTCGTCCCCCATGGATTACAAACCGCTTTAGAATTAAGTGCATCAGGGTCTGGTGCATATAATTCTGGGTCCGGTGTTAAATTCCAATTCTCCGGACCTGCTTCTAATAATGCATTGATAACTTTTTCATCATTTGACGCTTTTCCTATCATATCTGCGATAATATCATCGAGCAAATCAGTTATAATAATATGTATTATTTTGCCATAAAAAGCATACCAGTAATCTACCATCTTTTGACCACCCAGAGTCATGTATGCAGCCGTCAGATTAATCAAGGCATCATCCAGTCTGGGGTCTGCTGATTCTACTAGTGGGTCGCCCTTACCAGTTACACTGTCAGGCTTATACCACGAAGGCACATCAAAATCTAATGATGTAATTCCACAGACATTAATTGATTGACTTGAATTCGTAGGGAGATTCATTGTCTGGTCAATAGTGCATATAAGGTAAGAAGCCGATGCACGAATACCATAAATCGTTATTTCTGTGTTATATGCCCGTTGAATATTGGCTGCAAATGCCGCCCGAATGGCATTTACCGTTGCCGGAGGCAGGTTCGTATGCACATTTGGATTCAGTATTGCATCCAGCATAGCGAGGCAGCGAGAATCAATGAACTTGAACCCAGCCCCTTTGGACGCATAATCCCATGCACTGCCTGAACCAGTATTAGTCGTTCCATGGTCACCTCTACCATCGGAGCCATCCCAATAGGGTCCATCCTGCCCTGGTACGCTGCGGTAGTAGGCAGAGTTGGCTCCCTGACAATCTGTGCTCCATCGAGCACAACCAATAATGCCTATTAGCATGTCATCGAGAATGTTGTCAAACTCACCTGCCAATTGTTCCAGGCTCGACCAGTATTCTATTGTATTTTCACCACCAAAATACATATAGGGGTGAGCCTGAGCAGGTGCCGCAGTAAATAAAAATACAATTACTGCAAGCACACTAATAATAGATAAATACTTAACTTTAACCACAGCACTAATCCTTCTGTTAGAGGTTAATATTTTTTTACTTATGTTTTTAATAATCCTGAACATTATTTTTGAAGATGCGTCTAATTGCATCGCCATTCCTTAAAAGATATTGATAAAGTCAACTTTCCAGTTAACCATACCGTTATAATTCAATTTTTACTGCAGCCACTGCATTCACACTTCAAACTATAATATACTATAATATAATATACACCATAAAAATATAAAAGTCAAGTCAAATATTTTATTTTTTTTATAACTTTTTATAATAAAAGAAATGGCAAAATTATTAGCAAAGAAGATAAGCAGTATATGACCTATACAGCCTATTGGAATAAGTGGCACAAACATTCCTGTCATGAATTGTCCCTACATTGGAAAATGTCCCCTTCATACGGGTTTTAAAGGGTACAACACCAGATATGAGAGATAAACATTCAGAAAGTTTTTGTAGGGGCATATCGCCATACGCTTCCACAAAACTCCTCTGAGTGGCTATTCCTCCTTTGTGGTCCTGGCGTCTTCTCTGCGTTCTTTGCGGTTAGAAAAACAACGATAATTAGCCATGCAAACCAAACAATAAAAATCATTTTTACCTACACCTCTTCATTCTAGACTTCACCTATCATTTCATTTTCTCTCTGTCCTTTTGAGCGAAGCGAGAAATCTTTCCCTCAATTTTTTAGTGAACGAGAGTAAAATGTCTTATAATATTTTTGAGAAAGAAGATTCTTCTGTGTTATTTTGTTAAATTACCGAATGTTAATGTTTATATATAAATTGTTAAAGAAAGGGGAGAAAATGGTTTGTTCTGCAAGAACTTTTAATCCTCTAATGCAATTTGTTTTGCCTCTTCTTATTTTTATAAAGGAACAATTATTACAGATATTGGATTAATTTTTAATGTATAGGTAAGGAGAAGAAAGATGACGCATTTTTTCAATAATCAATTAATCCCGGTGGATTGTCATTATGGGGCTACTCGTCGGGCATGCTCTTTCATGATGATAGAAGGGAATCGAGCAAGTTTTGTAGATAATAATACGGTGTTTGCCGTGCCTTATATATTGCAAGCACTGGAAGAACAGAATATACCCACTGAGAATGTAGACTACCTTATTGTGACACATGCACATCTTGACCATGCGGGGGGAACATCGGCGTTATTGAAACACTGTCCTAAGGCGAAAGTTATTGCACACCCGAAAGCAGCACGACATCTGGCACATCCCGAACGGCTTATTGAGTCTGCCTGCTCTGTATATGGAGAACAGCAGTTCAAAGAACTTTTCGGTAATATAGAACCAACACCTGAAGACCGAATTTATGCCGTTGCTGACAATGAGACCCTTACCTGGGGTGAACGAACATTACAGTTTTTGTATACTCTGGGGCACTCTACCCATCATATTTGTATCTATGACAGCAAAACGAAGGGCATATTCACAGGCGACTCATTTGGGATTGGTTTATCTGACCCAGAAACTTATGAAACACAATTTTTGATTTCCAGTACGGCACCTCCCGATTTTGACGCCAGTGAATTGGAAAGAACGGTGCGACGAATTTTATCACTCCATCCCGATTATGTTTTCTTACCTCATTATGGGATTCACAAGAATCCACAGCAAGGTTCTAACTACCTTTTGCGTTCTCTGTCTGCTATGGAGATTCTTATACAAACGGCTCTGGATAAAAATATTTCAGATGAGGAATTAATGAATTGGTTATATCCCCGTCTGATTGAAACGGTGCGAGAACAAGTCCAATGGTGTGGTGTGAAAGATGTTGATTTTGCTATGAAATGGCTCGGCGATAATTTAGAAGTTAATACTATGGGTTTGATGGTGGCTGTCCAACGAAAACGAAATAATAAGAAATGATTTGTCTTTCAATTAAACACGCAGGAACCATTTTTTACGGTATAGGAAATAGAGGATAAGCCATGTGATAACAAGAACTGTCAGTGGGACGATATGCTTTATCACAAAAAGAGGGGTCTTATCTCCCAGAAGCCAGAGAATACCTTCTTTGAGGAAGGGAGCACCAATATAAGCGATAATGGCATTAGAACCGATAATGATAAATGGGAATGCCCATTTCGCAATCCCTCCTATTTCCATAATCAGATAGAACAGTGCCAGCAACAGAAAACACCATCCACCCGACCATAGAACCATCGAACTACTCCAAATATGTTTTATGATAGGAAAGTGCCATGACCATAACCAGCCTAAAAATAGGCATAAAATACCGACTATGATATAAGACCAGAAAACTTTCCAGCGGCTCTGGACTTTCCGAAGGATATACCCTGCATGAGTTCCCAGCATTACCGTTGCACTGAAACCCAGACTGCTTAAAATCCAGGTGTAATGTGTCCCATCTCGAAATCGTCCTAAAATAAGTTCATCAATATACATCGCCCAGTTTTGTTCTGGCTGCAAGACACCTGTGCCCACGCCGGGAAGAGGTATAAACATCATCCATACCCAGTATACGACCAGCAGACCTAAGGTAACCAATACATGGAACTGAAATGGAACATATAACAGAACAAGGGAGGAAACAAGATAACCAACGGCAATCGCCTGTAATGTATTGCTAAACAAATGTAACTTATTTATGTCAAAGGCTAGCAGATTTCCCTGTACAAGCATACCTAATATCCATAACAAAAGAAACCTTCGGAATAAACGCATATAAAATCGCCATCTATTGCCTTGACCTGAAATATATTTTTCCATTGAAAATGGTATGGTTACCCCTGTAATAAAAAGGAACAATGGCATGATAATGTCCCATGCAGAAAAACCTTCCCATTCTGGATGTGAAAAATGATATTGTAGCCAGGGGGGAATATTACCCATTACAAGAATAAGTAGGCTAACAATTACTTCCTTCCCCTGTATAATCCAGAACATATCAAATCCCCGCAGAGCGTCTACCGCTAACACGCGTGGCATGGAAACTGTAACTGCTTTTCCGTTTATAGGCATATTCTTTTCGGATGTTTCACTCAAATTAATACTCCTTACAATAACAACTCATTTCTCAAAATTAAATTCCACTGCGTGTAATTATAAAAAGAAACCCTTCAAAAAAAATAACAGTTTAGAGGTATAAATAACAATATTAAAAAGTGAATACGGGAACTTTTAGCAGTTCACCCTCTTTTAGGGCTGATTGGTGAGCGATTGTGCCGGGAACGGTGATGTTTAGTGCCATAGCAATATCAATGAATGGCTTACGATTTTCAATAATGGAACGGATAAACTCATCTGTCAAATAGCCATGTGAGCCACCATGTCCACCTGCATTGACATTAGGCGGCAATGGCGGTTTCTTAATGTTAATTTTGGACACATCTTCAAGCCCTTGGTATTGGGTATCGGTTACTGAACCTTTCTGACCACGCACACGTCCTACCTCTCCTTCAAAGCCCGGCGTATCCCAACTTACACCCATACGAGCCATGCCCCCTTCCTTGGTGCGGAATAGGGCTATCTCAGTGCCAAACGGATTTTTATAAACATTATTCTCTGCTTTGAGAAGTGGGAAATGAGATGGCATACCAAAGCAGGACACCTCTGTAAAGTGTCCACCCCCAATACATATATAGTATGCGTTGGAATGTGTCGGATACCATTGCGGTGGCATGCCCAGTCGCCAACCTTTATAGGAGTCAATGGGTGGGTCTAGATAATGGTAGTATTCACCCTCGCAATAGACCAATTCGCCCAGAGCACCTGCCTTGTATAGGGTACGCATAGCATAACAATCATTGCGATAGGCACTCGTTTCCATAAGCATATAATTGAGCCCGGAGGATTTGACTGCGTCGTAGAGTGCATTTGCGTCGTCTACGGAACCGAATACGGCTGGAACAGCACTTGCCACATGCTTGCCATGTTTCAAAGCCTCTATACAATGCTTCGCATGACTGGGGGCATCTGTGGCTACAAAGACTGCTTCGATATTTTTGTCTTTTACCATCTCTTCCAATGAAGGATAGGTCGTAGAGCAATGGCATTCTTTTGCTAAACCTTCGCACCGTTCTGGTATCAAATCCGTTACCGCAACGACCTCGACATTGGGATGGTCCTGAAAACCAAAAACAGCGCCAAACTTGCAAACACCATACCCAGCAATACCAACCCGAATCTTACGGTCTGAATATGGTTCCCACTTCTTTTCTGTATCCATATTCGCTTCTGTTTCATCAAAACCCTTTATTACTTTTTTCTCCTCTGCCGCAAAGGAAAGATTACTGGCAAACATTCCCATACCCATAGCAAGTCCTTTCAGTAATGTGCGTCGTGTAAAATCTTTGGACATACAAAAACCTTTCTCTTTTAAAACCACGGTGCTTTATCCTTGTATATGTATGTTAAAATAGAATATAGGGAGTAATCAAAAAAGTAATTGAATAAAGCAACACTAAATATTAACTTATATAAAAAATTGTTGTTCCACTATGCGATTGATTGGCAGAACTGGGAAAAGGAAGTCCAACAGCATGTGGAATTATTAGAGAAGTGGAATACATTAGCAGGACTTGTTTCTCCGTCGGATTTGGTTCAAGGTTGTGTCCAACATATCGAAGATAGTTTAAGCCTCATCCCGTATGTGTTGCAGGAAGAAATAGAAGAAGGAAAGGGTATCTGGTTGGACATCGGTTCAGGTGGCGGATTCCCAGCCGTGCCAATCCTTTTAGCAAAGAAGAACATTTCCACGGTGCTCGTGGAAAGGAAAAGTAAAAAGGCAGGATTTCTTCAGTTGGTTGTAGGAAAATTTCAATTTAACAACACAAAAGTTTTATGTTCTGCTTTTCCTCAATGCCTTCAAGAAATGAGTGATGAGGACAATAATATAAGGGTGATAACCGCAAGAGGGGTGGAAGAACCTGAAAAATTGGCACGATTTTTTAACCGTTGGCTACCAGCAGGAACAAAATTCATAAACCAATCGCCAAATCTTCTTAAACTTTTTGATGATAAGAAGTTTAGCAAAGAATTGGTAGAAGACGAGTTCACAAAGCAAGGGTTGCGTAGAGGAACACTAACGATAATTCAAAAACGGTAATTGGATATTCCTCTTAAACAGTATCTATTTGAGAATATTAAGGATATAACTCTTCCCGTAAATGCTAAATAAAAATAAACTTGCGTTGGCTGTGTCCACTAATTCACGAACCTTTTCAAAACTTTGTTCTGCTAATGTAAGATTCAATATGTCATATCTCTCTTCTAAATTTCCTAATTCTACCGTTGGGTCATTAACAAATGTATCGGGTAGAGTTTGAGAAATTAAACTGTCTAAACTTTTTGACCAGTTATGAGAACGGAGGGCAAGACATTTTTTAGGCAGGTCATCGGTATATTCAGGAATAGTTCCTTCTTCTAACACGCAAGGGTTCTCAAACAAGAATTTATCATTATTATTATTAGTTAATGATTTGTTTGTCCCACTGCTTATCCCTTCAATCAGTAAAAAGGGGTCATCTTGCTTGTAAACAGCATTCAGGTAAAGACTTCCCATAAATGATTCAATAGCCAGATGACGATTTGAAGAAAGTTGCATAGCATTATTAGTAGGTCCTGGAATGCCTAACATATCCAGGAGGTAAATCCAAATCATTCTTAGAGCAGAATAACCGGGTAGAGCGGTCGTATGATAAGGCATGGACAAGTCGCCTAAATAGTGTAATCCCCAGCCCATAAACCTCCAACCCCAATAGGGGTGTCCGGTTGCAAATGCGAGTTTGGATAATTCTTTATAAAGGTAGATACGGTACTCTACATAAGATTGTTTTAAGAAAGGAGCAAAGAACTTTATGATAGGATTTTCATGGAGAAAGCCCATATGAAAAGGTGCCTGGGAGCCAAAATCAAGATTTGGATTTCCAAAAGCCTGGGTTCCAAATCCATAAATAGCACCAAATTCCGTTCCATTGTCTTCAAATAGTCCTGTATCCATTCCATAATCAGGTTCATTAGACGAAGAAGTAAGAATTTCCAATGGAGAAACGGATTCTCCGTTGAGAAGTTGAATAAAACAGAAGATTTCAAACTCCTTTGTATCATTCAAAATACACACATCCCGAACATTAAGAAGAGTTTTGCCTTCAGGAGGCTTTTCTGCAAAACCAATAGTATAAAGAGGCACTTTTGTATTGGGATTGATACGGATAGCCTGGAAAAATCTTGCCTTTATGTCATCAGCATTTCCAGTAGTTGTAAAAAGAAGATTTGTTGGGCAGGGAGCATACATAGTCAGGTTCGCTTGTGCCCATGCCTCTACATTTGATAAAAGTTCTGCTATATCCTGTTCTTCTGCAATTAAAAATTGGTCTAATTGTTCCGCTGGGGCATCAGCAGCATTCTGAATTTCAGGCATGCTTTCCACAACAATTCTGGAAAATAAAGGATGGTGTTGCCAGGAATACACCAATGTAGGGGTAAGGAGTCCTACACAAAGGCACAAAACGATTTGGGTGGGAACAAATTTGAAACGCATGTTTTTTCTCCTATGTAAGATTTGTATAATAATACCATGTTTCACATGAAACATTTCGCTAACTTATTGAAACACAACAGAATAACAACTGCGTCGTCCTCTGCTTAAATTTTATACAGACATGTTTCATGTGAAACAAGCCTGTAACACGCTCATTAACAGTCACTTAAAGCATACCCTTTCAATCTCGTTAAGGTTATCCCCTGTATGAATTGCCATTGTGCAAAGAAGAACAACTCAACTACAGGCACAGCCATCAATACTGTATATGCCGTCATAAGGTCAATTTTATACAATTCCTTTATTTTCCCGATTGTTCCTGGTTCCATGTAGAAGTAGCACGCTCCTTAAACTGGGTATCACTTATAGGATAGATAAAGAAAGCAGGAATTTTTTTCTCTTCTGCTAATTGGAACGCTTTTTCTAATCCCATAACCATAAATGCTGTTGCATACGCATCCGCATAAGCGCAGGAAGAATAAAAAACACTGACGGAAGCCAATGTATTGGGCACAGGATAACCCGTCCTGGGGTCAATTTCATGTGAATATCGTTTCCCATCCCATATATAAAAGTTCCGATAATTTCCGGAGGTAGCCATTGCACCTTTATTAAGTTTTACAACCCGATATATAGAACGCTCCATTGAAATAGGATTTTCAATTCCAATACTCCATGTTGTCCCCGGATATTTCTCTCCCTTCACACGAACTTCTCCTCCCACTTCCACCATATAACTACCAAACCCATACTGGTCTAATAACTCTGCTACTTTATCCACAGCGTATCCCTTTGCTACGGCTGAAAGGTCGCAACGCACCTCTGGGTCGTGTTTCAGTATTCCTTCAGGAAGTAATTCTATTTTTTGATAGCCTACTTTCTTTTGTGCTTCTTCAATTTGTTCCTTTGACGGCGGTTTTTCTGCCATCTTTGGTCCAAATCCCCACAACTCTATAAGAGGAAATATAGTAATATCAAAAGCACCCTCTGTCTCTTTTGCTACTTTTAAAGAAATTTCCAAAACTTCTCTCATTTCTTTTGAGATAGGAAACGGCTTTTCTTCGATATATTGATTAAATTGGCTTAATTCCGAATCATTTTTATATGTAGACATAAGTTGGTCTATTTGAGAAAGGCATCCGTGAACTTTTTCACCTACCCCTTCTGGCAAATTTGCTTCTTTTGGAAGGACTATCTTTACCTCATAAGTTGTGCCCATAGTCTCCCCTGAAAATGAAAACAAATTATAAGGAGAAGGTTGAGAGGAGCAGGAACTTATTATCAACACTAAAACAAAAACTTCTCCCCATCGCAAGAAAGGAAGAAGTTTTTTTATCTTTCTCGATTTGTTATCTTCTAAATTATCCAAAATTGTCGTAAGCAATCATTTCATCCTCAACGCCTAGATTATGAAGCATGTTCAAACATGCAGAGAGCATAAGAGGAGGCCCACAAATATAATACTCAACATCCTCAGGTGCCGGGTGATTCTTCAAATATTCATCATATAATACCTGATGTATAAATCCGGTCAAACCTGTCCAATTGTCTTCTGGCACGGGTTCCGAAAGTGCAATATGCCAACGGAAGTTCTCATTCTCTCGCTGTATAGAATTGAAATCTTCTTCATAGAAAATCTCGCGTTTATTTCGTGCCCCATACCAGAAGGTTACCTTTCTCTTTGTCTTCAATCGCTTAAATTGGTCAAAGATATGTGAGCGCATTGGAGCCATACCTGCACCACCTCCGATAAAACACATCTCACGATTCGTTTCTTTTGCAAAGAATTCACCAAACGGACCGGAGATTGTTACTTTATCGCCAGGTTTCAAGTTGAAGATATAAGAAGACATAATTCCTGGTGGGATTGTTGAATTAGGAGGAGGTAATGCAATACGAACATTCAACATAATGATACCCTTCTCGCCGGGATAATTTGCCATAGAATAAGCACGCGTAACAGGTTTATCTGTAGAGGCAGTCAAATCCCATAAATGGAATTTATCCCATACATCGCGGAATTGTGGTTCAATATCAAAATCCTTAAATGATATTTTGTAAGGAGGGCATTCAATTTGTATGTAGCCACCTGCACGAAACGGAACTTCTTCTCCTGGTGGCAATAGCAATACTAACTCCTTGATAAAAGTTGCTACATTTCTATTGGATTTGACCGTACATTGCCATTGCCGAACATTGAATACCTCGGGTGGTAATTCAATTTTTAAGTCCTGTTTCACTTTTACCTGACACGCTAAACGGTATCCTATCCTTGCCATTCCTCTATTGATATGTGCCTGCTCGGTTGGCAATAAAGCACCGCCTCCATCTTTTACAACAACTTTGCAAACGCCACAACTCCCTTTGCCACCACAAGCCGACGGAATAAAAATCTTCTGGTTTGCAAGTGTTGAGAGTAATGTTCCGCCAACTGGCACTGTTAGTGCCTTACTCATATCATCATTAATAATAATTTTCACATTTCCCGTAGCGACCAAACGAGCCTTTGCTATCATTAGCAAAATAGCCAGAGTTAATACAATCAAGGAAAACATCAACATCCCAAGCAATATTGTTTGCATGCTTGTAATTCCTCACTCCTTATGTGTTATTCAAATTTAAACTTGTTCTTAATTCTTGTTTTATAGTTGAATTCCAGAAAACGCGAGAAAACCAATCGCCATAAGTCCCGTAAGGATAAAAGCGATACCTAATCCTCTTAATCCGACAGGGACATTACTGTATCTCATTTTTTCGCGTATAGCCGCCATACCAATAATTGCTAATGCCCAGCCTACTCCTGAGCCGATAGAAAACACTAATGCGTCTCCGAAAGCATAATCCCTCTGCTCCATAAAAAGGGCTGCACCCATTATGGCACAGTTCACCGCAATTAATGGGAGGAATATCCCCAGAGCCGAATATAGTGAGGGCACAAATCGGTCTAAAAACATCTCTACTAACTGCACCAGAGCAGCAATAGCACCGATATACGCCAGAAAACTCAAAAAGCCAAGGTCTATTTTCGCAAGGCTGGGATGAACCCATGCTAAAGCCCCTTCCCGAAGCAAATAATTATAAATAAGATTGCTTACTATAACTGCAAGCACAAGCACAAATATAACGGCTACTCCCAGACCCATGGCTGTATCTACCCTTCTTGAAATAGCCATAAAAGAACACATGCCCAGGAAGAACGCAAGAGCCATGTTCTCTATAAATATACTTTTTACGAATAAGGCAAGATAATGTTCTAACATATTCCTCTACTCCTTTTCTTGCTGTTCTGGTTTCCATGTCCGAAGCAGCCAGATTAATATTGCAATTGAAAATAAAGCACCCGGAGCCATGATAAACAGTCCATTGGGACTATACCAGCCCCCTTCGTTAACCGTTCTAAGCAGGGAATATCCTAAAATTTTTCCTGAACCGAATAACTCGCGGAACACGCCCAGGATAACCAGAATCATGCTGTATCCCAGTCCATTTCCGATACCATCCCAGAAACTTAAAATAGGTGGGTTCTGCATTGCATACGCTTCTGCTCTACCCATAACGATACAGTTTGTGATAATCAAGCCCACAAAAACAGATAACTGCTTGCTAATTGTAGGGACAAATGCCTTCAATATTTGGTCTGCAATTATAACCAGAGACGCTATAATGGTTAATTGGATAATAATCCGCACATTCGTTGGTATTAAATTTCGTATAAGACTAATGGAAAGGTTAGAAAACGCTGTAACCAATGTCAAGGATATTGCCATTACAATAGCCTTATCCAATCTTGTCGTTACTGCTAATGCTGAACAAATCCCCAATATTTGCAAAGCAATGGGATTGTTGTTAAAAAGCGGGTCAAGTAGCACTGCTCTTTCTTCTTTACTTAAGATAGCACTCATTGTTATAAACTCCCTTGCTCACGCTTGTTTTTAATATATTTGCCATATCCATTATCACTTAACCAGAAATGGATTAAATTACTAACGCCGCGACTTGTCATAGTTGCACCTGAAAGCCCATCTACACGGTGTGGGTCTGAATCTGCTGGTCCTGCCGCACCTTTAATTACTGACAATTTAACTTCACCTGCTGAATCGTAGACTTTTCGTCCAACCCATAACTGACACCACCTCGGATTTTCAATTTCACCGCCCAATCCTGGGGTTTCGCCATGCTCATAGAAAATAATCCCTCTGACAGTGTTTAAATCCTTATCTAATGCCAGGTAGCCATACATGACTGACCACAACCCACGACCTTGAATGGGAAGAATGACTTTGTCTACCTGTCCTTGCTGTTTCACCAGATAAACAAGCCCATACTTGGGCATATCCATAATCCCTGAATCGTTTGGGGGGGCTTTTTTACATAAGTTAGGGTCTTTCAATGCACGTTTTGGGTCAAAAGTCTCCACAGAAATATCTGTAGTGTATTCGCCTGTCTCAAAATTCACTAACTTTGTTTCGACACTTTCCTTAAACTTGTTTTGTATTGCTTCGCGTGTCAAACTTTCTGAGGGGTTTACCAGACCCGATACAAGAAGTATCTTATGCTGGCGGTCCAGGAGTTGATTTATCTGTTGCCGTTCTTTCAATCCAACGGCGGCACTTGCCACCAGAACGGAACATACACCACACAATACGGTGGTGAATATTATTGTATAAAGACTTCCTTCACGCTGCATGGCGCGCTAATCTCCTTTTAATGTTTGATTGCATTACGAAATAATCCGTTAAAGGTGCAAAGATGTTAGCAAACAAAATTACCAACATCGTAACTTCCGGATATGCCGGATTTACCGTGCGTAGAAGAACTACAAACAAACCAATGAATAACCCATATATCCACCGGCCTATATCTGTAAAAGGTGAGGAAACTGGGTCTGTTGCCATAAATACACCACCAAACGCTAACCCACCAACAACCCAGTGCCAGAAGGGACCGGTTTGAAAGGCGGGATTTGTTGGAGAATGATAGAAACTTAACAAAACTGCCATAATCCCCGAACCCAGGAATACACCGGCAATCGTTCTCCATGAGGCGACACCGGAGTAGATTAAGATAAAGGCTCCAATGAGACATGCAATAACAGAGGTTTCACCTACTGAACCCGGCTCTAATCCAAGGAGGGATTCCATCCAACTGGTTACACCATCGTGCAGGTTAATGGAAAACCAACCCCCATTTTGAAGGGCTTGCACCCCTTTTTCCTTTATTACCGATAGACATGTTGCACCGCTATATCCATCTACTGCAACCCAGACTTTATCACCGCTAATTTGCCCGGGATAGGAAAAATATAAGAATACCCTTGCGGTTAAAGCAGGATTTAAGATATTCATTCCCACACCGCCAAAAACCTCTTTCCCAAAAACGACACCAAACATAATGCCAAGGGCTACCTGCCATAGAGGAATCTGGGGTGGTAGAATTAATGGGAACAAAAGACTGGTCGCCAAAAACCCTTCACTAATTTCATGCTTGCGAACTACGGCAAAGATAACCTCACATAGTCCGCCACATATCAATGTAACAAGATAAATAGGAATGAAATACAGTGCTCCATAAATAAAACAAGAGAGAACATTCGCAGGGTGAAAACCCAATCCTAAGGCACGAAGCACTTCTGCACGCCAGCCTGACACCTGCTCTGGTGATAGTCCCATTTTCTCAATACTTAGAAAGGCTTGAAGTCCTGTGTTATACCATCCCATCAACACGCATGGAATTAACGCAATTACTACTGTTATCATTAACCGCTTCAAGTCCATAGCATCACGGACATGAGGCGATTCCTTTGTTACAGTGCCCTGCGTGTAAAGGAAAGCATCTGTTGCTTCCCAAACAGGGTATAGACATGACAGCTTTTTACCGGGTTCAAACATTTTTCCCTGACGGTCCAGAATATTCCGAAACCAACTCATAATATTTATCCTTCCTTCTCAATCAACTCTAAGTTTCTTCTTAACATAGGACCAAAATCATTTTTACCAGGACATACAAAACTGCAAAGAGCCAAATCTTCTTCTTCTAATTCTAATATGCCCAATTGCTCTGCTCGTTCTACATCATCTACTGCAATTGAACGCAATAAAAAGGTAGGAATAATATCCAACGGCATAACCTTCTCATACGCACCAATTGGAATAATTGCACGCTTTGCACCGTTCAATGCCGTTGTAAAATCAAATTCAGTTTTTCGTCTTCCAAACCATGATGACGAGAATAGCCTTAATACTGAGAACCTATTCTTGCCCGGTGCTAACCAGCCCAAAAACTCTCGTTCTCTACCTTCACGAAGGGCAGAGATTTGCTGATGGTAGCGACCCAAATAACCGAGTTCTTCACCCATTGCAATTCGACCCGAAAGCACAGAACCCGAGATAACTCGCTGTTCGCTGTCTTTCAACTCACCTGCAACAAGTTCATTTATAGATGCTCCCAATCGAGTCTTCAAATATCGTGGTTTTTTCACGCCAGGTCCGGCAAGGGTAATCAATCGTTGCAAATCAAGTAGCCCTGTTTTAAACAAAAAACCTATCGCCACCAAATCTTGTAGTCCTAAATACCATACAAATTTATGTCTGTCCACAGGGTCAAGAAAATGAATATGAGTGCCCGGCAATCCGCTGGGATGGGGTCCTTCAAATTCTTCTACCTGAACCCTTTCGTTTTCCTTAACAGCAAAATTCGCTCCCGGAGACTGGCAGAAGAATATTTTGCCCGGTGTCAAACGCTTCAAAACTTCCAAGCCAAGAGATATATCTTCTTCATGACCCTTTAAACATTGTTCCAATTTTGGTGCTAATGGATTTGTATCCATTGCTGCAACAAAAATGGAATGTGGAACATCACCTATACCGGGATTTTTTCCGAACGGGCGTGTCCGAAACGACAACCACATTCCAGATTCAATGAGTAATCCTCGGACCTCTTCATCTGACAAACTATTGATTGCTTTGCCTCTATAATTTGCAAATTGAACCTGTTCACTTGCAGATGGTTTGCCAGACACATCACTTTCTTCAAGCTCTATAATTACACTTTGTAATGCTCTTCGTTCACCACGATTAATTGCCTTTACTTCGCCTTTTGCAAAACTCGTGTGAAGCACACCTGGTAACTTTTTATTTTCAAACAACACCTGACCGCGTTTTACTTTATCACCAACTGCCGCCTTAAAAGTGGGACGCATACCGATATAGTCGCTGGCAATAATTGCGACTTTTCTTACTGCTTTACTTTCGTCAATTTTTGGTTCAGGTGTCCCTGATATAGGGAGGTCTAATCCTTTCGTAATCACATGTTTACTCATATAAGTAAAACCTGCCTGTTCGAGATATGTTTATGTTAAAAATTTATAAGTCAAAAACTAAAATTATTATACTATTCTCATATATAAAAATCATATATAAAAATCAAATTGCAATACTTTATTAAAATATAGGAACAGACCTAATATATACCTACCGTTCGTTATATTTCAAATTGGAAATCGACAATAAAGAATAAAGCATTTGCATTCTTATAAATTCTCTTATTACTCATATAACTATGTTGCTATAAAGCCACCATCAACAATTAATTCTGCTCCCGTCATCCA
Source organism: uncultured Nitrospirales bacterium (assembly GCA_964549105.1). Lineage (GTDB taxonomy): Bacteria > Hydrogenedentota > Hydrogenedentia > Hydrogenedentales > Hydrogenedentaceae > Hydrogenedens. The sequence continues at coordinate 45,763 of CAZJTZ010000008.1, forward strand.
ACTCGACTCATCAGACGCAAGGAATAACGCTGTATTTGCAATATCTTCAGGTTTACCTAATCTTTTTAATGGCAAACTATCTCCTATTGCTTCTTTTTTCTCTGGTGTTAGATATGGCTCCTGTAAAGGTGTATCTACCATACCCGGATGAATAATATTGCAACGGATATTGTCCGGACCGAATTGCACCGCTAATGATTTGCACAAGGAAATCAGTGCACCTTTTGCACAGGTATAAGAATCTTGCGCAAGTGTAAAGCCGACCAATGCAGATATAGAACCCACTAAAATAATCGAACCACCTCCAAACTTTTGCAAATAGGGAATGCCGTGCTTTGTCAAGAAAAAAGCACCTTTTAAATTAATTGCTTGAACAATGTCCCAATTTTCTTCTGTCGTTTCAATAACAGACTTATCACGGTCTTTCCATAACACTCCTGCATTCGCATACAGAATATTCAATTTTCCAAACTGTTTTACTGCCTCTTCAACACCTGCCTTTACATCTGCTTCCTTAATAACATTGCCAATATACACAGCACATTTGCCACCTTCCGACTTAATCATGCTTTCTGTCTCATGTGCCGCTTTTTCATTCAAATCGAATATCAACACACTGGCACCTTCGCGTGCAAATAGCAAGGATGCAGCACGACCCATACCCATTCCAGCACCTGTAATAATGGCTACCTTGTCCTTTAATCGCATAGTTATACTCCTGTTTGAATTTTTTCTTGTTTTAAAATTTATTAAACGAAAGATGAAATATCATATATTATAAGCCAAACCATTTTAAATTTGCTGGCTATGTTTATCAGAACCTTGATTGCCAAAAAGGCTATTTGTTCTCAACTGAAATTTTTAAGGGAATAAACTCGGAACGAAATTCTGTATTTTTAATCTTTACCTGATAAAAACCAGCCGGCTGATTTTCAAAATTCCAATTCAGAGAAGGAACAACAATAACAGGCACATTCTCTATCAAAAATTCCTGTCGTTTGTGTAAATGACCACAAAACATGGCTGTCGGTTTATAAATACGAAACAGATTTTGCAATGCTTTCTGGTCATTAGAAGAGATAAACATATTTTTGGCTTTCCCTTCGGGATTGGGTGGAATATGGGTAAACATGAACGAAAGCGATTTACTCGTTCCAGCCTCCTGCAACTGTTTTTCAAGCCATATTTGTTGTTCCTCTCCTTTAATACCCTCTGATTCAAAATGCCCAATATGGTCACCATTATCCGCTGCTGTGCATAGAATAATAAATTTTGCATTCTTATAAGTAAAGGAATAGAAATCGTTTCCAGTAATATCTTGCGAAAACATATTTGCCAATAATTTTCGGTCACTTCTATCTTCATGATTTCCAAAAACTACATGAAACGGAATACCTGGCTTTAATTCATGAAATAGTTTTTCAAAATCTTTTGCATGGATATCCCCTGTTACTACTATTAATTCTGGCTTTGGTTCTATTGCTTCTACTTGTTCCACAAAAGCCTTAAACTGTTCTATTCCATTTTTCTCCGCGATATGTAAATCTGATACTACCACAAAAGAAAAATCAACGGACTCCTCACCATTTCCATTAACAACAAAAATAATTACAACAAAAATGAAACAGATAGAAAATAAACATTTCCTCATACTCTTTTCCCCTATATCACAATTTTTAAATTGTATTATATTCTTTTAACTACAATTATAAAAATAGAGTTTGCGGACATGGTCTCATTAATAATAGAGTATAGGAATATTTTATTGAAATTTATTTTCCTGCACTTACACTGTATTTCTGACATATCTTTAATGTTTAGAAAATTTTCTCATCTCTTGGAAAGGTCAAATATATTTCTTGACATACCAAACAATGATTAAACAAAAAACCCCCCAACTTTCATGTCTTTGTCTTATATGCCTCGTAAGACCTATCTTTCCATTGCTTCTTCTGAATAAGTGTTTTTTTAGAAGGCTCACATATAATCTGGTCGGGGTGAGTGGATTTGAACCACCGACTTCTGCGTCCCGAACGCAGCGCTCTAAACCGGGCTGAGCTACACCCCGTTTAAAAAAACACCCTACACTTTAATTTTATAAATTAAATGTCAAATTTTTAGAGAAAGGTTTTTAGTTATATCGTGCGACTGTAATATCCGCTCCACCTGCTGCAGAACCACCGCCACTTAATCCTGCAATACCACCGGAGCCACCCGCACCACCGGCAAGGCCCCTTACCTGTCTTACTTGAGTTGGCTGTGTGGGAGAGGAACTATCAGCAAAGGCTACGAACGCACAAAGTGCTAACAGAACCACAAGAGTAAGAGCCACGAACTTTTTCACTGTTTTTCTCCTTATTTTACTTATTTATTATACCTACAACCGTTTTTCTTTATTCATATATTAACATATTTAAAATCAAATGTCAAGTTATTTTTCTTATAAAAAAATCCTTCGGAACATAATTAAGATTATGCTCCGAAGGAGAAAAAATTACGCTTTATTATGCGACGGGTTCGAAGCCTTCGCGATAGGGTTCGCGTTTAATAAGTTTGTTTGCTTCGTCGTCCTTGAATTTCAAGGCATTGGGGTCAAATTCTAATGAGCGTCCCATTCTGTAAGCGATATTTCCCAAGTGACAATGGACACAGGAAATGTGTGCATCGTAGGGGGTTACAGGAAGGTCTTCCTCTTTGCGTGAGCGAACTGCACGGAAGAAACGGTCCCATTTATCCAGGTTTTCAGGCAAAGGTTCATTAACGGGAATAGGTTTTTTATCCTTATACTCAAAGAAGCCCTTGTTTCGGACATAGTAGCCTGTCTCTCCGAAGAAACTATCTCCACAATCTCCGCCATCTGCTTCTTCAAAGGAACCTAAATTACGGACTTCAAAGGTTAGCATAGAACCATCTTCATAAGTAAATGATGTTGCCTGTGTATTGGGTGTTTCAGCGTCATCTTCCCATACATACCTGCCACCGGTGCTGTATACTTTCACCGGCAATCCACGATTGTGTCCCCAGCAGGCGATATCCATCTCGTGTACGCCTTGATTACCAATCTCGCCGTTTCCATATTCCCAGAACCAGTGCCAATCATAGTGGACATAAAGTCCGGGCTTATCTTTGCGGTCTTTATTTTTCATGAACGGACGGTCAGGTGAAGTGCCTTGCCATAATGTCCAATCCAGGTAATCGGGAGGTGTGCCCGGTTCACCGTGGCCAATAGCAAAACGATTTCCATTTTTATAAACATATCCGCGAGAATGCATAATTTTACCTATGAATCCTTTATGGATTAAGCCTATATCGCGAATTAAAGTAGAATTAGAACGCGACTGTGTGCCGTGTTGCACGATACGGTTGTATTTCTTTGCTGCTTCAACCACCTGCGTTCCTTCCCAAACATTATGGGATAAGGGCTTTTCTACATATACATCTTTACCTGCTTTGCACGCTGCTACTGTAATTAAGGTATGAAGATGGTTCGGTGTGGCTGTCGTTATTGCCTGAACATTGGGGTCTTGAACGGCTTCTCTGAAATCTCCATAAGACTTGGGTTCTTTACCCTGCTTGCCGTTTACAAATTTTACGCCCCGTTCCAGAACTCTCTTATCTACATCACATAACGCAACAATTTCTGCCTCGTTTGATTTTCCAAGTATGTCCCTTATGTGACTGGACCCTTGACCATTGAACCCGATTACGCAAATACCAATGCGTTCATTTGCACCGAATACCTTCCCCGCAGCCATCGTCCCAGCAACGAGAACAGCCGTGCTTTTCAAAAAACTTCTTCTTGTTAGTGGTTTCATACGATAATCTCCTTTGTTATTTTGTTCTGAAAGATACAATTGAGCCATTATACTAAATAAAATGGACTATTTTCATTCTATTTGGTTTCAAACTATTGGGGAAGAAAATGTAGAAATACAGTTTCGCCATTACCAAGTGAAAGCAACAAAGTCTCACGCTCAAACCATTTCTGTTCGGGTTGAAACATGTTTTCAATGTTCAAGAACTGGTTAAATTGGAGAATGCGGTCTCCGATTCCTTTAGTGTGTATTACTAAAATGTTGCTCCCAACTAATAGATTGTCAGGAGTCTCCATACTTCCTTCTGCCACAGCCGTGGGGACTTCCAGGATGGAAAGAATCTCTCGCATAACAAGGTAATTTACGGTAGGCTCGGCATAGAAAACGGAGACCCATTTGTCATTTATCGTTTTGAGTGCAACGCTTGGTTTCCCATTGGATTGGTATCGGGTAATAACATCCGCATTCTCGTCTTCAATGTAGAGTAAGGGAAAATGAGCCTCATTTTCTCCAAAGGGTTCATTTTTACTTAACCAACGACCATCTAAATCCATAGTAGAACCGGAAACAGCGTCAGGGCTGGACAGTCTGGAATTTATCTGCGTTAACAATTGCACCGTTGAGGTATCGTCTGATGTCTTTCCCCAGCCGGGAGCATAATACCAGAACACAATGGATTTATCTATTTCAAAAATGTGATGTAAAATCTGGACTTCGCTCTCGTTGGGTGGATATAAATTGAAAATAAAATAAATTAATTTTTTGGGGATTTGTTCATCAAGTAAATCCTGCATCAAGTAAAATTCTACAGGTAATCCGACCTTCAAGAGTTGGTCTCGAACATTTATAATGTCTCTTGAAAATAGTTCTATTCCTTTAGGTGAAAGCAGGTGCATAGCCCGTTCATCAATTATCATTGCCAGAGGTTCCCAGAGAATATTTTCTGGGGATGTAACTGCTGGCAATTCTGTCTGTATTTCTTCGGTATTGTATTTTCCTACTTGTAATCGAGGTAAGGAACTATTCTCAGGAGTCATATTTCCATGAGGTAGTTTTTGTGAGGTGCGGGGTTGAAGTCTTAAAGCGGAGGAAGAGGCGGTCTGGGCTGATATTTGTGTATATACCTGCATCATCTTTTTGAACAAGTCCCACTGTTCTATATCCAGAAGCCAGCCTTTCCCTTCGGGGTCGGTCCAGATAAGGCTTGCATTATGGACAAGTGCCGTTCCCAGATTCCTCTTTTGCACAGCATAGATATTTTCACTTCGGACACCCTTTACTCGAATCGTTTGCTGAGTAGTAATATCAAAAGAAACACCAGTTCGTGTATCATCCAATAGTAATACCTCTTTGCCATGGAGATTGATACTTTCCATTGTCCCGCTAGGACCTCCTGCTTCGCCCAAACCACGATTAACATAAGATATAGGTAAAACAAACCCGTCTACATCACTTTCCAGTAGTGTCCCCAGGGAGAGTTGTCCTGTTCCTACTTCTGCTGTCTCTATATTCAAACCATACGGAAAAAATATTTTCTTTTTTTCATTATTAAGTAATTGTCTCAAAGTCGTGGCACAAAAGCCAATAGAATCGGCTAAACTTTCATTGTGGAATTTACGATAGTTGACAAGGAAATTATTTTCGGTATAATTTAAGAAATTTGATGGGGTATTCACTTCTTTTTTCAGGTTTTCTAAAATGAATGGAGGTTCAAGATTGTCCACGCCAAACAATTGGACTCGTTCTTCAGGGGAAGGATAACGATTATGAACCCACTTGTTAAAATTGGTGAGAGCATATTCAGATTCGTCTAAACCCGGTGCAAGCCACCATCGGTTTTTCAGAAATCCTAAAATGAAACCACCGACCTGTTCCCCAACTTTTGAAGATTGAAGTCCATTGACCAGCATGGACAATCCTTCCTCAACTGATTTTTTCCATGCAAGAGTGTGAAAACTTGCAAAAGGCTGGACCTCACCGTTGACTACTATGTTGACCGATTTTTTCCCTTGAAACCAATCCTCTGGCGGATTCAGGTCAACAAAAATCCAATATTTTCCGTGGGGGACAATATCATTCATACATTGTAAAATGTGAAACAGTTCAGGCAAATCGTCAGAGCCTCGCCAGGGAAAAGGAACCTCTACAATGAAATTGGTAATACCCGTGTCCTTTGCATATTGAAACTCTTTTTGGGCTATCTCGTCGCAAGGCTCTCCTCCAACATATAAATAAAAAGGAGATTTGCCTTCCTTATCTTCTTGCTGTCCGTTTAATCTTTCCCCTTCAGGGGTTGTTGGAGGTAGTGGTTTTGTAAGCAAATCCTGCAAGGAATATTTACCGACAAGCGAACCTAACCACCAGGAAATACTTACAACAACAATTAGAATAAAAAACAGAAAAAAATTTCGCCAAAATAGGTTCTTTAAAAAATGGGGTTCTTTCCATTTATCAAACATTCTAAATTATTCCTTTTTTGTTCTAAATAGTATAACAGGGATTAAAAAGAAGTTGGGGTTTCAAACTCGAACCATCCGCCCATATCGTAAGTTCTATTTGTTTGTTCTGACTCAAATATTTTATTTGCCTCGAAGGTTACAGTTCCTTCGGATAAATCCAAGGAGTATTTTTTTAGTTGCGTGGTCTGAATATGCTCCATAACTTTGCCATTAAATTTCACAACTATATCTACATTCCCTAACTGGGGAAACATATTACCACATTGAAACGACAATTTGCCGCCACGATGGTGGATTACAGCATATTTACTCATGGGAATAAAGTTCTTTCCCTGAAAATTCTGTGGTTTATACCAACCCTCTACAGGAAGTTCTATCTCTGGACAAAATAAAGGTTTGGGCTGAATAAGTTTCCAGAAGGGAGGTAAGGGCGGCTCTGTTAACTGTAATTTTCTCTGTCCCTTTCGCCAACGAATTGACTGAGGGAAATAACGACCTGCCTCTATCCATGCTGAAATATGCTTTTGTATCCGCCAGAATTCCAACTTTTTTATAGCATTTCCTATTGCTTTTATTTCACCCCACTTTAACCACAGTAATATTTCCCAAAATTTCTTACTCGGGAAATTCCTTTCTATGAGGTAAAACCTATTGCGTGTGTTTAAATAATATTTTTTCCGGGCTTTTTCAGGAGAGGCTTGCCAGGTTGCACTGAATTTGTGATGAACTACCGCAGCAGGACAGGTCAGGATTCGATAGCCTGCGTTCCATATTCGTAGACATAAATCTAAATCATCGAGGTAGATGGAAAATTCTTCGGGCAGGTATCCTGTCTTAAGCAATGCGTCTGTCCTTAACCACATTGCACCACCACATATTCCGATTACTTCCGTTATTTCATTCCAGCGAGGTGTATCTACACGCCCTAATCCCCTATCCCATGCCGAACCAATTATTGAACATAGCAAGCCAACGGAATTTAATAGCCAGGGCTGGTCAAAAAGTAGCATTTTGGGGGCTAAGCCACCTACATCCGGGTTCGATTCGGACATTTCGATTAAAGTCTCAATACAATGGGGTTCCATCTTTGTATCGTTGTTTAGCAGGAAAATATATTTTGCCCCTTTTTCTATGGACTTTTTTATCCCTCGATTGTTCCCACCTGACCAACCATAATTTTTGTCAAGGCATTCCACAACAAGGCGTGGGTCATTAGAAAAGTTATCTCTAACAAAGGAAACCGATTCGTCTGTGCTGGCATTGTCTAAAAGAACAAACTCAACATCTTCGCGCTGACACCCCTGCAATAAAGAGATAAAACATTCTTGAAGATGTTCCAACCCATTCCAATTTAATATCAGAACACTTACCAGAGGTTTGTTCATATTAGATAAATAGCAGGTTCAAAGTTTATTTTTTCTTTTGAAATAAAATTATACAGGAAATAGGGGTAAAAATGGTTTTATTATAGAACCTGTTTTATTGCTTCTTTTAGTTTTTGTTCGGATGATGGAACCACATAAGAAGCAGAAGGTTCATAGCCTCCCTCCTTGAATGCCTCTTCCGTGCAAATGTAAGCCGTGCCACAATCACTGTAGCCTGCTACAAACACTGTTCGCTCTGGGGAACAACTTTGTGCATAAAGTTGAAACTCCACCATCGGTTCACCTGGCAGACTGAGTATAGAAACTTTTCCAAAATTCATTGCACTGATAGGAATGGGTATTTTGTCTGCCCGATTTTGCCAGGCTAATTCCATAGCAGCACCGATACGATAATTATGACCTTGATTCGTATCATTTAAGGATTTTTCCAAATGTTCGCGTGAATGTTCTCCATCGTTTCTATAACCAAAAGTGAAAGGAATAGATTTTAATGATATAGGTGTCAATTCTTGTTTTTGAAGGGATTTAACAGATTCCTGCATTGCCTTTAAGAGCCGCTGGTATAATTGTTGGCGTGCTTCAGGTGTACCATCATTATATTTGCCAGCAGCGATATTACCTGCACAACCGGTGAAATAGATATGCGGAATACCTTCGTCCTTTTCCATTTGCTCACGCGCCATGCCAGGAAAATCGTAACTTGCACGCGGGTCACCGTAGAAACTTTGCGGGTGCGTGGTATAGTAATGAATCCGTGCAACAGGCTTTCCTTCCTCAGACAGAAAACTTAATGTTCGCAAATAGGGGTCTATCAAGCCTTCCGGCGCTTCAATCAGTTTAGGGTCTTTGCAAGAACTATAACGAGTCAGGCACTTGCCATCTGGTTGCATAATACGCCGATTAGAAGCGACCTTCTCCACCTTAGCCGAACCAACTGCGATAGCATTGCAGGGGACAAGGGACTGTTTCGCCCCGTCAATTGTCTTGACAATGTTCTTAAAGATATTATCAAAATCCTCTTTCTTTGGGTAAGGAGGTGGATTTTGTATCTTGCTGAGAATATCGAAAGCGTCTTCATCACACATTGGAGCAGTATGCTGATGAACGGTATGTATAAAAACTGCATTGGGGTCAGTTTCAACTGTTTTAGCAATCATATCCCGAAGTTTGTAATAAGAACTGTTGCATATTTCACACCAGTCCAGAGCGCAGAGAACATATCGCTTTTTATCATCTTCAATAATGACACCTTTTGCTAATAGATTATGTTCTATCGTTTCCAACGGTTTATAACTGGGATACCATGGCATTCCCAGAGGTGGAGTCACATCCGCTTTGAACGGGGCTATGCGGAAACGAACATCTGCGTAAGTGCTTCGCATTACACCCCAGGAAACCGCAGATAAAATACCTACGGCTTGCAACTTCAAAAAATTTCTCCGATTCATCTCTAATTCCTTTCATTGCAATTTCTATTTCCATCAAACAAATATACCAAATTGCAAAATGACAAAACGAATATTTTATGACCTAATAAGCAAGTGGGTAGAAATGTTATTTTATTTGAAAATTTGTTTGGCATCATCTCTTGCTTGTTGAATAAGGGGTAAATCGCAAGTGAAATCAACAAATCGCAAGTCTGTCTCACCTGATTGACGACGCCCGCCTATTTCTCCATGCCCCCGCAATTGTAGGTCCTTTTCGGCAATTTCGAAACCATTATTGATGTTGCACAGAATTTTTAATCGTTCCATGCTCACAGGATTAAAAGATGACGGTAGGAAGAAGCAGTAAGAAGGATAAGAGCCTCGACCCACCCGCCCCCGTAATTGGTGCAATTGGGCAAGACCGAAACACTCTGCATTTTCGACCACAAGATTTGTTGCATGGGCAACATCCACACCTACCTCAATCACTGTGGTAGAGAAAAGGACATCTATTTCCCCACGGGCAAAACGACCCATAACTTCTGCCTTCTCGTTGAAGGAAAGACGACCATGGAGCAAATCCGTGTGTATTGTAGAAAAAGCACCCGAACGAAGTTTTTCATAAATAGTCAGTAGGGGTTTTAAGTCTTCCCTGTATATAGATTCCTCAATACTTGGGCATACCCAATAGGTAGCCAGACCTTTTTGTGCCTGTTTTATAATGAATTGGATTAAGCCTTCTCTTTTCTCCTTCGGAACAACATAAGTTTTAATCGGTTGTCGTCCCGGTGGCATTTCATCAATCATACTAATATCCATGCCGCCGTAGACGGTCAGGGCAAGGGTGCGGGGTATAGGTGTCGCTGTGAGATAAAGCACATCCGGGGCATGTCCCTTCATCCGCAGTTTTTCCCTTTGCATAACGCCAAAACGATGTTGTTCGTCAATCACGATTAAACCTAAATTTTTAAATAAGGTAGATTCTTGTATCAAGGCATGAGTACCTACAACAATGTCCACTTCTCCATGGGCAATTTGTTTGCGAATTTCTTTTGTATTTCTGACAGAACTCGTGAGCAATTCAATATGCACAGGTAACGAAGATAAGTGCTTTTTTAAGTTTAAGAAATGTTGCTCTGCCAAAATTTCTGTGGGTGCCATAAGAGAAGATTGATAATGGCTATCCACGCTTGCACAAAGGGCATGCAAGGCAACTACTGTTTTCCCACAGCCTACATCACCCTGCACCAATCGAAGCATTTGTTTAGGAGCAGATAAATCATCCAGTATCTCGTCAATCACTCGCTTCTGTGCAGAGGTCAGGGCAAATGGCAACTGTTTGCGAAAATTTGTAAGAATAGCACCATCCGTTTTATGCTGACAAACGGATTTATCTTTTATGTTATTTGCTTTCCATGTTAGCCAATCTTTTTGTATTTGCAAAATCTCATCATAAGCAAGTCGTTGCCGCGCTTGTTCTACTTCATCTATTGTTTCGGGAAAGTGCAACTGTCTTACGGCCTTCGGCAGAGCCATCAATCCACGAGCAGAAAGGAACTCTTCTTCTAACGGGTCATCAATGACTATATTTGCTAAAGTTTCATATATCCAGCGACGAAATGAGCGGAGGGATAACCCCTCTGTTACAGTATAAATGGGCACAAGCCTCGCGGTATGGATATTTGCCTCCTCCTGGGTATATTCCTCATATTCCGGATTATTCATTATCCGCCGCGATTGGGCATTCTCCACTGTACCATATAAGAAAAAAGTTTTGCCCGGCTGAAACAGATAACGCGTTAGATAAGCCCTACCCCAAAAAATCCCTTCTACTGAACCTGTATCATCTTTGAATAATATCCGTGCCTGCGAAAGTCCCTGGCGTAGATATACCTGTCTTGCTCGTTCTACTGTAACGAATATTGTATATCTATGCCCTTCCTCCATGTCTTTTGTCTTAATTAAATTTCTACGGTCCTCATATCTTCGCGGAGGATAGAGCAATAAATCTTTAACTGTGGTAATACCCATCTTATTCAATTTTTTCTCACGACCGGGACCGATTTCAGGCAAGGCAGAAATAGGCTCATCCCATATCTTTGGATAACATTCTTCCCGTTTCTTTTTTACGACCATAGAAACATTCCTGAACAAAGTGTTGTCAAATTAAATATACGATATTATATCTTTTCTTTCTACGAACCTTCTTCAAAGTGGTAAAATAAAACAAACAAAGGAGAACTCAAATGAGAAAAACGACTCGTTATATTCTGCCCATTCTATTTGTGATTGTTGTATTATGTGCTGGATTTTATTTCTGGTTATATCCGACACGCGGTCCGAAAGAAAATGTAGATATACAAAAAGCCTTTTTAGAAGAGGTGGAGGGAACAAGAGTGCTTCATCTGAAAGGGACTCCTTATGAATTGGGTTATGAGCGGGGTGCACTTCTCAAAGATTTAATCCAAAAGAGTTTATCAAAGGTGGACGACTTATTAGAATTGGCAAAGAAAGAGGTCGGCTTACCTAAATTTGCATCAAAATTGATATTAGATATAGCATGGCGATTTTGTTCCCCCTATATTCCTCCAAGGTATGAACGAGAATTGGAAGGAGTTGCAGATGGAGCCGGTGTAAGTTTACAGGAACTACGGAGGGTGCATGTAGTTTCAGTTATAACCGAACGCGGTTGTAGTTCCTTTGCCGTATGGGGAAAAGCCACTGTGGACGGAAAATTGTATCATAGCAGGAATTTCGACTGGATGATAGAAGCAGGTCTTCAAGATACAGCGGTAACATTCTGCTACGAACCGGAAGGACTGAACCCTTTTATTTCCATTGGCTACGCCTGTACCATTGGCGTTTACTCGGGTATGAATAATCACAAAGTGTCTATTGCTCAAATCGGTGCAACCAACAAAGACCGTCGCATGGATGGGATTCCTCTTGAACTTCTGCTTCGTAGAATACTGGAAGAAGCCTCTACCCTGGATAGTGTAACAAAAATTATTAAAGAGGCACGACATACAGTAGGTTATAACTATGTCATTGCTGATGGTGATGAAAATCGTGCCCTGGCTTATGAGACCTGTGCAAATCATGTGGCTATTTTTGCGGACAATGACCCTCGCGAAACGGTAGAGTATGCCATTCCTATTGAAAATGCAGTTATGCGTTCAGATGAAGCGATGGACCCAACCATACGCTCATTGCAGACCTGTGCTAATGCCCCCAACATGCCGTATGGCTCAAATTCTTACGACCATCGTTATAAAGGCATGGCAACCCGAATCAAAGAAAATTATGGCAAGATAGACCAGAACATTGCTCTGGAAATAGTTAAAGCCGTGGCGATGGTAGGAGTGAATGTGCACAGTGTTCTCTATTGTCCTACGGACCTGGAACTATGGGTGGCTCATGCGAAAGGCAAAGAAGACGCCGCAAAACAGACCTATATCCATTATAAAATGCAGGAGTTGTTTGACCCTAACCGCAAAAACACAGCAAAACTTATCAAGCAATAGGAAACGGTGCTGCTTTATTAATAGGTTGTATCGGGTCATATATGTCTTATAACTTATAAATTGAATTATGTTAAATGTTTATATTTTCGAGAGCATTTGTAACGGTGGCAACACCGCCGTTCGTTGGTGCGGGACCCTTTTCCTGATACCGTAAGAACTCTACATGACCATCAAAGAAAAGGACATTTGCCCCTCCCGGAATATGATTAAATAAAGAGGGCTCCGTAGTAAGTTTGTCCATCATCACCCAGAGGGCACTTTGCCCTTTTGCAGAAGCCGCAGGATTGTTTATATCTGTAATAAGAAATCGTTCAATCCCCTCTCGTAGTCTATAGACAGTATTTCCACCTGCATTCCCGACAGGTGGCTGTCCTGTAAGAGCAGCCGTTCCATCAGAGATAACAATGTCCTGGTCAGACCTCCCGTTTTCGTGAAATAGGAAAAAGGGAGTTACTGCTTCTAATAAGCCTTGAATAAGTTGGGTGGGTCCTGTTCCTCCGCCCGTACCCAGGAAGGGCACCAGCGATAAGTTCGTTTGTGGGTCGGTTGTATCTCCACGGTCAAAAACCCAGCCCAAATAATAATAACTTGCTTGCATATTCCACACACCCCTACCTTTCTTGGCACAGGGCAGGGTTATATCTGTTTGCTCTGTGAGTGGGTTAATCAGTGAATCGGTAGTATGTTTTGGGTCCGATGGACAAACAAGAACATTGACATCTGTCAGATATTCAGGATATATCATTTCTGGATTTGGACCTGCAACAATGATAGATTTCATACCTGCGGATGGGAAATCGGATTGTTCACAGTCCACGGCATTTCTATATTCCATAGGCACAGGAGGATATTTTGCTCCTTTCGATTCGCCAGAATACATCTTGAAAATGAGTCCCCATTGTTTCAGATTGTTCTGACAGGAAGAACGACGAGCCGCTTCCCTTGCCCTGGCTAAAGCAGGTAATAATATCGCTGCTAATATCCCTATAATGGCAATAGCCACCAACAATTCAATAAGTGTAAAACCTAATTTCTTTTTCATAGATTACCCTTTAATGAAACATATTTCATATTAAACAATAATTTTGAGAGGAAAGCATATATCTATATACCTTCTTAAATAAAGATTCAAGTATGATAAAAATTAACGGATTTCTATCATTCGTTGGATAGGTATTTTTGCTTTCTCAATAATTTCTGGAGAAACCTCAACCTTATATTGTATTTTTTGCAATGCTTCCAGAGTTTGTTCAAGAGTAATTAGGTTCATGTGCTTACAACGCAAAGAACATGCTCGAACAATATCTAATTCTGGGAATTCCGCCTGTATATTATCCCCCATTGCACACTCGGTAAACAGGGCAACCCTTTCTTTGGGATGTTTCTTTACATATTCAATCATTCCCTGTGTGCTGCCGGCATAGTCTACTTTGCCAATTACTTCAGGTGGACATTCGGGATGTGCCAAAATTTTTACACCAGGATATTGCTGACGGACACGGTCCACATCTTCAGGTTTAAATAGTTCATGCACTTCACATCTTGCTTTCCAGCCAATAACTATGGGTTTAGAACTTCCTTCTATCCGGTCCATAGTAATTTCATCCGGAAAATAAAATTCTGCACCTAATTCGGAAGCGGTATTTTTTGCTAAATATTCGTCCGGCACAAAAATAGCAGCCTTATGTCCCTGTTTGAAAATGTGAGCCAGCACTTTCCCTGCATTTCCAGAGGTGCAGCAATAATCGGATTCTGCCTTTGTATCGGCATAAGTGTTTACATAAGAAACAACCGGGACATCTGGAAACTTTTGTTTTAACTCTATCAGGTCTTTCTGTTTTATCCCTTCGGCGAGAGAACAACCGGCTTCTTTTGATGGAACAATGACTGTTTTGGACGGGTTCAATATTTTTGCTGTTTCACCCATAAACCACACCCCACAAAACACAATTATCTCTGCTTCCGTCTTACTCGCTATGGTAGAGAGGTAAAGAGAATCCCCTACATGGTCAGGAATAGAATGGTACAGAGCGGGTTCCATATAGTTATGGCCCAAAATAACAGCATTCTTTTCTGCTTTTAATCGTAAGATTTCATAAGCATACTTTGCCTTTAATTCAATCTCAAAATCAGGTAAAATCCCCTTTAACCGTGTTTTCATCCGTTCAATAAGAGTAGTAGCATCTTCTTTAGAAAGAATATTTGTATTTGTATCCATAAACAAAACCTTTTAAGTATTACAAAAATAATAAATATTTATTATATCAAAAAATAAAGAATCTTTTCCTCTTTATTAAATGTGCATTCATATAGCCAAGAGCGGTGAACACTCAAAGAAATTACTCTATAGATATGTTCTTTTCCTCTCCTTTTAACAGGTCAAGGACGGTATGCCAGGATAAAGAGGCACATTTTATCCGGATGGGAAATTCTCGGACACCTGTGATTGCTGTTAATTTGCCCCATTGATTTTCATCAATAGGTGTTTCGGGTGAACTTGTTAATAATTCAAGGAAATGCTTAATGGATTCAATGGCTTTCGCTATGGGTTGTTTTTCCAGGTAGGTTGTGAGAAGGGAAGCAGATGCTTTGGATATAGCACAACCCTGTCCTGTAAACGATATGCTCTGTATGGTATCCCCATCAAATTTTAAGTAAAAGGTAAATCGGTCTCCACAGAGAGGATTGTATCCTTCTAATTTCTTGTCGTAGGAACTCATTTCGCCATAGTTCCTTGGATTTTTTGCATGGTCAAGCAAAACTTTTTCATATAAGGCACGCGACGCAGAACTCATTCAAAAATCTCCTTCACTTTATATATAGCCCGGACTAACTGCTCAATCTCATCCACCGTATTGTATACTGCAAACGAGGCTCGTGCAGAACTGGAAATACCATAGCGGTCCATAATTGGCTGGGCACAATGATGTCCTGCACGAATGGCAATGCCTTCCTCATCCAATATCTGTCCAATATCGTGAGGATGGGCACAGTCCATTACGAAAGAAATAACGCTGGCATGTGGCTTCTGCGGACCTAAAATTTGCACTCCGGGTATCTGTGAAATACGCTCATATCCATATTGGACTAAGGCTTCCTCGTAATGGGATATTTCATCCATACCTATAGACTGTAAGAAATCAATTGCACTACCCAATCCGATAACACCTTCGATATTGGGTGTACCCGCTTCGAACTTCTGGGGAGTATATGCGTAAATTGTCTTTTCTAAAGTAACATTGAGTATCATGCTTCCACCCGTTTGATAGGGCTCCATATCTTCTAATATAGGTGCTTTCCCGTAGAGGATACCTATACCCGTAGGAGCATACATTTTGTGCCCAGAACAAGCAAAAAAGTCGCAATCCAATTTTTGAACATTAATAGGTAAGTGGGGAATGCTTTGAGCTCCGTCCACAATAAACACGGCACCTACCTCATGTGCCTTTTTCGCTAACATCGCGACAGGATTGATTGTCCCTAACACATTAGATACATGGGCAACAGACACAATTTTGGTCTTATCTGTAAGTAGATTTTCTATTTGTGTTAAATCTAAAGTTCCCTCGTCTGTAATAGGCACTACCTTTAACTTTGCTCCTGTCTGTTGGGATACCACTTGCCAGGGTATCAAATTGGAGTGGTGTTCCATTTGCGTAATTAAAATTTCATCACCAGGTTTAAGTCGAGGGCGAGCATAAGCCTGGGCAATTAAATTGATAGAATCTGTAGCACCCCGAGTAAACACAACTTCGCAGTCAACCCTGGCTCCGATAAATCGAGCCATCTTGGAACGAACTTCTTCATATTTCTCCGACGCTTTTTCACTTAAATAGTGTATCCCTCGATGAACATTTGCATTTTCGCGAAGATAGTATCGGGTGATGGTATCAATAACAGATTTAGGTTTCTGTGTTGTGGCTGCATTGTCAAGATATATTAATGGTTTGTTACGGACAAGAATTTCTAATATAGGGAACTGTGCGCGAATGCTTTCCAGCCCCATCTTCCTTGCCAATGCTTCCACCTGCCAGCGAAGTTGTTGCGGTCTTCTCTCATTCACATTATTTCTCTTTTCTACTTTATAAGAACTCATAATTATTCACACTCAGGCATTCGTTTACAAATGTTTCGACTCCCAAAAAGGGGAACTCTTTTAATACTTGTTTTAAGAATCCACGAATCAGCAGATTCCGTGCTTTATTGGATGAAATACCTCGTGCTTGGAAATAATAAACTAACTCGGGTGAGGGGGGGCCTACGGTAGCACCATGCGTGCAGCGAACATCGTCAGCATAAATTTCCAACTGAGGTTTAGCGTCTATCGTGGCTTGCTCCGAAAGGGATAGCCCCTTGAACTGCTGGATAGAATCGGATTTCTGTGCATGGGGCGCGATGTAAATCTTCCCTCGATACAATGTTTTGCTTCGGTCTTTTCCCAAACCGCGGCAATCAATTCGGCTGGTCCCATAACCTTTGAGGTGCTGTAAGAGTTGTTGGGTTTCGGAAAAGTGATTATCCCGATTTGTCGTTAAACCGTTGATTTGGGTTTGAACATTTTCTCCAAGAATAGATACATCCATTTCTGAACGGACAAATTGTCCAGATAAGTGCAAAAAATTGTAATTCAAAGAACTGTCCTGCTCTAATCTGGCAGAGGCAGATAGAAAACGAAGTGTTTTATCGCTACCCTGAACACTGTGTAAAAATTTTAAATGAGCATTTTTACCTAATAAGATTTGTTCTTTCGCATTAACCCAGAGGGCGTGATTATCATCAGTAGAAGATACATAATGAACAGTAATAGATGCCTGAGCATTTTTGTCAAGGGCAATCAAGAGTCGAGGGGTATCAATCGTATCATAATTGTTTGAGGAACTGATAATAACGACATGTATGGGTTCTTCTATAACTACCCCCTGAGGAAGGTAAAATAGTATTCCATCATAAGTAAACATGTCTGAGAGGGCTTCAAATATATGCTGTGGCTCCTGCCCTTCCGATAGCCCTTTTTGAATAACATGTTCCTGACCATTCTGGACGGCATCTTTGAAACGAATAATGTTTAGTGACGAGGCATCTTTTTGTGCAAGATTTTTTATATTTATAGCACCGTTTTCCCAGATGACAGAAGGGGAATAATATTTTGCTATTACCTCAGGGATATGTTCATCGCAAGTTGTCTGTTGTTTGATGAAATTCCATTTTCTTTGTGGATTAAAGAAGGGGGCAAGATTGGTTTCGCGCCAACCTTCTGTTTTCGCATCGGGAATAGGCAGAGCCTCAAATGTATCCCTCCCTTTTGTTATAAGACTTTCCCACCAGCCAGGGAAAGAGAAGTTATCCTGTGCCTGTGCAAAAGTATCTAATAAAACCGACTTTCTATTATCAAGTTGCATAATTGCCATGGGAAAACCTTTCATGAAAGAGGACCCACAGAAGCGGTCTCCTGACTATCCTCCGTTTTGAGCCAATCGTAGCCCTTCTGTTCCAGTTCCAGGGCTAATCCAAAATCACCAGACTTTACTATCTTTCCCTTATAAAGGACATGAACATAGTCGGGCTGAATATAGTTTAGCAATCGTTGATAATGGGTTATGACGATAAAAGAGCGGTTCGAATTTCGCATACGATTCACCCCTTCAGCCACAGATTTGAGAGCGTCAATATCCAGTCCCGAATCCGTCTCATCCAGAATAGCAAGAATTGGCTCCAATACAGCCATCTGGACAATTTCATTTCTCTTTTTCTCGCCTCCTGAAAATCCTTCATTTACGGAGCGTTCAGAAAAGGAAGGGTCTAAACCTATCTCTTTCATTTTTTCTCTTAATTGCTTCTCAAAGTCCCAGATATCCAGCGGGTCTAAACCCTGTGAACTGCGGATTTCATTCAGGGCTGTATGAAGGAATTCTGTGTTTGACAGGCCGGGAATTTCCACAGGATATTGAAATGCAATAAATATTCCTTTGCGTGCTCGTTCTTCTGCGGATAATTCAAGAATATTTTCACCCTGGAACGAGACTTGACTTCCCTCTAAGACTTCATAATTTTCATTGCCAGCAAGAACCTGAGCCAGGGTGCTTTTCCCGGAACCGTTGGGTCCCATAATAGCATGGACTTCCCCTGCATTGATGGTTAAATTAATTCCTTTTAGTATTAACTGTCCTTCAATAGATGCTTTTAAGTTTTTAATTTTGAGTAAACTCATCCTACGCTTCCTTCTAAACTGATACTTAATAATCTTGTTGCTTCTACGGCAAATTCCATAGGTAAATGTTCAAACACCTCCTTACAAAAACCGTTGACCACGAGCGAAATGGCGTTTTCAGGTCGAATCCCTCTTGCCCGACAATAAAATAATTGCTCTTCATTAATTTTGGAGGTAGTGGCTTCATGCTCTACGGACGCAGAAGGGTTTCGGACATCAATCTGCGGAAAGGTATGGGCACCACAACGGTCACCAATCAAAAGGGAATCACACTGTGTATAATTTCGGGCATTTTCGGCTTTTGGCATAACTCGAACCATTCCTCGATAGGTGTTCTGGCTCATACCCGCAGAAAGGGTTTTACTGATAATTGTGCTTCTTGTCTTTTTACCGATGTGTATCATTTTCGTTCCCGTGTCTGCTTGCTGCTTATTTCGGGTTAGTGCCACAGAATAAAATTCGCCGATAGAATTATCCCCTTGCAAAATGCAACTCGGATACTTCCATGTGATAGCAGAACCTGTTTCCACCTGTGTCCATGAGATATGAGAATTATCGCCAAGACATTTCCCTCGCTTCGTAACAAAATTGAAGATACCCCCGCGTCCTTCTTCATCTCCTGCGTACCAATTTTGAACGGTCGAATAGCGGATAGTGGCATTTTTATGCGCCACAAGTTCGACTACCGCTGCATGCAATTGATTTTCATCACGGATAGGGGCTGTGCAACCTTCAAGATAACTAACCTCCGCACCTTCTTCGGCAATGATAAGCGTTCTTTCAAATTGTCCCGTTTGTGCAGAGTTAATTCGGAAATAAGTAGATAAATCCATTGGGCACTTCACCCCTTTAGGAACATACACAAACGAGCCATCACTGAACACGGCAGAATTTAAAGCCGCATAGAAATTATCGCCCGGTGGAACAACTGAACCTAAATATTGCCGCACCAGTTCAGGATAATTCCGAATGGCTTCCGACATAGAACAAAAAATAATTCCAAATCTACCCAATATTTCCTGATGAGTCGTTGCCACAGAAACACTGTCGAATACCGCATCTACCGCAACACCTACCAATCTCTTTTGTTCTTCCAGAGGTATCCCTAATTTTTCAAAAGTGCGAAGAATTTCAGGCTCGACTTCATTGATATTTTTAGGCTTCTCTTTCATTTTGGGCGCCGAATAATAACGAATGGATTGGAAATCGGGCGTTTTATATTTGATATGTGCCCAATGCGGTTCTTGCATATTGGTCCAATTTCTATAAGCATTCAACCGCCACTCCGTCATCCATTCTGGCTCTTCCTTCTTCTCAGATATTTTTCGAATAATATCTTCATTTAATCCAAAAGGAAACAACTCTTCTTCTATTGGCGTAGTCCAACCATAGGCATATTTCTTGTTTACAATCTCATGAATAGTAGAGATATTCTCTCTATCCCTTAATTCAACGACTTCTTCTGATGTAGGAAACTCCGTCTCAGCCATTCTGGCTTCCCTATTTTTGAGATTTTGCTTGTCCTTATACTTGTAAAATTAAAACAAATGAACCAGGTTATCTATTCCATATTAAATTTACTCTTCTAATTTATAAATTTATGAGGAAGAAAACAACAGGTAGGTTTGTGCTACACGCGAATGCTCATTTCAAACATACAAATTTGAATTTAAGTTTCTGTGCAAATAAAATAGTAAAATTTAAATTTCTTATCAATATCTGCTTTGTGTAAAATATGGAGTGCAAATATTTTTTACTGTAAGGAGTTGTATACATGCCTGCAAATATATTGAACGAGGTCCCGGTGCGGAAGGAAGAACTTGTAAATGTTATTGAAACCCTATTCAGGGAAATGCCTATAACCGATATTCATACGCACCTGTTTTCCCCAGCCTTTGAGAACCTTCTTTTGTGGGGAATTGATGAATTGTTGACATATCATTACCTGGTCGCAGAATTTTTCCGAACAACGGAAATGCCCTATTCCAATTTTTGGAATCTGTCTAAAAAAGAGCAAGCCAATGCGATATGGCAAGCCCTGTTTATTGAAAGAACCCCAATAAGCGAAGCAACCCGTGGTATACTGACTGTGCTTAACCGACTGGGACTGGACACGACAAATCGCGATTTGAACACATATAGGGAATGGTTCTCTCAACAATCTTTATCTGACCATGTAAATCAAGTATTTAAGATTGCTAATATAAAAACCGTTGTAATGACGAATGACCCGTTCGATGCACAGGAAAGAGATGTCTGGTTATCACCGATAGAAGCCGACCCCCGATTTTTGACTTCCCTTCGCCTGGATACTCTGGTCCTACGCTGGGTAGAGATATATCCCATGCTACAGACCTGGGGATATACGGTAGATAAAGACCTTACCGAAGAAACCCTGTCTGAAATTCGACGATTTGTGAGCGACTGGGTACAGAAAATAAAGCCAGTATACATAGCAATATCCCTTCCAGCCCAGTTTGATTTTCCCGAACATAGCCCACGCGGAATTATCCTGGAACAAGCCATTTTACCTGTAACCCGCTTTTTTAATATACCTCTGGCATTGATGATTGGCGTAAATCGCAGTGTAAATCCAGAACTAAAATTGGCAGGGGACAGTGTGGGGACTGCTTCGCTGAGGCCTGTGGAAAATCTATGTGAAAAGTATCCACAAAACAAGTTTATGTTTACCATGCTTTCAAGGGAAAATACCCATTCCGCATGTGTGGCTGCACGAAAGTTTCGCAACCTGCTTCCCTTTGGTTGTTGGTGGTTCTTAAATAATCCCAGTTTAATCGAGGAAATAACAAAGATGCGGGTAGAACTCCTGGGTACTACATTTATTCCTCAACATTCTGATGCACGCGTTTTAGAACAGGTAATTTATAAATGGGAACATACTCGCGAAGTTTTGATAAAAGTATTTACAGAACAATATAATAAAATTCTTACAACAGGTTGGAAACTCACTGTGAATGAGATAAAACGAGATATTTCAAATTATTTTGAAGGAAATTTCTGGAAATTTCTGGAAAGCAAATTTTAACAAAATAGCAGAAAAAAAATCCTTTAATAGTAGAGAAGGAGAAGAACATGTTAGGTTGCACATTGGGTAGTATGTTTCAGGTATCCGTTGCGGGAGGTAGTTATCAAGAGGGTTTGACCACTCTTATTCAGGGCGTTCCACCCGGTTATTTCCTGACAGAAAGCGAGATTTATGAATCTTTGCTGGTACGCAAGCCGGGACAGAGCGAACTGTCTTCACCCCGTCGTGAAGCAGATGTTCCTGTTATTTATAGCGGTGTGAATGCGGCGGATACGATGCCCGGTTTTAAAAATGCCGGGTTTACCAATGGGACACCTGTGGTTATTCTAATCCCCAATGTGGACCGTCATTTAGAGCATATTGAGCAATATCAGGTAACCAACCGCACACCTCGCCCGGGCCATGCTTCGTATGCCTCGTTCGTTAAATATGGGATGTGGGACGATGCTATTGGTGCAGGCTTTTTTAGCGGTAGATATACCTCTACAATTGTTGCGGCAGGTGCCGTGGCAAAGAAGGTATTGAAACAGCAGGGGATTGAGGTGTTTGCGTATGTAAAAGAAGCCGCAGGGGTTCGAGCAGGTGAAGTGCCATTAGAAGAAGCCAAAAAGAAGGTAGATACTTTTCGCACCGTTCGTAGAGAATATGACCCGATATATCATTGGGTATTCAAAGAAGGAAGAATCACACCAGAGATGCGTTTCCTTCACAAAATGGCTATTATTGCAGAATTAGAACAAAAACTTTTAGAAATTCGTGAGCAAACTCCTGTGAATGTTCAAAAAATTCGTGAGGAATATGGCATTCACTTTACAATGAATTGCCCTGATACGGACGCTGCGTTTGAAATGGAAAAAAGAATTCTTCAGATTCGTGACGAAGGGGATTCCAGTGGCGGATTGGTTGAGGTTGTGGCTACGGGTATCCCGGCAGGTATGGGTGAACCCGTATTTCGTAAATTAGATGGTGAAATAGGCCGCATGCTCAGCATCGGTGCAGTGAAAGCGGTAGAAATTGGCGCCGGTTACGCTGTAAAAGACATGAAAGGTTCAGAGTGCAATGACCAGATGCGTGTTGAGAACAGCAAAGTTGTGTTCAAATCCAACAAGGCAGGGGGAACCACAGGTGGACTTACCACAGGACAACCTATCATAGCGCGGCTGGCAATAAAACCTACACCCACCATCGCAAAAGATGAGGAAACTATTGATAAGGTCAGTTTGGAAAACGCCACACTTAAAGCAGTTACGCGTAGGGACCCCACTATTGTTGCTCGTGTCTGGCCTGTGGCAGAGGCATTTTTAGCCTGTATCCTGTTAGACCACCTCATGATGCACAACGGTTATCAGTCGCTGATCCCTTCCTCTTCTATCCGCTAATGAAATTCGCATAGAGCCATAGAAAATGAATATACTTGTTAGAAACTTTGCTAAACAAGGGATAATAAAATCTTTATAGAGGTATATATTTTATGGAACGCTCAACGATTATTGGGTTCATAATAACACTTACTATCGCATTCTTGTTGTCAGCAGGCTATATTATTTTTAAGGCATCAAAGAATCCAACACCTGCCCGACCCTCTACCACTCAAACAAGGTCCACTACTACCCCGAGGAGTCCTGCAGCCACGCCTCAAACAACTTCACGACAAGTCCCACCTCTCAAAGTTGCGATACCCGAATTTCAACCTGCTCTTAGCGAACCCGAAGCAAAAATGAAAATGGCAAGGGAGATAAAAAATGGAGGTACTGCTCAGCCGGGAGGCACTCTGGATATTACCCTCATACTTGAAAAAGAAGGGACAAAAGACATTCGTGCATTAGGGGTACAGGAACTTTTACCAGAGGGATGGACTTTTGATTCGGTAATTGAAGGGGTAAAACCAGACCTATCACCACCTAAAGGTAGAACCCCACTACTGGAATTCGCCTGGTTTAATATACCTTCGTTTCCTGTCGTTTTTACTTATAGAGTTACTGCTCCCAAAGAATTCAAAGAACCAGCAGAGATAAGCGGTCAAACCCTGTATCGTGCTGATGGTGGAGAATTAAGGACAGAGGTTATTAAGTCACCGATTGTTCCTACCGCAGGACAGTCACCTTCTGGCAAATCTGACGAAATGCAACCCGATGGAAACACAGCCCCCCTTCCAACTCAGGTTTCTACTCCCACAGCAACACAGAAAGATACTCCTGAAAAAATAACTTTAACAAGGGAAATTCAACCCGAAAAATATACACCTAATGGGACATTGCAGGTTTCGGTCACTATTAACCATTCCGGACCCTCCCCTGTGACTGCGATTGCGTTTGTAGAAAATCTGCCATCTCAATTTCAGTTTGAACGAATTGTAGATGGTTCCATACCTCCTATCGCTCCTAAAAAGGGGAATACAGGTACTTTACAATTTGTCTGGCTTACTATTCCACCATTCCCTATTAAATTGGTTTATGAGGTAAGCACACAAACGGATGCTTCAGGCGAAAAAAACATAGCAGGACAGGTTGTATATCGCACTTCAGGTCCACAGATGCAATCCGAACGAGTTATTACGAATATTCTTCCTCAGAAATAAGTCGTATAGGACATATATGACTTATTTGTCTTATCTTAATAGGAGTTTTGTCTATGAACTTACTTTTTGTCGGATTAGCAGTTGCTCTGGGTTGGGGCTTGCGTGGTGAAATTGGAGGAGAACAAGGGGCATTAATACCTGGTGCTCTTTTAGGGTTAGCCCTTGTCATTGCCAGTGGTAAAAAGCACTGGCGAAATGCTGCACCTGTAATTGCGGCTGCAGGTGCATTAGGCATGTCGCTTGGGGGTATACAGAGTTATGGCATTCTCATCGGCTACACCCGGGGAATTGACATGTTAAATGTTACCTATGGGTATCTTATGCTGGCTGTGGTAGGTGGATTGTGGGGTGCCTTCTGTGCAGGAATAATAGGAATGACCCTGTCCGATAAAAGGAAAAGTATACCCTTCTGGATTTTCTTCCTTATTGCTTTATATATCAGTTCCATCATTTCTTATTTCCTCCTGATAAAAGTTTTCAAACTCTTAATGACACCCCCACGAGTAGAAAATTGGGCGTATGTTTTAGGTGCCGTAGTAGCCTTGTTCGCTATTAATTTTGTTCAAAAGGAGCATAAAACTTGTAGATTGGTGCTTCGGGGGTTTATTGCAGGTGCCATTGGTTTCATGCTTGGTGAGTCTTTACAGATATATGGCAGTTTTTTAGGCCCGCATTTCGATTGGTGGAAGGTGATGGAAGTATCCTTTGGGTTTGTTCTGGGAATAGGAATTGCTTATGCAGTATTTCGAGAATACCCTGAAGATAAACCTATTATGAATGTGTCCCCCTTCTTTTATGTCCTTACTATTTTTATAATTTTAGCCTTTATCCCAATGATTATAATGAACAATTTATTAGAACAATTTGAGAAACAGGGAATTTTAATCAGGGCTGAAACAATTTGGGTAGACCCCTACTTTAATATATTACTTTACGGCGTTGCCCTAACTTTAATAGCCTTTTTTACTTATTGGAGATGGTTTAAAGAGAAAGACGGTGTATTTGACCCTATGTGGCAAATGAATTTCCTGTGGCTCTGGACACTGTGGAGCAACGGTTGGATAACACAAATGTTAATGATGATACCAAAAGCACATCTGATATCCGTCATCATTCATGACTTTTTCTTGTTCTTGATGATATTGTTAAGTTTCTGGAGTGTTCAAAGAAAATTCAGCGAGCCTATTTTTCCTTTGAGTAGTAAACCTGTTCAAGGATATAAATGGGTTATGGTGAGTTTTCTCATAATCCCAATCCTTGCCCTGCTCTTTGCGGTAACAAGCATAGCCACACATCCCGGGCAAATACCCGAAGGTTCGCATAAACGATTTGAATGGAATACCTCTATGCAGATTCCGACTTCAAATTCTTGGGAGGCGAAGAATTCTCCTGCGGATTCAAATACCACCAGAAAGCCCAGTAGGATAGCGTTCCGATAAGGAAACCAAACAAGGAACCCATTAGCACACAATAAGGGAAGTGTGCTGCGGTGTATATCCTTGTATAACCATGTAAAATTGCCCAAGAAACGAGTGTTCCTTTTACCCATTTCTTTCGTGCACCCCATATAATAGGTGTAAGTAAAGCAAACAATGATGAAGCATGCCCGGAAATATAAGAAGGAGAACTTTTTACCACTTCGTCTTGAATCACACGAACCTGCTTATTCCATGTTTCATGCTTCTCATTTAAGGGTCTTGGTCTACCTACAATTCTTTTTATATTGTTCTCACCTAAATAATTTGTAAAAAACACACTTATAAGAACTATCCAAAAAATGCGCCCCCATCGTCTCCGTTCCAGATAATCCCATTGTTCCCATGTTTTAGAACCGAACCAGAACGCAATAAAAGACACTATACTTAAAAATATAAATACGCTGTGATATTCATGGGGACGCCACCAAAAAATCCCTTTTGACGCAATCCATAAGCCGCATAAGTGATATATTGCAAGGACAACCGCAAACACCTTCCAGACATAACTCGCTACCTTTGCAGCGGTTTTGTTCTTACGGACAATCAGGTTCGTTATTTGCCAGATTATGGCTGTAATTGAAAATAGATAGACTGAAAAATGGGTTACAAATACTATAAATTCATCAAGAACAGGAACATAATGGTCAGGCTGGAGTGCTAACAAAATTGCCGCATCTAACGGGTCATTAATTAATTTTGCACCCAACAGAGTAATTTCATAGAGCACTAAATAACCAATAACTACAATAACCAATGAAAAAAACAATTTTAAAAATGTCGGTAGTTCTTTATACATAAAAAACCTTTACTCATTATAGAAACCAATCAAAAAAACCAATACCCATAGACTTACAAACAGGCATGATAGTTTCAGTTACAGAATTATTATTAAAAAGTAAAATATTATAGTGGAAAATAGGGAGAAAAAGGAATTTTAACTTTACTCTTCTCAGATTTTCTGTGTTTTGTAGTGTAGTTTTCTCTATCTAAATCCTAATACACTCATCATGTCATACAAGCCGGGTTGTTTGTCATATATAAATCGTGCAGCACGAATAGCGCCCCGGGCAAAGTTATCGCGGTTATGGGCAATATGCGTCAGTTGTAGTCGTTCTCCATGTCCAATGAAATATACCGTATGCTCGCCGACGACATCTCCCCCGCGAACTGCTGATATGCCAATTTCCTCCTTTTTCCGCGGTCCTATTACCCCTTCCCGACCGTAAACGGCCTGCGACTGCAGGTCAAGATTCAGGCTATCTGCAACTTCTTTTGCCAATCGTAATGCCGTGCCACTGGGGCTGTCTTTTTTCTGGTTATGATGTATTTCCACAATCTCAACATTGTAATCCAATCCCAGACACTCAGATACTTCTTTTACGAGTCGGAATAAAAGATTTACCCCAACACTCATATTCGGTGCATATACAATTGGAATTTTCTCAGCACATTTTTTTAAAACCTGCTCCTGCTCAGCGGATAATCCGGTAGTCCCTATCACGATTCTTTTCTTTAACTTGCATGCAAGTTCTGCATGATAAATGGAGGATACAGGCTGGGTAAAATCTATCAAGACATCGGCTTTTTCTATTTCCGCTTCTGCACTTTTTCCCAGGACTATCTCTTTCAGAGTAGATTTTTCACCACCATAAAACACCGTTCTACCCGCAAATTCAGGCAAATCAAATGCACCGACTACCTGAACATCTTCTTCCCAACCGGCAACTTCCATAATTCTTCTTCCCATCTTGCCTAAGGCACCTGAAACACAAATCCGCATAGTTTATCTCCTGAATAGTTTTATTTAATTAATTTACCCAAATAAGTGTTGACGCTAAAAATATTTGACCTGCATAATATAGAGGGCCGCCAATCAAAAAATTCCATTTATCTGACTTTCTGAATCGGTCGCGTGCTACAAATATATCCGATAAGTAAAATAAGAGAGCACCAATAGGAAAGTTTCCTAATCCGCTGTTTGCCCAAGCACCTATTGCAAACGATACCATGCAACTAATAACAACCATATACGCATATACAGGGAACTTCATCGAGCCCAGATTTGTATGTAACCAGAGAGCCACAGCTATCCCGGGAACAGCAGACACCACTAATGCCGAAAGGGTCAAGAGCCAGTCTACATGAACCAGGATAAATGCAACAATATAACATACATGAGCGAGGAAAAATGAAATCAAGCCTAATAAGAAAATAGCAGGGGCTCTTGATAATAGAAGCAAATCTCCCAACCAGGAAAATACTAATCCCGCAATAATCCCTACCATCGTAGGATATAAATAATTCGGAACATCATTGTACCAAAAGGTTGAAAAGGCTATATAAAGGAAGCAACTTGATGCTACCATTTTACCGATTGCTCGTATACTGTTTCTACTTTTATACTCTCCATATAAACACAAAAGTAAAAAAATGAATAGGAATAAGACACCTAAAATAAAGTGTATCATATTCACTCATACTCCCTCTTTGATATTAAGGACCTGAACACTTACTTGATTGTAAAATAAAAAGAGAATAAATGACAAAGAAAAAAATGTTATCTGCTATTATAATAAAACACAACCTATTACAGAAATAAAAATTTACCCGCGCATTTTGATAATGATAATAGCCAGAACAACAGGGATAAACACAACAATAGTCCATTTGTTCTGAACAATAAATTGCACAAGTTCGTTAACAATATTAATAATGTCCATAGAAGAAAGCCTTTATCTGAATCCAAAGAAAATACCTATTCCAATGGCAATCATTGCCAATATAATTCCTGGAATACACATCACACGGTTAAAAGAACTATCCCCTGACCATAATAGCCCATACCCGTTCCAGAAGGCAGAGCCACCAGCCAAAAGAATAACCAAATAGGAAAAAAGAGAGGGGAAAAACGGGGATTGACTATTTTTTATTAATGGGATAGAAAGAATTAGTGATAATAGTGAACTTATCAAACCACTGACCCACATAGGCGTTGCCTTGGGAGAACTCGCTGTTAAGATACGAAATTCGTTAGGGTCATCGCTGGGTTTTCGTTTTAAGTGTTTATAACCGCCTGTTGAGGGTTCTGCTTTTTCTTCAGGTTTAGTACTTAAAACAAATGGATTCTCTGTCTCTTCCTGCCCAGGAGTCTTTATGTTTGAAGTATTTCTATTATGTATCTCTTGTTCCTTTGTTTTTTCAGATTCCGACGGTCCTGATACTTTAATTGAAATATCTCCTAATTCCGTAGACAGGTCCTCAAAACTTAGCGATACCTTTTTTTCTTGTTGTGCAGCAGTATTCACAGCGGAAGAAGGTACTTGTGGTGACGGAGTCGTTTTAGGAACATTTGCTTTTGGTTTCGGCACGGCACAAGAACGACATGCAATTTTTCCATCTGCTAAACGAACTAAATGCGTTCTACATATTGGTTTCTTACATGAAGGACAGAGAACTCCACAGGTTTTACAGATAACGGCTCCACAAATAGAACATTTTGCTACGGCTGGATTTTTATTACAAACTGAGCAATTCATAATTACCTTTCATCTGTTTCATATCTATTTTCATTCCGGTAATTTGTTTTAATAGATTTATATTTAGGTAAAATAAAGCATAATAATATTATACCCAAACCTATATCACAATAAAGAATCGTTCAAAAAAGACAAGTCCGTAAAGGGGAGTTTTTTTACTACCTGTATAGACTTATGTAATACAAACGGTTCATAGGAGAGTTTTTATGAAGTATCAATGGATTGTGAGCGATATAGACGGTTGTTTAACTCCCGAAACCTCAGAGCCCTGGGACTGGGAATATTTTAAACAATTGGTACAATTTTTTAAAACACGAAAAAAAACAGGACTTTATCCTGTGCCTCTAATCCTTTCCACAGGTAGACCTCAACCGTATGTTGAAGTGTGGGCAAAGATTTTAGATTTGTATGCACCTCTTGTTTGTGAGAACGGTGCTGTTATCTATACCCTGTCAGATAACATTTCACAATTTGGTCCGGGTGTGACCCCAGAAAAGATACAGGGGCTACGAAATGTCCGTACCTTTATTGAGACGGAATTACTACCTAAGAATCCAGATATGGTTTACCAATTTGGTAAGGAAGCACAATTGTCTTTATTTTGCAAAAATCCAGAACTTTTTGGAGGAATTATAGACGCTATTAACAAATTTGTAGAGCAACAGGGAGGTCCAACTCTTATAATACAGCCCAGTCAATATTACCTTAATATTTCTCTCAAAGGTGTAAATAAAGGAGAAGCCATAAAAACTATATTACAAAAATTAGATTCTTCAAAAGAGAAAACTGTAGGGATAGGTGATACTATGGGTGATGTTGCGATTCGTGAACAGGTTGACTTTTTTGCCTGTCCCGCTAATGCACAAGAAGAAATAAAAGAATGTGCAGATTATATCTCTCCCTACCCTGATATTATGGGTATTCTAGATATTCTACAACAGCCTTCTTTCCTTTCTATCTGGGATTAAGAGAAGGTTAGTAGAACTTATTCCATAAAGTCTATTATAAAAACATTCCGCGAAACATAAAATATACTGCACCTACAAGACATAGTGAAGCCCAAATAAAATCTAGACGAATCTGCTCTTTCATATAAAGAACTGAAAAAATAGCAAAAACAACCATAGTAATAACTTCTTGAAGCACTTTTAACTGACTTAAACTAAGGAATTGAAACCCAATACGGTTAGCAGGCACCTGAAGACAATATTCAAAGAACGCAACAGACCAACTAAGGATAATAGCTATCCAGACAGGCTTACCCTTTAAGTCCTTTAAGTGTCCATACCACGCATAAGTCATAAATAAATTTGAAAAAATTAGCAAAATAATAGGAGCAAAACGATTCCACATATAATCTATTTAAACAACTTTTATAGGAAGGAAAATTTGTGAAAAAATACTTACTAACATCTTTTCTATTATACTAACTTTTTCGTTCCCTCTGCTACTCTTATATATTTTTTTATTACTTTCCCATATTATCCACTACTTTTCCACAATATCTATAACACCACAATCCACACTATTTACACTATCTATTATACAGACCTCAAAACCTACTATCTCTTTATATATCAATATATTATAAGTTATTTTATATATTACTTAATAAGAGAAAAAATTGTAAAGATTACACCACTTTTTCCACTACTTTTCCACAACCACTACAATCTAACAGGCATAATAACATTTAGATATCTTTCATCTCCCTCTTCTTCCTGACTCTTTGGCTTTATAATGCAAGGATTACTTCCATCCTTTACTGACATTACCAACTTATCTGTTGTTATATGTTCTACCACATCCACAAGGTATTCTATATTAAATCCAATTTTTACATCTTCACCATCATACTCCACCTCAATAGTATCTCGAAACTCACCTACTTCCGGATTTTGAACATCTATATCTATCTGTCCTTTTTTAATTAAGAGTTTCACTGAGATAGATTTCATTGCCTCTGCTCTCTTTAGAACTCCTTTCCAACTCTCTGTTCCAATAATAACATGTTTACTATATTCCTTCGGAATAACAACCTCATAATTAGGAAAGGTCCCTTCTATTAAACTACTTGTTAACCTCGTCCTATTAAAATGAAAACTTGCCCTTGATTCACTTGTAAAAATTTTAACATCACCCGAGCCATCCATCTGGTTCAACAACTCTTTTACTGTTCTTTCTGGAATTGTAATTCTCACACTTTTTTCTTTTGGCACATTCTCAATTTCTCTCCGCAAACTTAACCGTTTTCCATCTGTAGCCACCACAGTTAATCTACCCCCATTTAACTCAAACAAAACACCTGTCAAAGCATATCTTGTTTCTTCTGTACAAACAGCAAAAGCAACTTTCTTAAACATATCCAATAACAATGATTCGGCTATTACTAACGGCTCCTCATCCTCTACATACATTACAGGTGGAAACTCATCTGGCGGCATAGTTATATACTTAACTTCTGTTCTCCCACTTTTAACAACAACCTGGTTTTCACCTATAGACTGAATAATTACATTTCCCTTCGTCAAATTAGACAATAAATTAGAAAACAAGTGTGCCCTAATAGTTACTTTACCTTCTTCCTCTATTTCACACTCCTCTAATTCCTGTTCTATTGTCATTCTCAGGTCCGTACTTGTTAATTTTAAAATACCATCTTCCGCAGTCAATAGGATAGAAGAAAGAATAGGCAAAGATGATTTTGCTGGGACTGCATTTCTTACTCTGGATAATGCCTCACTTAATTTTTCTTGGTTTACAGATATTTTCATTGTTTTTTCTCCGTTGAGGTTTTTTTATTGTCTTCTATTCTTCTACTGTTTTATTTAAATATTATAGTTGTAGTTGTAGTATGCACTGTTAGTTTGTGGATAACTATAAAAGATTATCCTTTTTCTATATTAAAAAGCAACTTGTTGGTGTTGAAAAAATCTGATTTCTTTTGTGAATAACTTTACTTTTATCCACAATGGTAATTTTTTTGTTAAGTCCTGTGTGTATGTTTTGTGGAAAAAAAGTCTCTTTTCAACATATTTCTAACAATTTTTACAGAGTTATTGTGGATTTATAATCTTACTACTCTTAAAAACTCTTCTGGGGTTACAATGGCTTCTCTTATTTTTTCTCTACAATGGTCAGCCATTGTTCTTAGTTTCGCTGCCTGAGCGATATTTTCAGGAGTGGCATTGTCAACAATCATTTTTCTTATTTGAGGTGTAATCTCTAAAATTTCAAATATCCCTGTTCTACCTTTATATCCTGTATGATAACAATGGTCACAACCTTTACCTTTATATAATTTCTTTATGGTTGTTGGTAGTCCTATTTCTTTAAGGATTGAAGCGCCTGGTTTATACGCCACTTTACAAGCCTCACATATTTTTCTTACCAGTCTTTGTGCAATTATTGAAGTCAGAGCACTTGAGATTAAGTATGAGGGGATATTCATATTTCTTAGTGTATTTATAGCGTCTGGTGCATCGTTTGTGTGTAAGGTACTGAATACAAGATGGCCTGTCATGGCTGCTCTTATTGCGATATGCGCTGTCTCTGTGTCCCTTATCTCACCCACAAGAATTACATCTACATCCTGTCGTAATACGGCTCTAAGTGTATTTGCAAAGGTAACACCAATATCGGGGTCTATCTGGACTTGATTGATTCCTGATAACTGATATTCAATAGGGTCTTCAAGCGTTACAATACTTTCTGTCATTACATTTTTCTGGTTTAATGCAGCATAAAGAGTCGTGGTCTTACCGCTACCTGTGGGACCTGTTACGAGTATCATTCCATAAGGTTGAGCAATAATTTTGATTAATTTTTTTTGTTCCTTTTCTGAAATACCTAAGTCACCGATACCAGAAAGCACTGCGGACTGGTCTAACAGTCTTAATACAACGCGCTCCCCTAAAAAGGTTGGGAGCGTAGCCACTCTTATATCCAGTTCTCTTCTTTCTACTTCGAGGTTCATGTGTCCATCCTGCGGATGCCTCGTTTCTGTTATATCCAGGTCAGATAATATTTTTATTCTTGATATGACGGCTCCTTGCATAGACGGATGAATACTCATAACATCGTGCAGTATTCCATCAATTCGGTATCGAACGCGCATTTCTGGTTCTTGTGGGTCTAAATGAATATCGGTAGCACCTGCTTTAACGGCCCCTTCAAGAATTGTTTTCACAGTATTAATTGCAGATGTCCCTGACGCTTCCCTTGCAATTTGTTCGAACCGCATACTTCTTTCTGTACTGGTAACTTCCACTTCATTAGTACCCTCTTCAATATTCATATCTTTACCCTTCTCCTTCTTTTCTTCTTTTGTTTTTTTCCCGATATCTCTGGGTAGTATTTCTCTATCTGCGGTATAACTGTCAGACACTTCGCGATACCACTGGTCTATCAACTCGTCTATATTCTCAATAGCGGCAAGCATAGGATAGATTCTTTTGCCTGTGAGTACGGACAGGTCTTTGGTCTTTTGAACATTCTGTGGTGTTGCTATCAGAACACTGACTTTATCCCCTTCCATATAGAGAGGTAGGACTTGATACCTGCGAGCCAGAGATTCAGGGATAGATTCCAAAGCGGCGGGTTCAGGTTTCACGGTCTTTATGTCTACATATTCAAGGTTATGTTGTTTAGCAAGTATTTTACATATATCCTCGCGGGTAACATAGCCCAGTTCAAGCAAGATATTTCCCAAAAGGCGGTTTGTCCTTTTCTGCTTTTTAAGTGCTTCATCGAGTTGCTCCTTTGTTATGACTCCATTTTCGACAAGGGCGACGCCTAATGACTTATGCTTTTCTTGAATATCTTTTGGATGCCATTCATAGCGGAGGACATCTTCAATTACAGAAAAGGTTACTTTACCCATCTGTATAAGTTGTTTATAGAAGGGAACACCACTGGTTCGTTCTCGTTCCCGGACCTTGTCCAACTCCTCCTGAGTGATATATTCGCCCTTTACTAAACTTTCTGCAATCTGGTTTTCTCGAGTCATTTCATCAGCCATAATTTCTGCTCCCACAAAGCGGTTAAGAGACTTTAATTAATATACATTTATTCCAGAGCACAAGGAAAATATACAAATAATGAGAGAAAGAAGTCAAGAGTTTTATAAAATTAAAAATAATGAATATGTCATATATGTCCAATAAAACTTACCTTCTGCATTGGTTTTTATAAAGGAAATCTGGAAAATACATATTTGTCAAATTTCATTATCATAAGCGATTTATAAATACACTTTTCCCTTTTGCGTGCAGGTGTTATTGAAAAGGAGTGTTCATAATCGGTAATATTCTTACAGGAATTTTAGTAAGGATGTGCAATGAAGATACTTGGAATCTCTGCTTTTTATCATGATAGTGCCGCTGCACTCGTAGTTGACGGGGACATTCTTGCTGCGGCTCAGGAGGAGCGCTTTTCACGGAAGAAACATGACCCGCGATTTCCTAAACATGCAATTGACTACTGTTTGAAAGAGGGAAATCTAAAAATTTCGGATATTGATTGCATCGCTTTTTATGACAAACCCTTTTTGAAATTTGAGCGATTGTTAATGACTTATCTCGGAACGGCACCTGCGGGTATTACTTCTTTCTTTGTTCAAATGCCCTCGTGGTTATCGGAAAAATTGAATATGCGAGGGACTATTCGCAGGGAACTCGATTATCAAGGGGAAATCCTGTTCTCTACACATCACCTTTCGCATGCTGCGTCTGCCTTTTATCCAGGTCCCTTTGAAGAAGCGGCTATTATGACGCTTGATGGTGTCGGAGAATGGGCAACCTCCACCTTCGGCTATGGTAGGGGAAATAAGATAAAGTTGTTAAAGGAAATTCGATTTCCACATTCCCTTGGATTGCTTTATTCTGCCTTTACTTATTTTACGGGTTTTAAGGTGAACAGTGGCGAATATAAGTTAATGGGGCTTGCTCCCTATGGCGAACCAAAGTATGTGGACATTATAAAGAAGGAACTTGTTGACATCCACGATGACGGCTCGTTCCGCTTGAACCTGAAATATTTTGATTACTGTGCTGGCTTGAAGATGACCAATCATAGATTTGCGAAACTTTTTGGAGGTCCACCCCGTAAGCCAGAATCAAAAATCACACAGAGGGAGATGGATTTAGCCCAGTCCATCCAACTTGTGACAGAAGAGATTGTTTTGAAAATAGCCAATCATGTTTATAAAGAGACAGGCTTGAAAAAGTTGACTTTGTCTGGTGGGGTTACGCTTAATTGTGTGGCGAACGGCAGACTTTTGAGGGAAGGTCCGTTTGAGGAGATATGGATACAGCCCTGTGCAAGTGATGGGGGGAATGCTCTGGGTGCGGCTCTACTTGTCTGGCATCAGGTCTATGGGAACGAGCGAATTCCTCACCCAAGAAGGCAAAAGGCAAGTTACTTAGGTCCTTCTTTCTCCGATGAAGAAATAGAAAAGTTCTTAAAGGAAAAAGATATCCCTTATGAGAAACTTTCAGAGGAAGAATTGCCCAAACGCATTGCTCAATTGATTGATGGACAGAAAGTTGTGGGCTGGTTTCAAGGGAGAATGGAGTTTGGTCCGCGTGCTCTGGGTGCCCGGAGCATTTTAGGGGATGCCCGTTCACGCGAGATGCAGTCTGTATTAAATTTGAAAATAAAGTTCCGTGAATCTTTCCGACCTTTTGCTCCAACGGTTCTGCACGAGCAGGCAGACGAGTATTTTGAACTCAATGGTGCAGAAAGTCCCTATATGCTATTGGTGGCAAATGTTCAGAAAAAACACCTGCGAGAATTGACACCAGAAGAAAAACAGACAAAAGGCTTTGACAAACTAAAAGTGATTCGTTCCGACATCCCTGCTGTGACGCATGTGGACAATTCTGCTCGAATACAGACCATAAGTCACGATGCCCATCCCCGCTATTATAATATGATAAAGGCTTTCTACGAGAGGACAGGTTGCCCTGTGATTATCAATACCTCTTTCAATGTTCGCGGTGAGCCTATTGTTTGCACACCCAGGGAAGCATATACCTGTTTTATGAGAACGAACATGGATTACCTATGTATGGGCTCATTTCTGCTTGATAAAACCCAACAGAAACAGTGGCATGAAGATACAGACTGGAAAAAAGAATTTGAATTGGATTAATAGCAATGGCACTAAAAGTTGATTACAAAGACAGAAAAGAACAACGAAAATTTGGGATATTAGTTGGTGCAATTATTATTTTGATTGGCATTCTTCGCTGGGTAATTCATGGGTTTGCCTTTATCCCTTACCTGTGGTGGATTATTGGCGGTATAGTTCTATTTCTCGGACTGCTGCTGCCAATAGTTTTACAGCCTATCTTCTTTTTATGGATTAAACTTGCAGACGCACTTAACTGGGCAATGACAAGGCTATTACTGTTCCTTGTGTTTTATCTTGTAATCGTGCCCATAGGAATATGTTATCGAATATTCAAAGAAGACCCCTTGCATCGGCAATGGCTTTCTGAAAAAGAGACATATTGGGATGAGGTAGAGGTTCAGCCTGAAAATAAAGAAGAATTTCGTAGGCAGTTTTAGCAGAAATAATCTACGATAAGGAGGTATTACTATGCAGAATGTGGTTGTTACATCAGGTGTGCGAACAGCAATTGGCACATTGGGTGGTAGTCTCAAAGATTATCCAGCACCTGACCTTGCAGGTTTAGTGATTCGTGAGGCTATCCAGAGAAGCAAGGTAGAACCCGAAGCCATTGGCGATGTAATCATTGGCCAATGTATGCAGAGGACGGACGAATTACCCACAGGAAGGCTTGCCGCATTAAATGCTGGCTTGCCCATTCAAGTCCCCGGCGTTACGATTCAGCGGAATTGTGCCTCAGGAATGCAAGCCATTGTATATGCAGCTCAGCAAATTATGCTCGGCGATATGGATATTGCCATTGCCGGCGGCGTCGAAGTAATGAGTCGTGTCCCCTACTCAATTGATAAAGCACGCTGGGGAATAAGACTTCAGCACGCCATCCTCGCGGATGGTATCTGGGATGGGCTTACTGACGCATGGAGCGGACTCATTATGGGTCTGACCGCAGAAAATTTAGCGGAAAAGTATAATATTTCTCGTGAAGAACAGGATATTGTTGCACTCAAATCTCATAACTCCGCAGAAAAAGCCATTAAAGAAGGAAAATTCAAAGACGAAATTATCCCTGTCCAGATTAAAGGGAAAAAAGGCAGTATTACTGTTTTTGAACAAGATGAGCATGTGCGTATGGGCTTAACACTTGAACAATTGGCTGCCTTAAAACCCACATTCAAGAAAGAGGGCACCGTAACAGCGGGGAATGCCTCCGGTATCAATGATGCCGCAGCTGCCGTAGTAGTCATGAGTGAGAAGGAAGCCAATCGTAGAGGTTTAGAGCCTATGGGACGACTCGTTGCTTATGGAGTAGCAGGGGTAGAACCCGAACTTATGGGCTATGGACCTGTTCCCGCAACCAAAATTGCACTGAAACGAGCAAAAATGAAATTAGACGATATTGAACTAATTGAACTGAATGAAGCCTTTGCCGCACAATACCTCGCTTGCGAAAAACTGTTAAATCTGAATAGGGAAATTACAAATGTCAATGGTTCAGGTATTGCCTTGGGACATCCTGTCGGCTGCACCGGAACACGCATTGTTATCACTTTACTTAACGAGATGAAACGGCGAAACCTGAAATATGGTCTGGCAAGCCTCTGCGTCGGTGGGGGTATGGGGATGACAACTCTCTGGGCACGCGACTAAAAATTCTACACCACTAAAAATAAATATATTTTACACATTACATTTGGAAGGTAAAATTAGGAACAGATACAAATACTTAATATGCCAAAGCCATAGTGTCTCTGGACAGGAATGTAAAAAAATTCTTTAGAGTATAATTATGGGAAAAGAAGATGCGGGAGAAAAAATGTATATGTATTTGGAAAAGCATGAGATTGAATTATCAAAGACCATCAGGGGTGTTAGAACTGTTTTATTATATATGTTTTGTATTTTTCTCTGCACAGGTGTATTTGGTGCAGTTATACCGATAAGTAGTATAGAAGATTTACAAAAGATAGGAAAAGATTTAGCATATTCGTTGCACGGTGAATATGAGTTAACCAAAGATATAGAGGCAAACATAACGAAGGGCTGGAATAATGGCTCAGGCTTTCAGCCAATAGGGACAGAAAAAAATCCGTTTGCAGGTAAGTTAGATGGAAAAGGGCATAAGATAGTAAATTTGTATATCAATCGTTCTGCAGAGGATTATATTGGTTTGCTGGGCTATATGGCTTCAGGGGGAGAAGTGAAAGATTTAGGAATAGAAAGGTGTGAGGTTGTGGGTAAAGAATTTGTGGGTGCTCTGGTAGGTGTTAATTTTGGGACAATAGACAGCAGTTATAGCATAGGTTTACTGAAAGGGACGGGTGATGTGGGTGGTGTGGTGGGGTTTAATCAAGGTAGAGTGAATAACAGTTATAGTATGGGTTCAGTTAGGGGAATTGGTGATATTGGTGGCTTAGTAGGGAGTAATGGGGGTATCGTGTCAAACTGTTATAGCACGGCTATGGTAGAGGGTGCCGGGGGTGTAGGAGGCGTGGTGGGATTGAATGTAGGCATGGTGAAAAATAGTTATTGGGATATAGAAGCTTCAGGGGAAAGGAATTCGGATGGGGGTGAAGGAAGAACCATAATAGAAATGGAACAGCAAGCAAATTATGTAGGCTGGGATTTTGAAAAAGTCTGGAAAATCAAAGAAGGTCAGACTTATCCATTTCTATTCTGGCAGACTTCGTTTCCTGAAGAGTAAGACAATCCAGAGACGGGCTATTGGCATTTATATTGAACGAATTGCCGTTCAGAGAATTGCTATTTACAAAGTTTATAAACCATATTTATCTGGCAAGGGTTTAGGCTTTAGATGCGTAGATATAATTTTGTTTTTGAATCATAGAAACATATTGCTATATGCCTCTACGAAATGTAATTCTTGTGAACACATCATTTGCAATGATGGTAAATGGAATCGCTCAAGCAATATTTTTCCCTGAATGGAGAGGAATTTAATCTGTTTTATGTGTTTATTTGTTATACTTACTGTAAATTTGTATGATTGTTAGGAAACTATTTTTGTTTATGGAGTTTTCAGTAAAAATTTATCAGGAGAAATGCTAGTATGCAGAAGCAAAAAACGCAAAGGATACCCACACGGTCAGAAGTGCCATTAGAATTTACCTGGGATTTAACGCCTATATTTAAGAATAATAAAGAATGGGAGAAAGCCTATCAGGAAACAGAGAAATCCATTCCCAAATTTCTTCAGTTTCGTGGAAAATTATCGCAATCGCCTAAAAATCTACGCTCTTGTCTCGACCTTGAAAATAAGATAGAACAGGTACTCGAACGGCTGGTTGTCTATGCGAATTTAAAGGTGTGTGAGGATATTACAAATACACAGTATCTTGCCCTGGCAGAGCGAATCCAGCACTTGAATATGCTTGTAGCAGAAGTGACAAGTTATATTGCCCCAGAAATCCGAAATATTCCTGACAAAAAATTTAATTTGTTCCTCACGAGTAAAGAACTTGCACCGTATCGTTTTGTTCTTGAAAACTTACGGAGATTTAAGCCCCATATCTTGTCGGAAAAGGAAGAACATCTGCTTGCACTGCATACAGAAAGTTCGGGGAGTGCAGGCAAAATTTTTGAGCAATTGAATGACGCCGACCTGAGGTTTGGGACGATTACTGATGATAAGGGTAACAAGGTAGAATTGAGCCATGCCAATTTCCGTGTGTTTATGGACTATAAAAATCGGAACATTCGGAAAAAGGCGTTTTTCCAATATTACCATGCCTACGAAGACCATGCAAATACCTTATCGGCTTCGCTTTCCTCGTCCGTGTTGGAAGATGTATTCCACACAAGGGCACGAAAGTATAAAACGACCCTTGAAGGTGCTTTGTTTGAAGAGAATATACCGACTTCTGTATATCACAATCTGCTTCAAACGGTAAAGGATAGTTTATCGCCTTTGGTAGATTATTTAGAATTACGAAAACAGGTTTTGGGCGTGAAAAGATTGCATGCTTACGATTTGTTTGCACCACTTGTAGATACCAGGCCCAGACATCGGAAATATGAAGAAGCGGTTAAAGACACGATAGAAGCATTAGCCCCATTGGGCAATGAATATACACGCATACTGGAAGAAGGTTTATTGAAAAATCGCTGGGTGGACCGTTATGAGAACAAAGGTAAGCGGAGTGGTGCTTTTTCCTGGGGCTGCTATCGGTGTCCACCGTATATGTTGATGAACTATAAGGAGGAATTGGAAGATTCTGTATTTACTCTGGTTCATGAAGCAGGGCACTCTATGCACAGTTATTTTAGCGACTGTGCACAGCCTTTCCATTACAGTCATTACACCATTTTTGTAGCGGAAGTAGCTTCCACTGTTAATGAGCAGTTGCTTATTCATTATTACTTGCAAAAGTTGCCATCAAGAGAAGACCGTATTCGGCTGCTATGCCGTGAGATTGATGAAATCCGAGCCACTTTAATCCGACAAACCATGTTTGCAGAATTTGAACTTCGAGTTCATACCCTTGCAGAACAGGGATTTCCTTTGACGCTGGATGTATTCCGCAATGAATATCATTCCTTGCTTGACACTTACTTCGCTGGTGCTCTGGAAATTGACCCGCAATTAGAACTGGAATGCTTCCGAATACCCCATTTCTACCAGTCGTTTTATGTATATAAATATGCAACAGGCATTTCCTCGGCGATAACTATCGCAAAACAACTTATCCAGGGAAATGAACAGTCTCAAAAGAAATATCTGAAATTCCTTTCGATGGGTGGTTCAAAATATCCCCTTGAAGAACTCAAATCTGCGGGTGTAGATTTATCCACCCCTGAACCTATTCAGACAGCTATGGCACATCTTGAAGAAAGGGTGTCCCAACTCCGTGAACTTTTGATAAAATAGTAATAAGACTAATTTTTAGATTTAGTTAAAGCCTCTTTCCAAACAATTAATCTTGAAAGGGAAAAGATAAGTGAAAAATATGAGATTACATAATAAAGATTATTTCCCTCTATTCATTTGGGCAATTTCTTTCATTTTTATTGTTGTAATAAATGATACCTTTGCAGATTTTTCTTTTGATAGTTTTTTAAGACCTCTGGAAGGCCAAAGCCTGCGAAATAGTAGTTCCTCGGAAGACATTGCGAGGAACAATGATGCAAGTGCGATTGAACCTAATCAGACCCTTGTGCTTTTAGATACGGACGGACCGGGTATGATTACTCATATCTGGAACACCGTTGCAACAAAAAATCTGTTTTATGCGAGAACGATTGTTTTACGAATTTACTATGATAGTATGGAGAAACCAAGTGTAGAAGTGCCCCTTGGCGATTTCTTTGGTCTGGGTCTGGCGGCACACAAGGCTTTTATCTCCCAACCTGTGGTAAATTCTTCATTGGGTCGTGCTCGTGCTTGCTTCTGGCAAATGCCATTCCAGAAACATATCAAAGTTACCGCAACAAACGAGTCCGATATACGCGTTGATTCGTTCTACTACTATATTGATTGGAAAAAGTTGAATGAGGTCAATCCGGATATGCCTTATTTCCATGCCCGGTA
This sequence comes from uncultured Nitrospirales bacterium, assembly GCA_964549105.1. Classification (GTDB taxonomy): domain Bacteria; phylum Hydrogenedentota; class Hydrogenedentia; order Hydrogenedentales; family Hydrogenedentaceae; genus Hydrogenedens. Next base: position 87,899 of record CAZJTZ010000008.1, read on the forward strand.
TCGGCAGGAGTATCCAGCAAAATCTGGGAATTATACCTTACTGGAGACACAAGGGAAAGGGGACTATGTCGGCACGGTTTATTCTGTTATGCAAATGGAGACAGGCTGGTTTGGTGAAGGTGATGACTTCTTTTATATTGATGGAGCAGAAGTTCCACAGTTAAAAGGTACAGGAACAGAAGATTATTTTAATGATGCCTGGGGATTTCGCGAATTTTCAGCACCTTATTATGGTGTCCCGATGTATGAAGGTGTATTTGCAGGTGACCGTGTAAGTGCTTATCGCTGGCATATTCCTGACCCTATCCATTTCGATAAAAGTTTGAAAGTGGTTATTGAGCACAAAGGCAGTATTATGAACGAGAAAGCACCAATTACAAAGATGGACCTTGGCGGGTTCAAGGAGCGTGAGGATTGGGTCAGTTCTGTGGCGTTTTGGTATCAAAGTCCACCAACGGTATGGGACGAGCCCTTACCCCCTGCTGAAAAACGCTATCCACCATATCAATCACTTATGTCTGATAAACTTACCTATCGAGCAGACCCACCTCTGGCAGTTGTTCCAGGGGATTATTACCTGCTTTATATCCCGCTTACTCAAAAGGCAAGTATTGAATTTGATTTTGAAGTTCAGCAAAAAGGGACTTACCGCATTGACTCCTTTATGATTTTTTCTCTGTTTAGTGGCGTGTTTCAAACATATATGGACGGAAAACCGTTTGGGACGCCAATTGACCTTTCCGCACCGGGATTTGATTTCTGTCCTGTATATTTAGATATACACGAACTTTCCGCAGGCAAACATACCCTTCGTTTTGAAGGAGTTGTGCAGACGCCTAAATATTCACGGTCTATGGCACCGAAAACTTATGGTCTGGGTATCATTAACCTTATGCTTCTACGACTGGAAGACATGGAAGGATACCGAAGCGTTCTAAAACAATTAGACCCCAACGCATTCCCTCAGGAACAAAAAAGCAATTAAGAAATGATTAAACCTAATCTAATATAGGTCAAGATATGAAAGTTATTATCACAGGTGGCGGAACGGGTGGACATATCTTTCCTGCCCTTGCCATACTTGAAGAATTACAGCGACGCGACCACCTATTACTTGTGCAATGGGTGGGCAAAAAGGGTAGTATGGAAGAGGAGATTTGTAAGCAAAAAGACATTCCCTTCCGCAGTGTTCCTATTCGTGGCTGGCCTCGCAAAGTCAGTATTGCTCAGGGGGTAACCTTTTTGATGCTGGCTTTGTCTATTTTGCGTGCCTTTCATATTTTATTACGATTCCAGCCGCAAATAGTGATTGGTGTAGGTGGCTATGTCTCATTCCCGATTATATGGGCAGCACAGAAATTGAAGATACCCACCGTGCTGCATGAACAAAATTCGCGTTTAGGAATGGCAAATCGGATTTTAGCAAAGGAAGCAAAGAAGATATTTTTGAGTTTTCCATTAATGGAAGAGTTGCCACAAGAAATTTATCCACCTGAGAAATTTATTTGTACAGGGAATCCTATTCGGCATGCGTTTTTAGCCCATCCTTCGAGAGAGGAAGCCTTGAATACATTAGGATTAAGTGCAGACCGAAAAACAGTTCTTGTGATGGGAGGAAGTCAGGGTGCTCATACGCTCAATTCCGTTGTGGTTGAAATGCTGAATGCTTTACAGCCTGACGAATTTCAAATTATCTGGATAACTGGACGAAACGATTACGATACTTTTAAAAACCTTGCGACTACGGCAAAAGTGCCTGTGAAGATTTATCCCTTCTATGAAGATATGGCTACATTGATGTCTGCTGTTGACTTAATTATTGCCCGTTCTGGTGCTTCCACTTTAGCGGAGATTACTGTGTTAGGGAAACCGTCTATTTTAGTGCCTTTCCCTCATGCTACCGATAACCATCAGGAATATAATGCTCGTTCCTTAGAAGAGGTAGGTGCGGCAGAAGTGGTTCTTGATAAGGATTGTTCTGTGGATAATATACTCCCTAAAATTCGCAAAATCCTTAACGACCCTGTTTTATATCAGAATATGTCTAACTCTGCAAAAAAACTTGCTAAACCTCTCGCCGCTGAAACCATTGCAGAAGAAATTATTCAATTGGTTTTTTCTTATTCTGCTGAGTAGACCTTAAATATTAAACTCTCCCCTTTTATTCAGCAACCTCTCCTGGCTTTGTCTGCTTTTAATTATAGATTATTTTTTCTCAGCCGTTTGCTTACAACTACAAACAGGACCTGAAGCCTGTGGAGCACTACCTGTTTTTTCGGCTATTTTGGTAATAATCTCTTCCGATTTTGTGGGTCCTTTTATCTTGCGGTCATGCCAGTCAGGATTTGTTAGCAGGCTCACACCATATACCTGCCTTACTGCGGAGATATAAATTTTCGTTTCTTCAGAGTTTACGGCTCCCAGATTAATCTCATACTTGATACGGTTTAACTGTGCCCATTCCCTTTTGGGTTGGTCATAAGCAACGAATGCCCCCCGCTTATCACGCGTGTATATATCCAGTTTTAGTTCGCGAAGGGTTTCTTTGGTGGCTTGCCATGTTTTTTCAAAAGGTGCTTTTATCGTTATTACCTTTTCTTCTGCAAAACCGCTTGTGTCCTTCATCGTTTTTGCACAACCATTAAGCAAAATGGCTGAGGCGAGCATTGCAAAAAAACAACTTAATAATATATGTTTTCTTAACATCTTAAACAATCCTTCTGGTTATATTTCTATCTTTTAATCTTCTACCGAATTATATTTTACACTATATCTTGGTTCTGCCATCATGGAAGCGACTGTATCCCGCCAGAGGGCATAATGAGCCGTTTCCTTATGGGTCGAATTGTCCTTTTCACTCTTATATGCTTCGTATAACACAAAACGAGTTGGGTCGTCTATTTGTTGAAGTATATCAAAATTGACCACGCCAGGTTCTTTTCTACTTTCTCGTGCATTCTGCAAAGACGCTTCACGAAACACAGTTAAGAACTCCGGCTTTACATGCACATACACCACAACAACATACATTTCATCTACACCTTTATATCAAAATAACTTATGGCTTATTTCAACCTTATTCCTAATATTATGTCCAAATTGCATTTAAATCTTCAAGAACGATTTTTGCAAAACAAAATGTTTACACCATCATACAAATTGGCTTACTTCAAATCCGACCCATAGCAACTCTTTTTGTCTTACTTGTCTCTCCATTTTTCTTTTGTATAAAATTTATATCAAAAATTATGAAACATCATCATTTAATAAAAATAACCCAATTCTTTTTCTTTACCATTATTGTTGTATTTATTCTTGGGGAGATAGGTACTCAGATTTATATTCGATACTTCGCAAATTATGAGAATTTTATAAAATTTGCTTCAATACATCAATTAGTGAAAAAGTTAGAATCAACGGAAGAGGATTTACAGGTAAAAGTTCACCCCTATCTGGGGTATGCGTTAAAGGAGAATTTCAAGCGAGGGAAAAATTGTCACAATTCTATGGGTTTTCGTGGGAAAGAACTGATACCTAAAAAGGAGGGAGAAATCTGGATTGCCTGTATAGGTGGTTCTACTACTTATGATGATGAGATAGAAGATTGGGAAAAGGCATATCCTGCCCAATTGGAAAATATCTTACAGAACCAAGGATACAAGGTTCAGGTAATTAATGCTGGGACGCCCGGCTGGACAAGTTGGGAAATAGTGGTAGACTACTTATTCAGACTATCCTATTTACCTATTGATATTCTTATTTATTACGAAGCAAGCAATGAACTTTCCGCAAGGATTGTTTATCCACCCTCTGCATACAAGCCTGACAATACAGGAACAAGGTCAGGATTACCGGGAATTTTTAAGATACCCATCTGGGAAGAAAGTGCCCTTATACGCATGATTTTAATAAGCACAGGCTATACCCTTCCCCATCTATCTATTTTAAGAATTTTCGACCGACCTGCATATACAAACTATGCCCTCGATTTTGGACAGCAAAACTTCAATGGGAATTATCCCGATGGAATTTTTAAGACTGTGTCATTAGAAGAAATTTTACAGGCAAACCCGCCTATTTATTTTGAGCAGAACCTGAAACATTTAGTTCTATTAGCAAAGAATAAAGGTGTCCAACCTGTTTTAGTATCATTTGCCTTAGACCATTCCCCCAACGCATTAAAGAGATTGTATGGTGTAGGAGATGATAAACCTGAACTCGTTAAAACCATTTTTGCGGCTTACGACGAGATGAATGATGTTACAAAAGAAGTGGCTACCGAAAGTGGGACTCCCTTTTTCAATTTTGCCCAAGAATACCCAAACGACCCCACTCTTTATGTAGATTCCCTTCACAACAACGAGGAAGGAGCGAGGCTAAAAGCACAAATGTTTGCCGACTTCCTAATTCATTCAGGCCTATTATCAAAATAACATTTCCCTATTTCAAAATCCCAATTTTACTTTTTTTGTTTAACTTTTTTATATTAAGACAAACTAAAAATTAAATCATTAAGGAGATGTGGTTATGGTCTGGATGGTGATTCAATTTGTGGCGTTTATGCAAGTTATGTGCCCGGATGTGAATGGGGTAGTTGTAAATGTGCGTGATTTGGGTGCGGTGGGAAATGCTAATGTTATGGATACGCAAGCCATTCAGAAGGGAATTGATTTGGCAAGTGAGAAGCAGTGCACACTCCTTATCCCATCGGGCTTATATTTGTCAGGTAGTCTGCATTTGAAAAGTAATATACACATTTATCTTGAACCCGGTGCTGTGATTCTGGGTAGTCAGAAGAAGGAAGATTATGACCCGTATGAGAAGTTGGACTTTCCTAATGATTCGGACAGAGAGACCTCATTTTTCCATCATTCGCTAATGTGGGGTGAGGATATTGAAAATGTTTCTATCACAGGAAGTGGCACGATTGATTCAAATTTTATGAAGCGTGGTGGACCGAAAGCATTAGCCTTCAAACGGTGTAAAAATATCAAGATTGAAGGTATTACTATTCGTAATGTTCCTAACTATACCATCAGTCTACTGGGTTGTGAGCAGGTCATCATTGATAAGGTTCAAATCTTTAATGCACACGCCGACGGCATTGACCCGGATTCGTGTCAGTTTGTGTTCATCTCCAATTGTCGCATTGAAAGTGTAGATGATGCGATTGTGCCTAAAAGTAGTTTTTCCCTCGGTTATCGTCTTCCCTGCACGGACATCACTGTGACTAACTGCTACCTTACTACATGCTGTAATGGTTTTAAGTTAGGGACGGAATCGGGTTCTGACTTCAAACGCATCACAGTCAACAATTGTATAGTTCGTGGTTTTGTTTCAAAGAATGAGAATTATTATGCGGTATCGGGAATCTCGCTAGAAGCCGTAGATGGCTCTAATATAGAAGGTGTCGCTATTAGTGATGTCGTTATTGACAAGGCACGCACACCTATCTTTATCCGTCTTGGAAACCGTGGAAGGGACAAAGCACCAGGTCCGGGAAGCATACGGGGTGTTACTATCAATAATATAGTTGCCACAAATGTCAGCAATCCCAACATTATCGCCGGGCTACCCGGACATCCCGTAGAGGATATTCTCATTCAAAATGTATCCTGTGTTTTCAGCGGTTCCAATCCCTTGCGTCCTATTGGCGAAACTATTCCGGAGGAGGAAGCGAGGTATCCTGAGGCATTAATGTTCCAATCTCTGCCCTGTTATGCCTTTTTTGTCCGTCATGCTAAGGGTGTGCAATTGCAAAACATTTCATTTTCAGCAAAATCCCCTTTCTGGCGGCTTACCACTTACAAATACAAGAATATAAAATGGGATGAGCAGGGGAATCCTACCAACCTCTTTGAAAATTCTACCCCCAGCAATGCAGTTTACATTGAAGATACCAACGGATTTATCCTGTCCGACTGGCGGGAGAATTGCAGCACCAATGAGACGCCTCTTTTATACTTAAAGGATGTCCAGAATGCGCAGATAGAAACTCCTTTGCATAACCGGACTACACCGCAATGGTGTACTATTGCAGGGAAAGATTCAAAAAGCCTTCATTTTGAAGGTCCAGCCTTCACCAGATTAAACAAAAATATCAAACTCACAAAAGAAGTAGAGAAATCCTCTGTTTATCTGGAAAAGTAATATATTCCACAAGAAAAATAATTGTCTACTAAAATAACGAAGGGGAGGGTTTAGAATAATAGTGGAGAAGTTTGAAATGGCAGGGATAGAATAGACCTCTGTAACAAGGTGGGATTATCAAAATAAATAGGGTATTATATTCATAACGATAAAAAGCCCCCAACCTTTTTAGAAAGGAAAGATATCCAATGCCAGGCAATAATTTTATTACTAACAGTGATACAAAAAGCCTAAAAGATAGGATTTCCCAACTTGTCCAGCAGAGTAGTGAATTAAAATTTCTTGTGGGTTTTTTCTATTTTTCTGGCATCAATGAACTTTACAAAGGTATTAAGGCAAATAGTGACCTTTCACTAAAAGTATTGGTAGGTATGAAGGTGGATATTCTTAATTCTCAACTCATAGAAGTAGAATATAATGAATCCCTTTCCCGTGAAGAAAAGATTAACATTTTCTTTGAATCTATTCGACGGTCTATTAATACGGATTATTTTGACACGAAGGAATTTTATGAGCAGTCTCATTTCTTTATCAAAATGATAGAATCCGACAGATTAATTATCAGGAAAGCCATCCATCCTAACCATGCCAAATTGTATCTTTTCAAACTGAAAGAAGAGCAGGTAAGCAGGAATGAATTATTTATCACAGGAAGCAGTAATCTAACCCGAGCCGGTTTGACCACTCAGAATGAGTTCAATGTAGAGATATCCGACTATGGCTTTAAGGATGCAGAGCAATACTTCGATGACCTGTGGGAAAGAGCCATTAAAATAAATGAATTAGGAGATAGAAAAAAGAGGTTAATCGAGGTTCTTAAGCAAGAGACCCTCATTATGGAACTTACTCCTTTTGAAGCGTATGTGCTGGTGCTTAAAAGTTATCTGGAAACTTTCGAACATAAGGATATTGGCACGATTATTATCCAATTGTTAGAAAAGAATGAGTATAGACAATACAAATATCAGTTGGACGCGATTAAACAGGCAGTTGCTATTATTGAGAACAATAATGGCGTGCTCATTGCCGATGTGGTAGGACTGGGCAAGACCATTATCGCCTGTGCAGTTGCCAGGCAATTGAGGACGCGTGGCATTGTGATATGTCCCCCCGGCTTAAGAGGTGACAATAACAGAACAGAAGGCTGGAAAAAGTATATTGAAGAGTTTGAACTATACGACTGGGAAGTCAGGTCCTCAGGTGCACTGGAAGAAGCCCATGAGTTTCTTAAAGATAAAAATGATTTTGAGGTAGTAATTATAGATGAAGCACACCGTTTCAGAAATCAAGACACAAAAAATTACGAACTCCTCAAAAATATATGCAGAGGCAGAAAGGTTATTCTTCTTACGGCAACCCCATTTAACAACAAGCCGCAAGATGTGCTTTCTTTGCTTAACCTTTTTATTGTCCCTAAAAAATCAACTATTACCCTGGACACCAATCTTGTAGATACCTTCAAAAAATTTAATAAAGAATTTGACAACCTGGCTTATATTAGGAAACACTACCAGTCTTCTGATAATAATAAAAAAGCAGAGGCTCTCAATCGTTATGCAAATCTTTTTGGTGAAAATAACTTTGACCTAAACAGAGTAAAACAAAAGGCAGATTTGCTTACCAAAGAAATAAGAGATGTTATAGAACCTGTAACCATTCGAAGGAACAGGCTCGATTTGCAGAACAATCCCGATTACAAAGATGAGGTGAGCGAACTCTCCACAGTAGAAGACCCCCAAGAAAAACTTTATGAATTAACCCCAGAACAGTCCAAATTTTATGATAGGGTAATTCAAGAATTTTTCGCAGACCCCGAGGAAGGCGGAAGATTCACGGGTGCCATTTATCGCCCCTTTGAATATGAAGAAGGTATAGTTTACGGTAAATCTGAAACTACAATAGATGAAGAAAAGAATAGAGAACTATTACAACAGCGAAACCTTTTTGACATCATGCGTCGCTTGATTGTAAAACGGTTTGAAAGTTCCTTCGGTGCATTCAAAAATACTATCGAAACCTTTATTCAAATCAATGAAAGAGTCCTCTCATTTATTGAAAAAACAGGCGAGGAAGATGTTTATAAAGGTGATTATATTTTAGACAGGGATTTACTGGAAGATATTCTTGAACTTGAAATTGATGAAATCGAAGAGCGACTAAAAGAGTATGAGGAACAAATCGAAAAAGGAGGTTACCCCAAAAGACACAAACGATATAAGATTGAACAGTTTAAACAAAAGAAAGAATTTGTCGAAGACATTAATTCAGATATAACTCTTTTTAAAGAAATACTTAACGAACTCACTGAATTAAAACTGGTAGAAAATGACCCCAAGGCTCAAAAACTTTATGAACATATCAAAGAAACAATGTCCACGACACCTCTTAAAGGAGAACCCCAAAGAAAAATCGTGATTTTCTCCGAATATGTCGATACCATAGAACACCTTGAAAAAAAAATTAAGGAATTTGATGAAGACCTGGCAAACCGAACCCTGGTAGTATGTGACACACTTTCATCCACTACTATCACAGAAATCATCAGTAATTTTGACGCCTCAGCAAAATTACAGGAAAACAGGTATGATATTTTGTTATCTACCGACAAACTCAGTGAAGGATTCAATCTCAATAGGGCAGGTATGGTTATCAACTATGATATTCCATGGAACCCCGTCCGTGTTATCCAGCGACTTGGCCGTATCAACCGAATCAGTAAAAAAGTGTTTAATAAACTTTACATTGTAAATTTCTTCCCTACGGAAAGAGGAGCAGAAATTTTTCATTCACGGGAAATCGCTCAACGCAAAATGTTCATGATTCATAAAATCCTGGGTGAGGATTCTAAAATATTTGACATTGATGAAGAACCCACTGAATCCCGTCTTTACAACAAACTGATACAAAACCCGGAAGCAAATGACAGAGAAAGTTTCTATACAAAAGTCGTTAATCTCTATCACCAAATCAAACAACAATATCCCGATATAGTCAAAACACTACAACAGGCACCTAAACGCGTCAAAGTCATCAAAAGAGACAATGAAAATGAAATGCTTGTGTTCTTCAAGAAAAATCGGCTATTTGTCAAAAGAGCAATCAAGGTTGAAGATAAAATAGAGATAGCAGATATATCCCTCGAAAATGTTCTGGATAATATCCATTGCCCCCATGAAACCATGCCTATCCCAATAGATGATAACTTCTGGCATGTTTACGAAGAAGTAAAACAGACACAAAGCAAAAAAACAAAACCAGGGCAAACCAAAAGTCTGGAAGATGCGGCTTTAAATATTATTGATTATCTATTAAGAATAGAAGATAACCAGGAATTGTCCTTGCTCAAACCCTTCTTACGAACCCTGCGTGAGGATATCTTAGACTATGGCACCCTGCCCGACTATACTCTACGACGAATCAAAAATTTGTGCGAAAAGAATAAACCCCAAAAAATCGAAGACATCATAGGTGCGATTACTTCCCTGAAAAAAGAACTGGGCGAAAATTATTTAGATAAAGAGAAAAGTAGACGCTATCCGAACAAAGAGATTATCATTGCCATTGAAAACAGAAAAATAGAAGAGGGAAATTCATGACTATCGAATCCGCATTACAGGAAATATTTAAGGGTTTTAGTCCAGATACTGTCTCTGATTTTTTTCAATCTCTTGAAGTAAATACACTCCGTTTGATAAAAGAAGATTATGATTTTGAACTTGACACATCACAATTTGCAACTCCATTTCTATTTGGAGAGATAAACCTTAAAAATGAAGACTTACTTGCTATCTTTACCATCAAAGTCGAAAATAACCTGACAGAACGCTCCGGCAAAAAAGCCCAGTATGACTTAGCCAAAAAAATATTAAAAGGGGACCGTCATTATTCTGCTGGCATATTTATATTCTACGACGACAAGAACGATTTTCGTTTTTCCCTTGTATACGGCATACCCGAGCCAACAGGACAGCGTAACTACAGTTCCTTCCGCAGGTATACCTACTTCGTAAGCCGGGACCAGTCCAACAAGACATTCCTTCTACAAATACAGCAAGCCGATTTTTCTTCATTAGAGCGATTAAAAGAGGCATTCAGCGTAGAAAAGGTAACAAAGGCTTTCTATGCTGAACTCCAAAACTGGTATTTCTGGGCAATGGACAGGGTCGTATTTCCCAATGATTACAAATACAGCCCCGACCCGGATAAAGATAAAGAGATACGAAATGCAACCAGTCTCATTCGTTTAATCACAAGAATTATCTTCATCTGGTTCTTAAAAGAAAAGGAATTAGTCCCCAAAGACCTATTCTCAAAAGAGAAACTTAACAATATTGTGAAAGAGTTCTACAAAACTGAAGACTCTTCCAATTTTTACAATGCCATATTGCAAAATCTATTCTTTGCAACATTGAACCAAAAAATGAATGAAAGGAAATTTGCTGAGAATAACAGTTTCTCTGCAAATAAGAAGGAGTATGGCATTAAGAACCTTTATCGTTATGAGGATAAATTTTTGATAAGCAAGGACGAAGTGGTAAGACTCTTTGAAAATATTCCTTTTCTGAATGGTGGACTATTCGATTGTCTTGATAAAGAGGATGAGCAAGGGAAAGTAATCTATGTTGATGGTTTTTCAAGAAATCCAGCAAAAAGTTCCACTATCCCCGATAATTTGTTCTTTCAGGAAAAAGAGGAAACGGTCAACCTCTCAAAATATTATGATTCTGTTTCTGACAAGACTGTCAGGGGCTTGTTTGAAATTCTGAATAATTACAATTTTACCATTGATGAAAATACGCCAATTGACCAGGAAGTAGCACTTGACCCTGAACTTCTCGGAAAAGTATTTGAAAATCTACTTGCTTCCTACAATCCTGAAACTGCCACTACTGCCCGTAAAGCCACAGGCAGTTATTATACACCCCGTGAAATTGTGGACTATATGGTAGGTGAAAGTCTGCTGGAATACTTAAAAACGATTCTCGACATTTCTGACGATACCAATACCGTTCTTGCGGGTGAAGAAGTTGAGAATAATATAGATAATCCAGACACACCTGATACCCGTCTAAGGAAACTACTCTCCTATTCAGAGGAAAAACCTACCTTCTCAGAAATTGAGAGACAAAAGATAATTTCGGCAATTGACAACATTAAAATTATTGACCCAGCCTGTGGTTCAGGTGCTTTCCCTATGGGTATCTTGCACAAACTTGTTTCCATTCTCCAAAAATTAGACCCCGAAAACAAAGACTGGTATAACCATCAATATCAAAAAGCAATCAAAGACACAGAAGAAGTTTTTAAACACGACAATAAAGAACAAAGGGAAGAGAGACTAAAGGAGATAAATGAAATATTTGACGAAAGCATAAATTACCCCGACTATGCCCGTAAACTTTACTTAATAGAGAACTGTATCTACGGTGTAGACATACAGCCCATAGCCATTCAAATCTCAAAACTGCGATTCTTTATTTCCCTCGTTTTAGACCAGAAAGTAGATAAGAACAAAGACAACTTTGGCATAAGAGCCCTACCCAACCTTGAAACAAGGTTCGTAGCAGCAAATACACTAATAGGTTTAGAAAAACCTGAACATATATTCTATACCGATAAAATAAGAAACCTTGAAGACGAGATAAAAACATTAAGACATAAATATTTCCAGGCTAAAACGCGTAAAGAAAAACTTAATTACCAGAATAAAGATAAAGAGTTAAGAGAAAAATTAGCAGAAGCACTAAGAGAGATAGGATTCCCGCCACATGCCTCAGATAAGATAGCCGAATTTGACCTGTATGACCAGAATACTCACGCAGACTTCTTTGACCCTGAATGGATGTTCGGTGTCAACCACGGCTTCGACATCGTCATTGGCAACCCTCCGTATATCTCTACAAAAGGAATTAGCGAAGAGGAAAAGAAGATATTAATGAAACATTTTGGCTTTGCAGACGATATTTATAATCATTTTTATTTCAAAGGTATGCAATTACTAAAAGAAAACGGTATATTAACCTTTATCTCCTCAAAAACATTCTGGACTATACAAACGAAAAAGAACCTGCGTGAATTAATCCTGAAAAATCAATTATTACAACTTTTTGATACCGTCAATCCTTTTGACGCACCAATGGTAGATACCTGCGTTATTCTTGTTCAAAAGAAATCGAACCCTTTTGAAAATTACACCTTTAAGTATCTCGACGGAAAAAAGAGTATAGAATCTCCTGCTGTGCAGGAAGGGGATATAGAATGTTATAAAAATGCACCTAATCAGGCATTTTTCCCAATTACAGATTATAATTTAAAAATTTACAAACGATATGGCAAAAGAGTAAACGAACTACTCAATCAATGGTGGGATAAAATCTCTACCAGCAGAAACATAGAAAAATATAAAGTTGAATTGGAAAATTATCGTAATTCATTGAAACCGGGCGATATAACCCTATTAGGACTTATCACAGAAGGCGGTCAGGGACTAGCAACAGGAAATAATGGCAAATACATCGGGGTATTAGAAAATACCAAATGGGCGGAAAATGTAAAAAAACAAAGACCCGAAAAACTACTCATGGCTACTCATTTTTGTAAACAACAGGATATAAAAAACAAAACAGATGCCTCGAATTTCTTAAACAACTTAACCGAGCAGGAAATCCGTAAATTATTTGATGGACTAAAAGAAAAATATGGCAGAGATATTTTTGGACAGGGTTGGTTATATCGAATTGTTCGCCCTGACGAAATAGCCGATATAGAAAAAATTACAGAAGACGAAAAACTAAATGGAATTAATGGAGAAAAGACCTTTGTTCCATACGACAAAGGAGATAAAGAAGGCAACCGCTGGTATGCACCCACTCCTTACTACATCAATTGGAACAAAGAAAATGTTAAGTTCTTAAAAGAAAATTCTGGCAAAAAAGCTGAAGGAATGCCTGTCGTCCGAAATCCCCAATTCTATTTTAGAGAAGGCTTCTGCTGGAACAATGTTTTATCAGATGAAAAGATAAAGTGTAGAATTAAAGAGAAATCCATTCACTCTACAGAGGCAATGACCTTTTTTACTCTTGAAGAAAAAATATTACCCAACTATTATTTAATCTGTATAATGAATTCTACTTTTTTTGGTTATTATCGAATGTTATTTATTAATACTTCACATCACCTTACTACAGGGAATGCGAAAGAATATCCTATCATCGTTCCTACATTTGAGCAATTGAAATTTTTTGATAGGATATTTAATCAAGCGGTATCAATTCAGAAACAAAAATTTGCAGGGATAATAAGTGAACAAGAAGCAGAAAAAAAACTCAACGAAATTCAAAACGAATTAGACCCATTTGTCGAGCAAATGTATCTATGCTAAATAGACTTTTAAAATTGATAATGGTTCTTACATCAGTTTCGCCAGTGCTTTTTACTTTATGGTTTAAAGAATTTTCTATAGATTGGGATATTAGAAAAGGTTTTTTTTGGCTAATATTTTCAATAGTGTTAATTATATTAGCATATTTAATCTTAAAAATTTCACTCAAAAAATTAGAAATAATTGATATTAAAGTCCAAAGTATAGGTACAGCAGATAAAGAAATATTATCTTTTATCTTTGCATACTTGCTTCCTTTAATAGAAGTTGATTTAAAAATTTTAATTTTTATTTTGGTCTTGTTTATATTTATTATATTTACAACTCATATGTATCACTTTAACCCAGTTTTTGGATTATTTGGTTATCATTTTTATAATATTAATACAGAAGGTGGCGTTTCATATATTTTAATGTCAAAGAAGCAAATTAGAAAAGTAAATCAAATTTCAAAAGTTATTCTTGTCAGTGATTATATACTGATAGATGTTAGTAAATGAAGGAGGTTCTTATGAATCTATATGTTTCACTCAAGGATTCTACAAAAAAAAGAATTAGCATATCGCAAGAAATTCAGGAAGAACTTGATGAATATATAAATCCAAGTATTATAGAATTTAAAGAAAATAAAAACCATATTTTATTTGATGGACAATATAAAGCAGATGAAGATGAAATTTTATATATAGATAATTATTCTGATCCTTTAATTGAACAATTAAATATAGACAATGAAACTATCAAAAATACCGAAATAGAAAATATTAAATGCCTTATTTTAAAGATTAATAATAGTATTTTTGCATTTCAGAACTTTGACAATAGAAAAATTATTTCTAATAAATTTAGTTTAATTTTTAGTAAAGAAACCTTTTCAAAATTAAATAATAAAGGAATAATAATTAACAAAAATATTGATGCATTGTTGTATAACAATCAACTATTTTTTCTCTCTTTTAATAATGTTTCAAGAATATTTGATTTAGATAAATTTTATAGAGAAATAAGCGATAAAGAAATTGATGAATTAGAAAATTCAGGAGTATTTTCTAAATCTTTAAATAAAGATAATCTCGATTCTCGAATAAGAAAAAAATTATATTTGATTAAAAGAAATAAAATATTGGATATAGTTAAAGATAAATATAAAGATATAAAAACTTATGCCAATAGAATAGGTTTAGGGGACTGTTTTCAAAACAATAAAATCCAAGTGCCTGATGATAAAAAAGGGCTTAAAGAATTAATTAATTTTTTAAATGATGATTTATACAAGTCCTCAATTACCGATTTATTATATGAAACAAATTCAAAAAGAAAAATAAAATAAATTATTTTATATATTAAATAATCCCATTTTAATCTAAATCTAATTAGATAGATAAAGCACTGTTTTTGATAATAATTCTAACAAACTGATACGAATATATAAGAGTAGTAGACAAAGAAATTGATATTAATTTAAGATGTTAAATAGATTTACAGAATCCGACATAAAAATTATAAATAATGATAAAATGCAAAACAATAGGATATGGCAAAGCGATGGTGAATTCTGATGGTTTTATACCGGCGCATGGTGGGTATGAGAATTTGATGTCGTATCAGATGTCAGAGATTGTATTTGATGCGACGGTGTATTTTTGTGATAGGTATATAGATAGGTATTCGCGGACGCGTGACCAGATGGTGCAGGCGGCGCGTAGCGGTAAGCAGAATATTGCGGAAGGTTGTATGGCGTCAGGTGTCTCGAAGGAAACGGAGATTAAACTTATTGGTGTAGCAAGGGCGAGTCTGGAGGAGTTGCTCATTGATTATAAGGATTTTCTGCGGCTTCGGAAATTGCGGTTGTGGGATAAGGATGACCGCAGGGCACTTGCAATTCGTGCGATTGGGAGGAGTAAGGATAGGTCGTATATGTCGTATAGAACCTATATTGAGCACCCGTCGGAGGAGGTAGTTGTGAACACGATTGTTTGTCTCATTCACCAGACGAATTATTTGCTTGACCAGCAGATACGGAAGTTGGAGGAGCAGTTTATTCAGGAGGGTGGCATAAGGGAAAGGATGACGAGGGCAAGGTTGAATGAGAGGAATAAACACAGATAACAGTTGTGTGCAGTTGTTGTATAGCCCGTAGCCATCAGACACGACCTTTTATTCAAGGGCACTTGCAATTCGTGCGATTGGGAGGAGTAAGGATAGGTCGTATAAGTCGTATAAGTCGTATATGTCATATAGGTCGTATATGTCGTATATGTCGAATAGGACCTATGTTGAGGAAATGTGGTGAGATTGTTTGTAAGGAATGGATAAGGAAGCAGTCATTCGTCTGAACATTTTTATAGATGGATTTATCCTTATGCCCAATTATATCCACGGCATAATCGTCATAACCGATGTTCCCAGAAAATCCAATGTAGGGGTCGTAAGAGGGGGTGTATGGTGGAATTGACCCCTCTGTCGCTAACGCGACACCTCCCCTTGGGAAGGGGAGGAGTTTTTGATTTATATCTATTCATACATTTGAGATGGGGACTGTCTAGAAAGTCTGTTAAAAACTGATACCTCCGTGAACAAATGATACCTCTGCGGTGCCGTCTACGGGGGTTTCTGATTCAAATTGACCCCTCTGTCGCTAACGCGACACCTCCCCTTGGGAAGGGGAGGAGTTTTTGGTTTATATCTATTCATACATTTGAGATGGGGACTGTCTAGAAAGTCTGTAAAAAACTGATACTTCTGTGAACAAATGATACCTTTGCGGTGCCGTCTACGGGGGTGTATGGTGGAATTGACCCCTCTGTCGCTAACGCGACACCTCCCCTTGGGAAGGGGAGGAGTTTTTGGTTTATATCTATTCATACATTCGAGATGGGGACTGTCTAGAAAGTCTGTAAAAAACTGATACTTCTGTAAACAAATGATATCTTTGGGGTGACTACACCTCCTGCTTTTTTATCGGAGAGGGGTGATTTTAGATTATGACAATTTTTTAATGGGGTTTAGTTTTATAATGGTTCTGTTAACATTTAAATATAAAAAAGTGTGAACGATAGGTAAAATTTTGTATATTTAAACTATTCAATAAAATAGAGTATGAATTGGAAGATGAAAAAATCTGATGTAAATAATCTGGATTATCCCAATGTTAAGCCTCTGTTAGACAAACGGAAGCAGGTCGTTGTAAAATTAGAGCCTACCCGTGTGGCAACGATTGTAGGTTTGTTTTTTACGCTTATTGTTTTGGTGATATTTCTTATCATACAATTGAATGGGATAGCCATTGCATTGGGTTCGTTGGTTCTTTTATGTGCTCTGACTTTTGTAATAACCTACGGAGTAGCGGGAATTTTAACTTATTATGGATTGTGGATTCTTGGGACGACCCAACAACCAGAAGATACTACTTCAAAAACAGTAGAAGGAAAACAGACTTCTGAGAAATAACATATAACAAGGATATAAGGATAAGATATATGTTTCGTAAATTATTTTTGGTAACCTTTGTCGGGATTACAATTTCATGGTGTTATGCTCAGGCACCGAATCTGGCACGCATGGATATAGTAGAGCGGTCTATCCCGGATGGTCCTGTGGCACTGGTTCTTGGAACCCCGATATCCCGTGAGGAGTTTCTAACGAGGTATCGTTTGGAGTTGTTAGAATATGCTGCGACAACGGGACAAAAGGACCCGTCAGATGAAGATAGAGTGAGAATTGCGGTTCGATGTGTTACGAATCTTGCAGAAAGAGAGGTTTTATATCAAGAGGCATTGAAGCGGAAATATACTGTTTCAGAAGAGGAAGTAAAGAAGACGGTTGATGAGTATATTAAAAGTATTCAGGAAGAAGCCCGTTCTGCGGGTAAAAATCTACCGACTGTTGAGGAGATACTCAAAGCAAGAGGGGATACCATAGAAACTTTTCGTGAAAGGACGCGGAAAAATTTATTGTTAAATAAACTGAAACAAGCCATGGCAAATGAGAATAAGATTACTGTTTCAGATGAAGAAGCCAGGAAGTTTTATGATGAAAATCCGGGTTTGTTTATGAAACCTTCGCGAGTGCACCTGCAACAGATTTTTCTACAACCGAAACCAAATGCCAAAACTGCCGATGAAACGGCCTGGAAAGAAGCACAAAAAGAGATAGAGAAAGCATTGGCACGAATACGGGCAGGTGAAAGTTTTGAGGCAGTTGCTCGTTCTGTATCTGAGGCACCTGGCAAAGATAAAGGTGGAGATATGGGCTGGTTACCCGTAGAGGCATTGCCTCCTTTTGTAAAGGAAGTTCTACCTACTATGAAGCCGGGGGATTTGAGTCCTGCTCTGAAAAGTCCAATGGGTTGGCATTTGTTTAAGTTAGTGGAACGCGAATCGGAAGAAAAAGTTACTTATGAACAAGTTAAGGATAATATAAAAAATATGCTGTTGGACCAGAAGGTAGATGAGAAACTTTTTGAATTTTGTAGACCCTACTTGAATGACCCGGAAAAGGCAAAGTTTTTTATTGCTTTTGATTCAATATTAAAAAATCTACCAGAATCGGATAGTAAGACAACTGTTCAGAAAAGCAACCCAAATCCGAAACCTTCTCAAAGTGTGACAACACCGAAGGCAAAGAAAAATAAGTAATGGGGTTTATCGCAACATTTTTAACTTTTATTTTATTGCCCCTATATATTTCGTTTGCAGATAGTCCTTATGTCCTCCCGTTGAACGGAGACCTTTATGCTACTTCCTCTTTTGGTGAATACAGAGAGGGTCGTTTCCATGCGGGAGTGGATTATCGAGCAAGTATGGGCACACCTGTCTATGCTATAGATGATGGATATGTAGCCCGTCTTCGTTGTGGGCCGTGGGGATATGGTCGTGTTTTATATATTCAGTTTCGTTCTGGAATTATGGGTGTCTATGGGCATTTACATTCCTTTGCTGAGCCGTATCAATCTTACCTGCACAGGAGTCAACATCAAAAGCAATCGTTTTCAGTAGACCTGACTTTGAAAGAGGACGAACTCCCTGTCAAGAAGGGTTCTATCATTGCCTACACAGGGCAATCCGGGACAAAAGCACCCCACCTCCATTTTGAACTTCGTTCGAAAGATGGTATTACCTGTCTTAATCCGTGGGAATATGGTTTCCACTGGATTGACAAAAATAGCCCGCAAATATCATCATTACTTGTTGTGCCCGGAGATACGAATACCACCATCAATGGACACTGTCTCCCTGTGGAAGTCCCTATCTCCGATAAAACATCGTTCCCTGTAATTATCCATGCTAAGGGGATATTAGGCTTTGGCGTGAATACGATTGACCCGGAGTCCACAAGTTGTAAACTGGGTCCCTATCGTATATCTCTGGCAACTTCCGCATCTGTTTCGGCAATGGTCCAGCAGGACTGCATAGACTACAACACTTATCGAGACGCCGCAGTTGCCTTCTATCCTTACATTCCCCGTCCTGTATATTGGGTCTTATGGCAGTGGCAGGGAAATCGTTCGCCAAATTATCGGCAAGCAAAAAACGGTTGGCTTTTGGTAGATGATGATGAACATGTAAAAATAGAAGTTGAAGATTTTAGCGGACAAAAATCGGAAGTTCCTGTTTACATCTCTACACAAGATACAGAAAGTCAGTATCAAAAAAATTTAGAGAAGAAGTCGGGCGTATTTGTTCATTACTTGCCTCAATTTCTTGTGTTAGAAATTGCACTACCTTCTGGAAATAATGACAAAGAGCCTTCTGTTTCTTATATTTCAGAACAGGAGGGGAGGAGTATTTCATTAACCCCTGTTCAGCGTTCGGCTAATGTTTATGAAGTTCCCTGGCAACCATCTGTATCTGGAAGATATACATTTAAAATATCGCATTCTTCATTGCCTCTATGGGAAAAAACAATTTATGTAATAAAAACAGCAGAATCCGTTAAACCTATTTTGTTAAAAGATATGGAGATTCATATCCCGTCCAATGCTCCTTATGGTGTTTTGTGGCTTTCTATTTCATCTATGCCAGCGCAGACGGTATCAAAAGGTCTAACACGCACCTCCGAAATATGGAAAATAGAACCTTTTAATATGCCTATGGCTGAATCTGTGCAACTTAAAATGCGGATTGCAGAAAATACTCAATATAAAGAGCGTGTTTCCCTATATCGTAAAACAGGTTCTTCTTGGTCTCGGGTTGAATCTAAAAAAGATGGTGATTTTATAATAGGTTCTGTGACGGATTGGGGCATTTTCGCACTTCTAAGAGATGACGCATCTCCAGAAATTACAAATATTACCCTTACCCAGAGTGCAAAAAAACCAACGCACCGACCTGCTATATCCTGTTCCATCTCGGACATAGGCAGTGGTATCGTCAAAGCAGAGATATATTGCAATCAGAAATGGCTATTAGCCGAATATGATGGTCCCCGGGGAACATTGCGTTGGGAACAGGATGAAGATTTACCCACAGGGACACATACCATAACATTTTCGGTTTCGGATTATGCAGGACTGACAAAAAAAGAAGTCAGGACAATAACTGTGCCATAATAAGGAGACACAGTTGCAAACAAACCAAAGGAGTGCTGACATGATACTTGTTACAGGTGGTTCAGGTTATATTGGTAGTGTGGCAGTTCGTGAACTTTTGAATAATGGTTTTGCAGTCCGTGTAGTGGATAAGTTTTTGTTTGGAGACGATGGTTTAGAAGAAGTGAAAAATAGGATTGAATGTATTCAGGGGGACTTATGTAAATTTGATTCAGCATGGTTGGAAGATGTGGAAGGGGTGATTCATCTGGCAGGGTTGAGCAATGACCCTATGGCTGAATTTAATCCGGAAGCGAATAGGAGATTGAACACAGAAGCAACAGCCATTTTAGGTGAGCATTGTAAGCGGAGAAAGATTAAGCGGTTTATTTTTGCTTCCAGTTGTTCTATTTATGACCGTGGTCTTCTGGCAGAGGATATTCTTCAAGATGAAGAAAGTCCCGTAGAACCGCGTGCTGCGTATGCTGTAAGCAAATATCAGGCGGAACGAGAACTCCTCAAATTGGCAGGACCGGATTTTTGTCCTACAATTTTACGGCAGGGCACAGTTTATGGTTGGAGTCCGCGTATGAGATATGACCTGGTAGTGAACACCTTCGTAAAGTCAGCCTTTGAAAAGGGGGTATTAATCGTTCACTGCGGTGGAGAGATGTGGAGACCTTTGATTGATGTAAATGATATAGCCCATGCTTATATTGCTTGCCTTCAAGCAGACATGAAATCAGTGGCAAATCAGATTTTTAACCTGTCCTATAAAAATTATCGGATTTTAGAACTTGCCCATTGGGTTCGCAAAGTTTTTCGAGAAAAGGGTATAGATGTGGACATACAGGTAGAATATGGTTCGACGAAAGGTCGGAGTTATCGCGTAGATACACGAAAGATTGAGCGAGAGATAGGTTTTCGGCCTCAAATCAGCGTAGAAGAAGCCGTTCAAACAATGGTAGATAAAATCCAGAATGGCATTCATGCAGACTTCAATAATCCCCGTTATTACAATATCCAATGGGTAGAACTACTTTGCACAGCAGAAAACATCATCAAAAAAACGGGTAGCATACTTTAACTATTTTTTTAACTGAATAAAGGCGTATTACTGTTTTTTATTTGCGTCTTCTTCTGTGGGTTCGACAGGCTGCATAGGTTTTTCAGTTGGCTCGTTCTGTGGAGGAGGACTGGACAAAACCGTCTCAGGCTCATTAGACTGGATTGCCTTTTCTGATGGTTCTTCAGGAGAGGGATGGGGCAAAGTAACTACGGGTTCATCATCGGAGCGGTCATATTCTATTTTTAGATTAGACTTTTCAACAATACCTTTTACATCGTTCACAAAGGATTCCGGAGCATGATATGCCTTTCTTATCAACACTTTTCGTTTCCCTTTGTTTTTCTCATTTTCAAGTAATTGGGGCAGTTCTGAAAGGTTTACCTTTTGTCCACCCATAAATACATTTCCATTGTTTCCAATAGAAATTCGGATTTCGGATTTGCGGTCAGGATAGGCTTGTTCATGGAATCTATCAAAAGCGTTCTTAGATTCATAACGCATATCCTCTGAAATTTTATCTTCTGCTCGGGTAAGCATTTCTGCTTCAGGATGTGTGAATTCGTCTACAATCGTTATGGTAATGAAGATAAGCAAATTATTATTTCCAGTTGTTCGCGAGGGGTTACGAAATAGTTTTCCGAGGAGGGGTATATCCCCGAGTAAGGGAGTTTTTGTTGTAAGTTTTGAACTACGGCTTCTCCGCAGACCGCCCAAAACCACTGTTTCGCCACTCTGTACGCGGAGTTGTGTTTCTGCATGACGAAGTGTCTTCTCGGGTACCGTAGAAGTCTGGTCGTATGCTTTTATCTCCCTCATCGTGTAGGAGCTGTCCTCTGCGCTAACATCAAGTAGGATATTGTTCTCTTCAGTGATACGCGGAACAACGGATAAAATTGTGCCGACATCAACAAACTCGACCCGATTGTATCCTCCTCCATAACCACCATAGTAGGGATAATTGTTGTAATAAGGATTTGTTGTTGTTCCCGATTGACCCCCGTAATAATATGTGGGAGTATAACCTGCTGTTCCTGAAATATAGGGTACACGAGTAGCATTCTCGAAGATGGCTTCTTCCCCATCTTGAACTACAACACGAGGCGAGGAAAGAATAGTTGCCTTGTCCTGGCTGTCGAGATAGTTTAAAGCGACTGCAAGTTTATTTCCTCCTATAAATCGGTCAATAATAGGTTTTCCTTGCGTATTTTGAAGTTGAGGTCGTGTAATGTTTCCACTGCTATCCAGAGTTAGCTCACCATATTGAGGAATGGTAGAAGGTATCTGCCCTATACTCATAGATTCACCACTCCCTGGAGCAGTTGCAATGTCTTTGACCCCGGAACCTCCGTGGATAACGATGGGGACATTTCCTGAGGTGCCGTAGTAGGACCAGTTGATACTTAATGAACGTTCTATTTCCGTTTTCATTTCTACAATAAACGCTTCAATCAGCACTTGCTTGCGTTTAATATCCCATGCCTTAATTAACTCGTCAATTTCAGCGATACGGCTGGGTAGAGCCGTAACTGTGATTTGATGTGTCATATCGTCCACAACAATCTGCCCCATATCCGAAGGAACAAGATTTTCAAGTTGGTCTGCAATGAAATCAATATCCGCATACTTAATTATCCAGGTCCGAGTTTCAAGTCTGATATCCAATGTTTTGATAAACTCTTCAATACGGGCTAATCGTGATGGCAAATCTGTTACAACGATGGCGTTTGTTCTTGTATCCACCTGAACCACTCCCCGCTGTGAAATCATGGATCCTAACGATTCTGCTATATTTTCCACATCTACATACTGGGAACTAAAGGTTCTTGTCTCCATCGGAATATCAAGATGCGTAACGACCTCTTCCATTTTCTCCAATGAAGAGGGTATATCCCAGACGAAAATCAGGCTACTTCGCGTGTCCACCAAAAGACTGCCATTCGGCGATAACATAGGAGTTAAAACAGATTCTACATCAGATACTTCTGCATACTTGATAGTGAAAGTTTTCTTTTCCAGCGGTATATCTAATTCCTTAACGGTTTTTTCCATCTGTTTCAAATTGTCCTCGATGTCCCAAACATATATAATCCCTGTTCGTGTATCTGTAATCATCTTTCCTATACCCGAAAGGAGAGAAGACACAATGGCTTCCATATATGAAATATCTGCATATTTAATCTTAAATTCTTGTGGCTTTAAATCTCCAAAGGTTTTTATTAACCACTCTTCTTTTGTAAAAACGCGTAAGAAATTTGTATCCTTATCAAATGTATAAAAAATATCATGGAACTTTAAAACTTCTAATGCTTCTTTAGGTTTTTTCTCAACCAGCCAGAAATTCATCTGTATATCTTTTGCCCCTTCTGAAACAATAATGTTCCAGTTCGTAGCCAGGTGAATGGCTTCTAAGAATTCTCCAACGGACATGGGTCCGGGTAAGGTAAGAGGTTCCCCAACATCTGGCACATCTGCATATTCTGGCTTTCTACTGAATAAAATATCGAAGAAACCCTGAGAGCCTGTTCCTTGTTGTGTAGAGGTTCCGGCTGTTTGACCGATAGTTGATAATAGTCCCTTTAACCCCGGAGCAGAGGTACCTGCACCTCCCGTAGTACCTGTTGCTCCACCACCGGAAATCATAGATGGCATTCGTGGTCCTGGCGGGGTAGGTGTGCCAGGGGTACCGGTAGTTCCCGGCATTGCTGTAGTAGGAGAGGTTGTTGAAGTCTTTGCACCTTCCGATTTGGTAGTGGTTCGAGTTATAGTTTTTGTTCCTGAGGTCTTTTCACTTTTGGAAGTTGCTTCTTCTTTCGGTTTTTCTTCCTTTGGTTTTTCTACCTTTTTCTCTGTTTGACCGGACTCCTGCGTCTGAGTCTTATCTCTGTTTCGTAAAGAAGAGATTCCTTGTTCTGAAGTATCTCCACCAAAATCAGAAGTCTGGCTATCAAGTTTAAACCGTGTTGATTGACCGCGTACAGAGGAAGAACTTCTTGATGAACCTGTGGAAGGACGGGTAACGGGGCTTGTCGGCGATTGCTGTGAAAAGGAAGAAGGGGTGGGCATAAGAAATAAAGATATCAGGCTGTATAGAATAATTTGTTTAAAAAACATATTCCAGCCCATCTTTTTATTAATGTATTGAGTTGTTGCTGACTTTGCAAATGGAATCATATTTACACTCATTGTTCGGTACCTTGCCTTCTTTCTATTTTTTGTTTCGCATGTATGATACACAGAGCAAGCATAAATGCACAAAAGATACATTATTCTCGATTTATAGTATAAGGGATTTCTTGTTTTCCTTCAGCCCAATAATAAACAAGTGTTACTGTATTACGGTCAAAGGCTTGAACCTTACAATTTTTTGTAATAGTATCACCGACGCCGACCAACATTCCGCGGGGTTCCTCGGGTGTAAATATCTTTATCTTTTTCCCAATCTGTTGTCGAGAAGCCTTAACTCCTTGCAATAATTGAGCCACATCGGGTTTCTTCGGGGGTGGGGGTGGAGG
>CAZJTZ010000009.1:0-108776 GCA_964549105.1 uncultured Nitrospirales bacterium
TCCAAAAAACTATAATAAATTTCTTTAAGTCTTACTTCCGTTTTGAATACAAAAAACTTAACCATTTCAAATCTAACCTCAAAATTTTTTATAATCATTAAAAATTTTTTATTTTAAGGAAATTAGTTAGATGTCAGAACAGATATTAGAACAATTGACTGCTATGAGCCGTTTTTTAGGGCGACCTGAATATCATCTTGCCATTCTGGGTGAAGGGAATACCTCTGCAAGGCTTGATAATGAGCACTTTTATATAAAAGCATCAGGGACAACGCTACAAGATATTAAGAACACTGATTTTCTCTGTGTCCAGTCTAAACCTGTTTTATCCTTACTTGAAAATTCTTCTGCAACTGACCAGGATGTTCTTGAAACCTTACAAAAGGCGAAGGTAGACACCTCAGATAAAAGAATGCCGTCTGTGGAAACGATACTTCATGCGGTTCTATACCAGTATTCGGAGTATCATTTTATTGGACATACCCATCCTGTATTTGTCAATTCGATTTTATGTTCGCAAAAGGCAGAGGAGTATATTCAGGGGAGGACTTGCCCTGACCATATTGTCGTAGTGGGCAGGAAATCAGTTTTTGTGCCTTATGTAGACCCGGGACTTATGTTAGCACGCACAGTTAAAAATAAAATGGAAGAGTTTATTGCACAAGAGGGATATTTACCTCGTGCTATTTTTATGGAAAATCATGGGGTTATTGCTATGGGACCGACCCCAGGTAAGGTTCAGGCAATAACGCTTATGGCAGAGAAATGCGCTCAAATCGTTCTGGGAGCCGCAATATGCGGTGGACCCAGATTTTTATCGGAAGAGTCTGTCCGAAGGATTGATTCCCGTCCTGACGAACATTATCGTCAAAAAATGCTTTAACCTATACAGTTTAAGGAGTATCTATTTATGAATAATAAACTAAATAAATTCCGCAATGTTGAACATCCCCTTCCAGAACAATATTATGCGTGGCATGTATTTGGTTCTGGGCTGGAAAATGTCGGTAAGGATAGGAAACCTGTTTTATTGCCACTGCGCGAACCTAATGATAATGAGATACTGGTTCGAGTTGATGCTTTGGGTATATGTTTATCGGATATTAAGGTCATAAATTTAGGTAGCAACCATCCACGCATACGAGGTAGAGATTTACAGAAAGAACCTATCGTTCTTGGTCATGAATGTTCGGTAACAGTTGTGAAAGCAGGTAAGCGGTGGAAGGATAATTTTAAGAAGGGAGACCGTTTCATCGTTCAAGCAGACATTTATTATAACGGTGTGGGATATGCCTTTGGGTATCTAATCCCCGGCGGTATGGAACAATACACCTATTTAGATGAGCGAGTCCTTGCGGGAGATGATGGGTGCTATCTATTACCTGTGCGACCAACAACGGGATATAGTGCTGCGGCATTGGCAGAGCCATGGGCTTGTGTAGAAATGTCGTATCGTTTGAAGGACAAAATCTATCCTGAATCTGAAACCCCGTGGTATATTACCTCACAACCTGACCCCAAAATAGTCCAAAAATATCCCCAAATAAAAATTTTTGCACCTGAACAATTTCCACAAGAGGGACAAACTTCGCAAGACATTATTATAGATGTAATCAATCCGCAAATGGTTGAAGCATGGCTAAAGTATTTGTCGCCTCATGGCACAATGTATTTATTGGGTGATGCAAAAGAAATGACAAATGACTATATTTCTCTGGATGTGGGTTCGGTGCATTATGAATATAAGCGAATCATTGGTGGAGGAAAAACATTAGAAGAGATTAGAGAACGGAATCAGCGTGCTGATTTATTGCCCGGCGGGACAGCCTTATTTATTGGTGCAGGTGGACCTATGGGACAGATGCATGTTCAAAGGGCATTGGAAAAAGAAGATGGACCTAAACGCGTCGTAGTAACCGATTTAGATGCAGGAAGGTTAGAACATCTGAAACTCAGGTCATCTGAATTATTAAACAAGCGGGATGTGAAACTCATTACCGTTTGTAATAAAGACTTTGCCAATACAGAGGATTTAAACAAACATCTGAACGAACTTGCCCCAGGGGGATATTCTGATGTGGTGTTACTTGCACCTGTCCCTGCTTTAGCGACACAAGCCGTTGACTTTTCGGCACCAGGAGGTTTTGTAAACCTCTTTGCAGGTTTAGCAATCGGGACAATTGCCAAAATATCACTGAAAAAGATATGTGAAGGTGTTAAAATTATTGGTTGTAGTGGTAGTCGGATTTCGGATTTGCAACATGTATTACAATCGGTAGAAGCAGGCAAACGCGATACCAATCGTAGTGTCGCAGCCATAGGTGGTTTGTTCGCTACTTATGATGGTCTGAAAGCCGTTAAGGAAGCCCGTTTCCCGGGAAAAGTAGTTCTGTATCCACAAATTTTAGATTTACCGTTAACCCCATTAGATAAAATTCAGGAATTACTACCTGAGGTTGGAAAATACCTTTCCCGTGATGGGACATGGACAAAGGAAGCAGAAGAAGTGTTATTAGAAAGGTTTTTACCATGGAACGATTAAAAGGAAGAAAAGCAATTGTAACAGGAGCAGCACAGGGTTTAGGTGAAGCCCTTTTAGAACGAATTGCCAGAGAAGGTGCAGACGCTATAGGCTGGGATGTTAACATTGAAAAAATGACAGTCACGGCAAAACGAATTGCGGATGAAACAGGGAGAAAGGTCCTTTCTGCAAAGGTAGACATTACAGACGCCGAAGCCGTGCGAAAGACAGTGGAAGAAGCCGTATCTTTATTAGGTGGGCTTGATTTGATGATATGCAATGCAGGCATCCTCATATCTGGCGATTCTATCAATTTTGATGTTTCCGCATGGAGAAAAGTAATAGAAGTAGACCTGGTAGGCTATTTTATTTGTGCACGCGAAGCAATTCGTGTAATGTTGCCCAATAAATATGGAACTGTTATACAAATCAATTCCAAATCGGGTAAAAAAGGAAGTTATAAAAATTCTGCGTATGCGGCTGCCAAATTTGGAGGTATCGGTGTAACCCAGAGTTTGGCGTTAGAGTTTGCTGAACATGGAATCCGAGTAAATGCAGTTTGTCCGGGCAACTTATTAGATTCCCCTCTATGGACAGAAAGTTTATTCAAACAATATGCAAAAAATCAAGGAATTACAGAAGAGGAAGTGCGTAGAAAATACATAGACCAGGTGCCGATGCAGCGACCATGCCGATATGAAGATGTTGCCAATGTTGTGGTCTTTCTAGCAAGCGATGAATCAAATTACATGACAGGACAGGCAATCAATGTCACTGGTGGACAAGAAATGCGATAAAACATTTTTTATTTTCCTCTCATATAAAGTTATAATATTTCTTACTTTTTCTGCGAAATGTTTAATTTTTAAATAATAAGGAGCGAATAAATGAGGACCATCTATTTTTTAACTCTACTTCTTTTAGGAACACTAATTTTTTCCTTATGTTTTCCCTTGTATGCTAAAGAAAATAAGGAGGACATGCTTTATGTGGGTTGTGCGAAAAGAATTATTACGCCTGACCCCTTGCTGCCTGTTTCTGGTGGCGTAGGGGAAGCCTCACCTGCGGAAAAGAAGTTAGGCGACCTATCTGCTCGTGCTATGGTGATGAAAAAAGGTGATGTCTGTATGGCTATTTTAAGTATGGACTTTTTAGGTTGGTCTTCTCCATTAGCGGATAAAATCCGGGCACAAGTGCCACAAATACCACCGGAAAATATTATCGTAGGTGTTACGCACACTCATAGTGCTCCTGAAACTTACGGGTTTACAGATGAAAAAGGGAATTCCACCGCAGACCTGAAATATCTTGACTGGGTATGCCAAAAAGCAGCAGAAGCCATTAATGAAGCCTACCAGAACCTTAAACCTGCTTATTTGAAAATCGCCACAAAAGAAGCAAAAGGGAAAATCGCATATAACTACTATGCAGATGAACTATACGACCCGCGTTGCAGTGTTTTACAGGCAGTATCCGCAGAAAAGAAATCCGAAGGTAAGCCTATTGTTACCCTCGTTAATTATGCAATTCACCCGGAAGTTATCGGCGATAGTCAGAAAACATTATCACCCGATTTATGTGGTCCCTTATATGACCGTATCGAATCGAAAACTGGCGGAATGGCGATATTTATGAACAGTGCTCAGGGTGGAATGGTCACTGCGGATTGTCGGGGTCCTAACGGTGATATTCAGACCTGGGATGAATGTGTCCGTATCGGCGAACTTTTAGCCGATGAAGCCTTGCGAATTATTTCTGATGCACCAATCCAAAAAAGCCCTACCCTGTATTGCAACTCTACAATTGTAGAATTTCCCCTCAATTCACCCATATTAAAAATGGCATTAAAAAATTCACCAATTAAATATCCAATCTCTGAGAAAGGAACAATTTCTACACGGATTAATCTGGTAAATATTGGAACGGCACAAATTGTTACAATCCCCGGTGAGGCTCTGCCAAATATTGGATATTACCTCAAACGGAATATGCCCACTCAACATCCATTCTTATTCGGTTTAACAAATGACGCCTTTGGATACATACTTACAAAAGTGGATTGGAACAGTTTTAAGCGATACAGATATATTTCGCAAACAGGACTGGGGGAAATGACAGGGGAAATCCTCATAGACTCTATATTAAAATTGGTCAATCAATCCCCAAAACCTGACCCTATCGAGAAAATTACTGAAGGAAATAAAAAATAATACAAATAGTTTCATATCAATTTGAATGCCTTTGATAGATGAGAAAAAACAGTCGTTAACACATAAAAATTATAATCACTATATTATTTTACTGTTAATTTTAATCATTGGCATTTCTCTTCGGATATATTCGATTACCTCTCTTTCTGCCTGGGTGGATGAATTTTTAGGAGGGGTAAAAGCATTTCAGCCTGACTCTTTTTATATTCAATCCAACTCTTTTTATGATTTTTTCATTCATATCAAAGGGTATCAAACAGACCAGTCCCCTGTGTTCTATCTATTATGTTTCACATTTTTCAAATATTTTCCTACTCTTTTCAGTGATGCAGAACAATTAAGATACTTATCCTTGTTTTTCAGCATAATCAACCTAATCCTGTTTTACATATTAGGTAGACTTTTATTTTCACGACGAATTGCCCTATTTGCTACCTTCCTATACGCTATTTCTCCGTTTCATAGCCTCTTTGCACAGTTAATCCGCCCCTACATTCTATTGGAGTTTGCCTGTATATGCTCGCTATTAGCCACATTTATTTTTGTCCAGAAACCCAATTTTATCAGGGGTATCTTTTGGCTGTTAACAAGCATTTTTGTCATCTCAACCCATTTCATAAGTACCATTCTTGTCCTATTAGAAATACTTTTTGTGGCTTTTACATATCAGCAGGAAGATAAAAAATACAACTTTGCCTTTTCAATATTAAACTCTGGCATTTCTTTATTATTTATACTCCTTTTCTTTTTTAACACGACACACGCCTATACAAAAGAAGATGATTTTGTAATGGGTATACCTCCTCTTCCCCGGTGGACAACGGACTTACTCGCAGATGATGCTATCCTGACCAATGAACCCTTCTTTTTTCAAGGACAAAAAAGTTCTATTATTAATAATTATTGGATGGGTGAAATTGTAAATATTCACCGATGGTTCGACACCCTTTTAGTTATATTTTTTCTTGTTGCAACAATTAAAGTGATTCTCGACCTTCTTCCTGAAAAAAGAATGAATTCTACATTAGAGCCCAACAAATCATCTCTTTTTACACGGTTCGAGACTAAATTTTTAAAAAAACGAAATCAAAAAAATAATATCCTTCTGTTTCTACTTGCTGTCGCAATTGTTCCTGTTCTTGTTTTAACTTTTATATCCATATTTCGACCCTGCTTACAATCAAGATATACCTTGTATAGTTCCTTATCTCTTTACCTATTGGGGGCATACTTTTTATGTCAGATAGACCATAAAAAAGTAAGATACATTATCCTTTCCTGGATTGTTATTGCATATTCTTACCAGAACTTCATAGCCTTAACTTCTCAAAAAACAACCGATTTTAAGGATGCTGCTAAAACGCTCAGTAAATTTAGAAAACCAGATGAACCCATACTATCATGGGGAACTTTCTTTTTTGGTGTTCCGCTCACCAGCGAAATGTTTGCTTATCATACGCACCTACCCATCAAAGAAATTACCCCTGTTTACTCATTACGAGATACATTAACACAATTGGAAAAGGAATTTATTCAAAACAAAAAAGAATCTGCATGGCTTTTAATAGAACCCTATGTGTTTAATTTTCCTGATGAAACAATCGTTGAGACCTTCTTCTCAAAGTCAGATGTAAATTTAAAAAAATACTTCTTCCCCGGTATGAACGGATTGTGGCTATACCATCTTTCAAAGGACCAAAACTCTTTTCAGGAAAAAGTCCATGTCCCTGAACTTATTGATTATTTACCTTTTATTGAAAGGATAAAAAGAGTCTCACATCAGGAGGAAGTGTTAAGAAAAGCGTCAGAATTACTACCGAATTATATAGACTTTTATCACCCACCTACCGCCCTTGTCTGGATTTATATTGCGTGGGCAAGTTTAGACCGTAACGAACCTATTTTTGCAGAATGGTGTGCCCGCACTGCCATATCCCTTTTGCCAGAAATGTCATGGGGATACCATGTTTTAAGTGTTAGCCTTGCAGAACAGGGCAAAATGGAAGAGGCAAGAAACACAATGGAGATTTGTCTACGAAAGAATGCTTCCCCAATTCATCAGCGAGATTACTTCCCTATTTTCCAATCCCTATATGTGGACAAAAATCTCAAACAATCGGCTGAAATAATTAAACGAATAGAAAACACAGGCGGTTTCATTCATCCCATCTACCGAAAGCGTGCAGGATTGATACACGACTAAATACCCACACTGCGTGCATATTTATCAAATTTTGCAATAGAGAAAGTCTTATTGCAGGATTTGCTCTAATCCTGCAATAAATAATCCTTTGTTCTGCTGGTAAGTAAAAAATTCATTTTTATTTATATCAGCACTTTCTAATATGATTATTTATGTAATACATAACTATTTTAAGTGAGAGGCAAAAACGGTTTTAATGATAAAACTAAACAAAAAGTTTTGACTTGCAATTAGAAACTTAACTTTGTCCCCTAATAATTATCTATAATGAAATACCTGCAAGAGGAGTTAATTTTATGATACGAATGGAAATTGTTTTTATTATCACAGTCGGATTAATGCCGATATTTACTTTTGCTTCTGAGAATAATAATTTGCAGATTCCGAAATCAGTTATGGAAACAGGCAGCCTTTCTATTTTTGAATTTGGTGCTGTAGGAGATGGAAAGACAGTAAACACTTCATATATCCAGAAAGCCATTGATACGGTTTCTAATGCGGGTGGTGGAACTGTAATTATACCAGCAGGGAAATATCTTACCGGTACTATTCAGTTAAAGGATAATGTATTTTTATATTTAACTCCTGGAAGTGTTCTCATAGGAAGCACAAATATTGAGGATTATCCTGAATTAAAAGTATCTTATCGTTCCTACACAGATAATTATTCTCAGCGCACACTTATCTTTGCTGAAAAGCAACAAAACATTGGAATTTTGGGTTATGGAAAAATTTATGGACAGGGTGAGCAGTTTAAGGAAGATGAAAATAAAATATATAAGTTTCGTCCCTACCTTATTCGATTTGTAGAATGTAAAAATGTAAATTTAGATGGGATTAATTTTGAAAATGGTGCAATGTGGACTGTTCATTTACTTGCCTGTGAGAATGTCCATATTTCCAATGTTAAGATAAGTAGTCGTTGCAACAGAAATAATGATGGCATAGACATTGATTCTTGCGAAAATGTAATAGTAAGTGATTGCCATATCCTATCCGGAGATGATTCTATTGTCCTCAAAAGCACATCGCCTAAACCCTGCAAAAATATAGCTATCACAAATTGTGTAATAAGTTCATTGTGTAATGCGTTAAAAATGGGCACTGAATCAAACGGTGGCTTTCAAAATATTACAATTGATAATTGCACTATTTATGATACTCGGTTAGCAGGTATTGCCCTTGAAACCGTAGATGGTGGAATAACTGAAAATATTTCTGTTAATAACATTTCTATGCAAAATGTAAAATGTCCCATTTTTATTCGTCTGGGGAATCGTGCTCGCCCCTGCTGTCCTGACCATACCGTCCCCTCAGTAGGAAAGTTAGGGAAAATCATTATAACGAACATTGTTGCCACTGGCGCTGATTCAATAGGTTGTGCAATATCGGGAATTAACAACCACTACATTGAAGAATTGACACTCCAAAATATAAACATCTCTTTTGTGGGTGGAATAAATACTTTCATTAATAATCCATTTGAAAAAGCGAAAAAATATCCTGAACACACTATGTTTGGCACTTTGCCTGCCTTTGGGTTCTTTATAAGGCATGTAAATAATCTTTTTATAGACAATATGACGCTTAAATTAGAACAAGATGATAAACGCCCTGCATTGCAATTAGACGATGTCAAAAATCCCATTATCTCAAATATCTCTGTATTATCTCCCAATAAGAATCAAGTCCCTATCGTATTAGAGAAAGTAGAAAACCCTGTGATAAAAGACCTTTTTGTAAATGGGATTTCTAAAAAATCAAAATAAAGTCTAATCTTCACATTTTGTTTTCAATTACCATTATCCTTTTACTTTTAATATAATCATTTGACAAGGAATTTTACTGAAATATCAACCAAGGGAATACATGTCGAAATTTTTAGAAAAAATAGCACCAATTGAGCAGGATAGAAAACATGTTCGGCTTTTCTTGATATTTGATTTTTTATATTTATTTATTGTCTTTTCATGGATAATATTCTTACCCGTATCCAGTCCAGAATGTCTCTGGTTTCAGTCTCTTTTAACAAATCATTCCATTCCCTTTTGTGATTATCCTATTTCTACTACCGCTTTTTATTGTAGTACAGTTGCCTTACGAATTTTTAACTTTCTCCTGCTTTACTTAATCATGGTTCTTATCTTCTTTGTAACACATTTTTTGACAAACGGTTCATGGTGGTTGGGTTCTTTTGCTGCGGTTTTATTCATGGCACATCCATTGGTTCAACCACAAATCATTCAAATAAATGGCTATGAAATTCTGCTTCCTTTTCTTGTCGCCCTATTGCCCATATTTTTATTTTCATACTCAATCTACACTCAATCTTCTCACTCCCCTATTACATGGTTTCTTGCCGTATTGGCAATGTTTCTTTCCCCTTTTAGTATACCGTTCGTAATTATTATAAGCGTATGGATATTGCTTCAAGGAATGGGATACGAAAATACCCACCCCAACCGCAAACACATTTATTTAGCCCTTATATTTTTATTACCTGCTCTCTTCTTTTTATATTTACATCGTCAGGATTATTCCTTTTCACTTGATTTTATTCCACAATTGTCATTGCTTGTTTATCCTATCGGCTGGCTTCGAGAAACTCAGGAATACTATAACAACTTTTACATTTTGCCCACCTTATATGGGACAGGAACTTTATTGTTTCTTATCTTTATCGCATACAAAGTGCGAGATTGGGGAATGACTTTATTACTTTTTGGAACTATCTTCTCTTGCATGTTTATTGACAGCAAAGGTGTAAATCTTTCCCATCCTTTGAATAATCCTTACAGTTTATTCCCTCTTCTGCTTTTTTGTATTGCTTTATCCGGGCTATGCGGAATTATTCAGAAACAGCCCCGCTGGAAAATGAAAATTGTAAAAATTACTACCCTGCTTTGTGTAATCATGATGGGCTGTCAGATGTTTTTGAATGGATGGTATGCACACAACATAAATAAGACTAACCAAATTACAGAAAATATTTTCAGAGATATTACTGGAAAAAAGATTAACGAATTTATCCTCTTCCCAGCCTCAATAGAATATCGCTGGTCAACATGGGATATATACAGTGCCTTACTCCAACAAAACCTATTCTCAAAATCTTCTTCAAAACTGCTCAATATAATTCCTCTATGCAAGTTTAATTTTAACTCAACTTATCCATTATCTATTGCCGTTAATTCGTTCTCTGAAAAATCGCTCATAATTAATATTAAAGGTTTATCTTACAATTTTATTTATCCATCACAAGCCATGATTCCTGCAAACAAAGATGGGACTACCTTTATCAACACCTTTGATGGTTCACTTATCGAGTTTCTAAAAAAGGACAACGGAATAGACATAATTGTTTCCACAAAAGATACAATATTAAGTAAAAATTTATTTTTATGGGATAATAAAGAAAAAACATTTATACTTATTACTCGCAAGTAAAAATGAATATCAAATTAAAACACAAAAGTAACATTATTTCATGGGTTCAATTCCTTTCGTTCTTTTTCCTGATTTCTTTCCCTCTCCTTATGTATTCTCAAGAAACACTTCCTAACATTCTGCAACGGGGCTATATTTCACAATGGCTACTATGTGGTCCTTTCCCATCTGATTTGGGCAAGGGCATAAAAGAAGCCCTCAGGAATAAGGAAGCACCGCTGGGGACACGCGATTTTTTCGCAAATAATGGAGGTATTAACCAACTTTTGCCAAAAGCAGGAGAAACGATACAAGTTGACGGCATTTCCTATCCGTGGACTCCTTTTACAGTTAAAAGTCCTACTATTGATTTGTCTACCTTACAGCCACCTGATGAAGGCATTTACTTTTTTTCGGCTTATGTTCAAGTGCCCGAAGACCAGATAATATATGTAAATCTTCAAACACCATTGGGGGCACGATTCTGGATTAGTAAGACAAAAATAAAGGATATCCAATCTCTACCTATCGAGCATTTAGGAATAGACCGTGCACTGGTTCGATTGCGAAAAGGATTAAATTTGTTCGTGCTACAAATACCTTTCCTATCAGTTCAAAGTATCAGTGAAATTACAAAAATTCCGGTGGAACATATTCCGTCCAAACTCTGGTCAAACAAGGAACCCAATATCGGCAAGACAGGTTACGAATTTTCACTACACATTCAACCTATCCAACCCGCAGGTTTAATATATTATGTTCCTCTACTGGAACCCTCTCAAAAGTTTACGGGCTCCCCAATTGACTCACGACAGGTGTTTTATCTCACCTTATATAATCCCACTCAAAAGCAGGTTTTTCCTGTCAATGTCAACGCATGGTTCATGCCTCAAAGTTCTGCTCTTCCCAATCAGCAACTTTCATTACAACCTCAGGAAGAGGTCCATGTCCCATTAGAAA
The DNA here is from genome assembly GCA_964549105.1 of uncultured Nitrospirales bacterium. Taxonomy (GTDB): domain Bacteria; phylum Hydrogenedentota; class Hydrogenedentia; order Hydrogenedentales; family Hydrogenedentaceae; genus Hydrogenedens. The sequence goes on from CAZJTZ010000009.1 coordinate 11,321, forward strand.
TACCGAATAAAGGACGACAGCAAGATGAAAAAGCGAGTGTCCGCATTCTAATAACAGCCCCGGATAATGCAGGCAAACAAACTACTTCTGAGTTTACTACTCAAATTACATTTATTTCACCTGAAACACCAGCCAAAACTTATCTCATTACAGGAGTTTGGGGTAAACCGGCCAAGGATGCAGAGGTTTTTCAACAAATACAGCAGGAAATAGACTGGTGCAAATATCAGACATGGAACGCTTATGAAAATTCAAACTATGGGATTAATATAGGCACTTCCAATATTTGGCTATCCATGTTAGAACAAAACCCGGACCTTATTCTTCAATTGCGAGATGTGATTTTCCGTGGGAACAGCACTTCCCAGAATATCTTTGCACCTTTAGACGAGAGATTGGTCTCCATAGAAACGCTTATCATGAATTATCTAATGGGGACAAAATTAAAAGAAAGCATAATGAAGGACTTTTTTAAATCTTTTATTGCATGGGATTACCCTTATCTCTCACCCCAATCCTCACAGATTATAAACCAGTGCAATATTAACGGCGTGGTAACCAACCTGTCCTTTAATTCTTTACCTCCTCTTCTTTTCTGGAATGCGCCTTTTGATAATTCTGTAATGATGAGAGTCTTACAAACACCCCCTTCTTTCCGCAATTTTCAAGAGATAAAAAAATGGGCTCATCTTGCACATGAAGGGCTATCATCGCTTATTCCTGAAATGGATGTATTGGTCATCGAAAACACAGCGTCTTATCCCAATCTAAAAATTTTACCCAATCTAAAAAATGAAATACCCCCTTTTAATATTCAGGGGAATGGGGTAGCGGACTTTTTTGAAAATGTCAAAAATTTCATAAACGAACAGGGGACTAACAACATCCCCTCTATTTTTCAACCTTTATATTCAAATGAGAACCTATCAGAACTTTTTTCGAACACCCTTCTTCGCACTTGCCTTTACCTATTGGAGGAAAAACTTATCCAATCGCAAATCATGTCAACTGTTGCTGGCACTCTGGGAATGACCTATCCAGGTGAAGTCATAGCCCGCCTGTGGTCTCTATTACTACAAGCAGCAAATCATAAAGTTATCAATGCTACTTTGACAGAGCAAGAAAACATGACTATCCTGTCTCAACTGTGTATGGGAATTAGTGATACGGATAAAATAATACAGCGTACCACAAAATACTGTGCTGACAATGTCAATACATTAACGCACCTTACCAACAACCTACCCCATTCCTACGCAATTGTTGTATTCAATCCTAATTCATCTACTAAAACTTTGCCTGCTGTTACTGACATTCCTACCCCTACTACACCCTTTTCTCTCCTTTCCCATGATGGAAAACCAGTGCCATACATACTCCATTCTATAAAGGGGGAGACCTCTTCTATAACTTCATACAAAGTCGAATTTGTTGCAGAAAACATTCCCTCTTATGGTGTCAAGACATTCTATCTAATACCTGACAAAAAAACTTATAACGAAATTTCAACCAATGATAATTTTATCGAGAACGAATTTTTACTGGTTAGGGTAGATACAAACACTGGAGACTTAATTAGTATCATTGACAAAACCACGGGCAAGGATATACTTCCGACAAACACTGCTGCTGACACATTGGGCTTTCTAAACACAGAAACAGGAAACTTCATCTCATTTGCAGGCACTGTTAATCAGTTTACCACTTCCAAATCTGAGTTGTTACAACGGATAGAAATTCAATATCAGACAAAGGAAGGAAAACTGAACAAAGAATATCGCTTATACAAAAGCATTAATCAAATCTATTGCTTCCATCAGTTTACTCCCACGGCAGAGACACCAGATAAATGTCTTGCTTCCAAATTCATAGCCCCTGATTCAGGAAAAATCCCTATTTACGGTTCACAATCTTTTGCCTTTACAAAACCATTGTTTTTGATGTCAGATAACCCTAAATTTTTCTTTGGACATCGTTTGTTTGCTCTGGGTTCAGGAGACCGTATTAAAAAAGAAGATGACTCTTATATTCCGATGGGCGATACAACTATCATAGACACGGGAGAGAAGGAAACAGCCTCACTGCAAAATGAGATAATGAAAACTTTGTGGAATCGAGGAATTCCGTCAAATAAAATATCCCTTCAAGAAATGGAACAGTTAAAATCTAAAAATGCCTCTTTATATCTCTGGTTGGGTACTCTTAAAAGTTACGACAACTTAAAAACACTGTTCTCTGACTCAGGCTTTGAAGTCCAAAATGAAATTTTTAAGAGAACCAGCATAGGAACACCCTTCTTAATAGAAGTAAATCAAAACAATACTTCTTATAAAATTTTAGGGTTTGTTGCAGACACATCTGAAAAATTAAACCCTATGATAAATAACTTCCTTAACATGCTCAATCAACGGGGAGAGTTTCTTATCCCTTCAGCCGTTTGTAATGTTGATGGTATAAAATCAACAGAGAACGGCATTGCAATACTATTCCCCGGAACAAAGCCAATTTTAGAACAGTCCTCTAACATATTTTATTTATGCCACGGAAAAGTAAATTTCAAGGAATCAAGTATAGATTCACTACCCATTCAATATAGAATACTTCCGTTTTCAAGCCATTGGTTACAATCTGAAATTCTTCAACAAAGTACTGAAAAAACATCAGTCTCGGTAGTAACAGATTTTCATGGAGGTCCCTGGACAGACAATACAAGTTTCCTTTCGTTAGACAATCCGGAACTTGTTATATCCTCTATCAAACCCATAGGAACTGGAATACCCTTAATCCAGTCTGAGCCACAAAATCCAACCGATATGTTCACGGTAAGAATAAACTCCTTGACTTCAAAACGACAGGAAACATCACTGAATAGTTCCTTTACGATAAACAACATCCAGACCTTAACGCCTCTGGAAGCCACCGACCCTTCCTCCATTAACCTGAACAACCAATCTATTACCTTCAAGCCCTGGGAAATAAAAACCTTTGCGGTGTCCCTTAAAAAGGTTACATCACCAAACAGAGTGCCTTTTGACCTGAGCAATATTTATCTCTCGTCAGGACTAACAACTTCTTTCCCTCTATACAATGAGTTTCAATCCATACTTTTAAGAATTAAACCTGTAAGCACTTCAAACACAACAAACATACAACTAACCATCTGCAACTTAAATGCAAATGAGAGTGCAAAAGGAATAGTTAATATTGAATCGCCCAGCGACTATACCATTGCACCCACACAATTACCTTATGAACTACCCCCTCTTTCTATGTCGCAACAACTTATCCAGATTGAACTCCCCGATAGCGAAAATACCTATCCCCTTATCAACGCATGGACGGAAGTAAATGGAAAAACTATTCGTGCTTTCCTTTCCAAAGAAGAGTTCCCCGCCAAGATACGATATGAAAAGAACATCAATCAAATAAAGATTATTGTAGAAAACACACAACCCCTTCCCCTATATGGAAATATTACCTGGACAGCATTCAATTACTCCCTTCTTACTCACACCATTCAACCGACCCAGGATATAAAACCTGAACAAACAGATATATACCTGACACCTTACGAGAGCAAGGAATTTATGTTTATATTTGATAACATGTCCCTATCCGAATCCAACAAACCCGTAGCACATATCCAACTAAATGATAAAGTCCAATTCCTTGCCATAAAATAAGTGCTAATTTTCTACACTGCTGTCCGATAAAAAATTAAGGGAAAGATTTCTCGCTACGCTCGAAATGACAGAAGGGGGTAAAATGAGAAAGAGAGGCGTTTAGACAATAGAAGGGCAAGTTTAGAATTTGGAATATTGTAGATAGACCTGGGATGATATAGGACACTCCAATGCTGTCTGATAAAAGTTTGAATAAAGATTATTAGTTTTAGTAATGAACGATACACAATCTTTTACAATGTAGGGGCGTATGGCGATACGCCTTCTTTTTATTACCCTTTTCAACAAGGTAGCAGCAGAAAAAGTATTGCTTTTATAAGGGGGCAACTCGTAAAAGGTTTTAAAAGTTACCGCGAGCGTCTACGCTCATGGTACCCTTACTTTATACCAGTAATGTCTTTACTAACAGAAGTTAGCATTTTTAAGCCCATCTAAAAGGAAACTCTGTTTAAGAGTTCTTACAATAACACCTGTATTACAAACATATTCATTTTACTTTATGCTATTCAACTGATTTAGCATTGCTTGAATATCACACGCATCTACCCAGCCATCGTTATTTAAATCAGTTCTTGTTCTTGGGTTTGCACCTAATAAAGCGTTAACAACAAAATTTAAATCTTCATTGTCAATAACACCGGAACCATCTACATCAAAATCTTCAGGGGCAATGAAGATATAAGGCTCAATAAGTGGATAACTTACATCTAACCTGCCATAATAATCGGGTTCTTGCATAGACAGACAACCTGCACTTCCTCCCCAGAGTTGGCCAATAATCTGTTGTGTGTCTTCACGGAACAATGGACAGCCTGATGAACCGCTCTCGGTGCTACTCAAATTATAAACTACCTCATGATACCTATCCAGTGGTCTAAGGTTTTCTCCCCCATTTCCAGAACTTCCTGTATTCGTTGTTCTGCCCATGGAAATTCGCTTAAAAGTATTCCGAGGATGATGTATTGCAACGACATTCGTCCCAATAGGTACAGGAGTATTGGTAAAACCTAATTCTGGAATATCAGTAGGTGGATTGCCCTTCATTCGAAGCAAGGACATATCTGTTCCTGTATCTGTTGGTGAACCCACCAAAAAATCAGCACCTCCACTGGTTATAGGAACTGTCGTTATATCTGGAACTGCCCCACCACAACTTTCACTTTGATACAACCAGTAAAAGTCCAGACTCTCCGCCGTGCTTACAGAACCGACACAGTGAAATGCTGTTAAAATCAAATGTGAAATTTGTTCAGGTTTCCCATCACTTAAAAGACTACCTGTGCAAAATATAACATTACTTGAAGATACCTTTGACAAACCCATAACACCTCTGCTTAAACCTCTCCACGAGTCATAACACATTACATCCTCATAACAAGTTCCGACTTTTGCAAGTTCTTCCACAGGGTCCTTATATATATAAGCATAGCGGTCTATGGTGACAGGTATAAAAGTGTCTGACGATGATTTCGGTTTAACATAATACAGCGTAATTTTGGGAGAGGAAATCAACGGACTCCAAACATCATCCTTACTTACCAACACAGGTATTGCTTTGGAAGTAGAATCGTCACCTCGAATGTAAAGACTGTGCATAGGAGGTAGTGTTCTATTAAATAAAAGATGAACCTTCATACCCACAGCATTTTCCGCAAAAAAATTGAGCGACTGAACAATATTATCTTCAACTTCAACTGTCTCAAAATCAACCGAAGATTTTCCACCAAACAATGCTATAGGTTCTAATAAATCAATGACCTTACCGATTTCTAATAAATCCTTCTCATTTTGTTTCTCATTTTCACTATTTACAATATTGGGTTCAAGTGCAGGTAAATTAAAGGTGTATGAGGATATTTTTAAATTTTTTGAAAAAGATTCCGTTGTAGGAACAAGTGCTTTTTTTTGTGTAGTAATACTTTTTGTATCTGGAAACTCCGTTGGTATATCTACATAGCCAAACGACCAATCCTTCTTTTGTATATTGCATTTCTGCAAGTTCCCTACATCAATTTGTTGACCCTGCTCATTAAAATAGATTTCCTCATCTCCATTGTTTGTAAGGTCATGAACCAAAACCCCGTAGATATTGCCCTTGCCTGTATTTTCAATCCATTGCAACTTAATATGAAAAGTAGTTGCAGAATATCCTGAATCTTCTAACCATTGCTGAATGGGTGGTGATTCAATTTTATCAAAAGCGAAAAGAGAAAGCGGCTCCATAACTAACAGCAAATACAAACAAATCATTAATACCTTTTGAAATGAAAAAACAAAAAAATATTTCATCTACCACTCTTTCTTTATGTATATCGCTGTCTATACTGTAATACTCTTAAGCCAATAAATTTCTTACTATAAGTTTACCTGAAAAAGAAAATTTTAGGGAAATAATTAATTTTGTCAAAACGGAAAAACCAACATATTTATTATAATAAATAGTTATAAAGCATTTTTTCATGAGAACATTCGTTTAGTATATAGTCCTTTTTTCTCTGTGTTTTAACATTGTTTTTTTTAGAAAACTAAGGAGGATTTATTGATGTTCTTTCCAATCAAGAAGAGAAAACGGCATATCTTAAAATTATGTAAATTACAATATATAACACTTCGTTATATTGGGGAAACCTAAATCAAAATCATATAATAAAGGGGTTATGTCAGATAGGAAAAAGCGACTTTCATAATCTTGATATACTTGCGTATATTAAATCCAGAATTAGTTTTCCTGAACAAATCCTGTTGGATATACCTACAAAAATAAAAAAGTTAAGTCTATGAAGCCCACCACTTTAATACTACAAAACCTCCAATAAGAAGAACGGTAAAGGCAACTACACACAAATCAAACCAGCGGTCTATAAAATCACGGATTTTCTGCCCAAACACAAATATCATAGCCCCTACTAAGAAAAATCGAGCAGCCCTTCCTATGATAGAGGCGATCAGAAACATAGGAAAATTAATAGTACAGACACCCGCAGCGATGGTTATTACCTTATATGGAATAGGTGTAAATGCAGCAATAAATACAATCCAAAAGTTATAATTCTCATACATATTCTTAACATATTCAAACGCTTCTGGAGTAAAACCAGGCACATATTTAAAGAAAAAGTCCTGAACTACTATCCAGACGCTGAAGCCAATAATGTACCCAAATATTCCCCCAAGAAAAGACCCAATCGTGCATAAAGAAGCAAACCAAAATGATTTAAGCCGATTTCCTACACACAGTGCAATCAAAAGGACATCAGGCGGAATAGGGAAAAAACTTGATTCCGCAAAGGCTAAAAGAAATAGTGCCGCTGCACCATAAGGACTTTCTGCCCAACTCAACACCCAATCATACAACTTCCTTAACAACTTCATTAACAGCCAACCTTTTTATGTAAAAAAATTATAATTCAATACGCGGGTCGTAAAAACGAGATAAAGCGGAATAATTTGTCAAATCTCTTTGAAGAGGGGTAATGCTAATTTGATTCTGCTCAATAGCATCAAAGTCCGTTCCTGGCTCCTGAACATGGGCCGGTTGTGCTCCTCCTATCCAATAATAAATTTGCCCACGAGGGTCATATCTTTTAATAATTTCGTCCTGATAGTTCCTCCGACCCATTTTGGTTATCGCAACTCCCTTTAACTCTGAGTAAGCAAGGTCAGGAACATTAACATTTAGCATTGTATCCGGTGGAAGTCCATATTTAAGAACATACCTTGCCAGTTTCACTGCAAAAACTCCCGCCGATTCAAAATTGGTCGGCTCATGACTCACAACGGAAATCGAAAACGATGGAATACCTAAAAGCATACCTTCAAATGCACCTGCCACCGTGCCAGAATATGTAACATCATCACCCAGATTTGCACCTGCATTTATTCCTGAAATTATAAGCGAGGGCCTGGTACCCAACAAATCACGAACTGCTAACATTACACAATCCGTTGGAGTCCCATCTACCATGTGCCACCTTTCCCTGATAGGAGTAACCCTTAACGGCTTTCTCAAAGATACTCCATGTCCCACTGCACTCTGTTCGCGGTCCGGAGCAAATACATAAACCTCACTTATACTTTCCATCATCTCGGATATTAAAGACAAACCCCTTGAATGAATGCCATCATCATTCGTTATTAAAATAATTGGTCTTGCCATAATAAAACTACCTCAACTCAATTGATTATTTGAAAAATTAAAGACCCGGATATTGACCATTAACATAGCATAATCTAAATAATAAAGTCAAAAATCATACTTATAAAAATTAACAAAATTTACATTTAAAATGATAAAACTTTGTTTTATAAACAAAATCAGAGTTTATCAAGTTCGACAAATTAAAATTTATTCCCATTATTATTATATTTAATATAAATTGGGGAAAACCTAATCGTTCAGAAAAATAGATAAAAATATACCTTTTATAAATTTAACTAATACATGTAATAATTTTGTTTCTTATCCAAAAAAGTTGCTGGTCAGTATAGATAAGAGAGGTGTCATGTTAATTAGAGGATTGATTCTTTAAAATATATTAATAAAGATATTTTACTTTTAAAATGTGCCAATAGAAATATACTTTACATAATAGTTTCTTTTACACTCTTTAATCTATTTTCCAAATCTATTCTATGTCCTGAAATGCAAGTTTTAATAGTCAATTGAAAACTATAAACTTTCTCCATAATCTTTAATCAAACATTTGTGTCATATATAAAAATTTCAAATGTTAACTTTGCAATATAAGACCTTAACATTAACGGACTTATATCCCAAATTTCTTAAATAATTTTGAAAAATATCACAGATATTTTATTCCATTTTTTTGAGACAATTGAGATACGAGTATATATGATTACAATTTTTTAATTGAGATAAATATAGTTTTTTCAATAATTTATAAAACTCTATTAATTATACTTTTAATCCTCATAACTTCATCTTTGGGGCATACTTTATGAGCAGACCCATCTTGAAAAAATGGAATTTGACTTTTGTTAAATCATTAACTTATTTTATCTATATAAGTTTTGTATGTTTATAAGAAAAAATATAGACTTATCGAATTTGAAATTTGCATAGAATAAGGGTTATAAAGTTTAAGATGGCTTTGTGAAAAACAAATCTCAAATTTTAGAGAAAGGTTATTGGTTCATGACAGGCATTAAAAAGGATTCAAAATCTCAACAAAAGAGCGTAGGTGCGAAAGAAAAAGACACTGTAGAAAAAAAGGGGAGAGGAAGACCTAAGAAAGATGTGTCAGCAACAGTTCCAAAGACCCAACCGATGAAAAGGAAAAGAGGCAGACCGCCCATAGATGGAAAGGAATTAGCATCATCTACAAGCACAGCACAGGAAAAGCAGGAAGGTAAACATACTCGTGGAGAGAAAGCATTATCTCGTGAATTTTTATTTGATTTAGTAATGTATATTAAAGAAGCAGTAGAACCCATTGCCCGCTCTTTGAAGGGTAAAGATATTGTGCATATAGCACCTACAGGGGACCCAACCTTCGTTATTGACCAGGTAGCAGAGAAAGCACTCCTCTCATTCCTACGGGCATCAAAACAACCTATTGCTTATTATTCTGAAGATTCAGGATATTCTACTTATGCCCGAATGCCTAAGTATCTCTTGATTGTAGACCCTATTGATGGCACTCGTGCGGCAAAGAATGGATTTGAGTGGTGTACAATTTCTGTTGCAAGCACTCGTGTAATTGAACGACCTACATTTAAACATTTAGATAATGCGTGTATCGCTGAATTAATGACAGACAGAATATTCTATGCGGAAAAGGGCGGAGGAACAACGATATATAGCGAAGATACAAAAAAGCGTCCTAAACTCTCAAATAACACCGATATTGAAATGCTGAATTGGTCTATGACCACTCCCGGTAGACCCTCTTACTTAATCTTCAATGCCGCTGGAAAACTTATTGACCTGAGCAGCCTACGCGGAGGTTTTTTTACATGCAATAGTAGTTCATATAGTTTGACACGATTGGTAACAGGACAATTAGACGCCTGTGTAGATATTGCCACACGTTTCTACAAAGAGTTCCCAGAAGGAACACGAGATATGTTTCTAAAATCCGGAAAAGGCTCTATTATAGGTCCTGCCCCGTATGATTTATGCCCCGCTCTATTAGTCGCACAAGAAGCAGGTTGCGTATTTACCAATACCGAAGGTGACAACTTTGATAATGTCCTTCTTTTAGATACACATCCGGAGAACTATCAGACTCTGATTGCCGCTTCAAACTCTGAATTACACGATTATCTATTGGAATTTTTTAATGAACGAACCGAACAAGTAATAAATGTGTTGAGAAAAAAAAGGGGAACCAGTCAGTAATGGTTTACATAGAGCAGGCATAAATAACTATTCTCATTTACTATTGGTTTGTTCGAAAGGGTTTTGGAGACAAGAGTTAAATTTTTGGTATAATAGCAATAGGTACTTTGGGGAGACATAAATAAGAAAGAAATAGAAACGAAAGGATTTTTATGTTTACAGCCAAAAGATTAGAGAAGATACCCCCTTATCTTTTTATGACGCTGCGAAATAAGATTAATGAAGCAAAGGCACGTGGAGTGAAAGTCATCAGTTTAGCCATTGGCGACCCTGTTGACCCAACCCCCCAACCTGTTATTGATGAACTATGCAGAACTGCTTATGACCCGGAAAATCATCGCTATCCAACAGATGAAGAATGGGGTATGAAATCCTTTCGAGAATCGGTTGCTCACTGGTATGAGAGGAGATATGGAGTTGTATTAGACCCTGCTAAAGAAATTGTAGCACTTATCGGCTCTAAAGAAGGATGCCATCATTTTGCTCTTGCCGTAGTCAATCCCGGTGATACAGTTCTTGTCACAGACCCGGGCTATCCAGGCTACAAACCAGGTATCTGGTTTGCCGGTGGAGAACCTGTGCCTGTCCCCGTAACTGTTGAAAATGATTTCCTACCCGTTCTAGCGAATATACCCACAGAAACGGCAAAAAAAGCCAAAGCCTTTTATCTAAATTACCCTAATAATCCTACAGGTGCAACTGCTACAAAAGAATTCCTTACGGAACTGGTAGATTTCTGCAAACATTGGGATATAGCGGTCTGTTATGACAATCCTTATAGTGAAATTGTTTTCGAAGGAGAAAGGCTAAGTTTTCTTTCCGTCCCGGGTGCTAAAGAGGTTGGCGTAGAATTAAATTCATTATCCAAACCTTTCAATATGACAGGTTGGCGTATTGGAATGGCATGCGGAAACCCTGAGATTATAAAAGGGATAGCAACCGTCAAAGCAAACACCGACTCAGGCATTTTTAATCCTATTCAATATGCAGGAATTACTGCACTTAACAATTGTGATGAATTTACTCAAAAAATGCTACAAATTTATAGTCAGCGGCGTAAAAAATTATTATCTGCTCTGGAGCAACTAAACTGGAAAATACCTGCAAGTAGAGGAACTTTTTATCTCTGGGCACCTGTCCCCAGCGGATTTACTTCGGCTGAATTTTGTGAATACATTTTTGAAAAATGTGCAATCGTTTTAGCCGCAGGGAGTTCTTATGGAAAGTATGGGGAAGGATATGTTCGTTTTTCACTTACGGTAGAGGAAAAGCAACTTGATGAAGCCATAGAACGGATGTTGAACAACTTAAAAGATTTGTCTTTCAAATAAATTAAGGACACCATCAAAGTGATTTTTTATCACTTTGATTTTTTATATAGATAATTTTGAAATTAGAAACTTTTACATATTATTAAAAGAGGTAGTAGTTATGCCTATTTTTGGTAAGGAGATTCCTGAATCTCAAATTTGTATCATTCGTGGGAAAATTACAAAATACGATGTGTTGAATACTCTTATTGACGCTGTAAAGAAAAATCCAGCGATAACCCATCCTGAATTGTTTAAAAAAGCGGTATTTGATAGAGAAGAGGTTACCAGTACCGGTATCGGGGGTGGTATTGCCATTCCTCATGTCCGTATGGAGGAAGTAAAAGACATAACATTGGGAGTAGCGATTGTTCCAGATGGAGTTGATTTCGATTCTATTGATAATCAACCGGTATATTTAGTTGTTTTGTTTGCAACACCAAAGAACAAGGATAAAGAATACCTTCAATTAGTTGCTAAAGTTATGCAATCTTTAAGAGACGAAACCCTGTATCAACGGCTTATCAAATGTCAATCTACACAACAGGTAGCTCTGTGTTTAAACACAGATTGATAATAACGACAAGCAAAAATATATACAATAGCAGGGATTTTGTCTCTATAACCTTATAGTAAAGGAGTTTTTTCACTAATGGCAAAAATCGTTGCAGAGGGGAAAGAATTAGAACTGCCTGATGGTTCACCCATAATTTTTGCATGTGAAAGTTTAGGAGTGCCTTTTAGTTGCCATGCGGGACTTTGTGGAACCTGTGTTATCACAATAGAAGAGGGCATAGAAAATGTAGAGCCAAAAAACGAAGCAGAAGAGGACATGGGATTGGAAGATAATCAGCGGCTGGCATGTCAAACTCGAATCCGTTCAGGTATTGTAAAAATCAGTTGGTAACAAACTACCTTTCTTGTTCTGCATCTTCTGGCGGAATTACTTGTCGAAAACGACTTTTACCATAAAAATCGGTAAACAAATCAGGTAGCCACTTAAATACAGATATGCCGTCCAAATAATAAAACACCACTACTGTAAGTAAAAAAAGCCAGAAAAAAACCTTCATTGACAACAAAACATAAATAATATTCTGGTACTCTTGCTGGGGCATATTCCTATATAAATTAAAATCAGGTCTCAAAGGTAAAAAAGCGACAAAAGCCATTAAGCCACTTTGAAAAGATTTCATAAAACTTTCAAATCCAGACATTGGCACTTCTTTACAACGGTGATAGATAAAATACATGTAATACATCGTTAATAAAATAGTAATCATCCACGGCGAATTGACCATTGCTTTCCATACCGTAACGCCACTAATTATTCGTAAAAAGTTAAAAGTATCCTCAGGCGAAGCACCCAGCGCAAAAAAAACATACCATAATAAGATATTCAGTATTCTAAACAATATTTCTATCACAGACTTATTTCCCTTTTTCCAATATTTACAAAAATAGAAATGATTTTTTTCGTAAAAGAATTATAATATAATACAGCATGGTTTTTGTATTATATACATAAAGGAAATGGTATGCCCAACTGCATGCGAAATGAAGCCAAGAGAAATTTTGATATTTTAGTCAAAAAGAGAAATTTTCTAATAATATCTATACTTGCCTTATGCCTCAGTTTTAGTGCTTTATCGGACAAAAGGGAAGAGCCATATATCGTAGTTTGCCCTGCTAAGGACATGGTAGATGATGGGATGAAGGTAATTATTCAACGGGCAATATCCGAAGCGAACAAAGGAGCAACGGGATTTATATTAGAAGTTGATACACCTGGCGGTTTAGTTGACTCTGCTATAGATATTTCCAATGCCTTGCTTGAAGCCAAATGCCCAACGGTTGCCTATATTCACGGAATGGGTGCTATTTCAGCAGGGGCTCTAATCTCTTACTCATGCAAACATATTATTATGGCACCAGGCTCGAACATTGGTGCTTCTGCACCTATTATTTTAGGAGAAGCACAACCCTCTGAAGAGGTAAATGAGAAAACAAAATCCTACCTGCGTTCAAGATACCGAACCGTTGCTGAAGTTAATGGATATGACCCTCTTTTAGCAGAAGCCATGGTTGACGCAAAAATCGAGGTCTGGGGTATTCGTAATCCGAACGGAAAATATAGTTTTTATCGTTCGCTGGAAGAGGCAGAAGAGGCTCTTAAACAAAACCATCTTGATAAAAACATAGAAGAAAAACCGAGAGAAAATTCAGAGGATATTATAAAACTACATTATCCCACTACTCCTCTGCAACCTTATACTTATATATATAATTGTGGCTTAAAACAAATAAATAACTTTGACCTCATACTTGCAGATAATAATTCAAAAGAACCCGATTCCCCGACGAAACCTATTCCTCCCAATATAAAACAGATTTGCCGTGAAGGAGAATTACTTACCTTAACTTCAAATGAAGCACTTGAACTGGGTCTTAGCGAAATGACAGCAGAGAATATTGAGCAGGTAATCAAGCATTTTAATTGGGAGAATTGCAAACGCATTCAAATAGAACCCACCTGGGCAGAACGATTATTCAAATTTCTGGTAAATCCTATGGTTTCTGGAATTCTTCTTCTTTTAGGGATAGGTGGCTTATATATCGAAATGAAAACACCGGGTTTTGGTTTGCCTGGCACTGTGGGATTAGTATGTTTAACCCTATTCTTTGGTTCACACCTTATCATAGGGCTTGCAAATTGGATTGACCTCTTACTGCTAATTGTTGGTTTAATTTTTTTGGGAATAGAGATATTCCTCGTCCCGGGTTTTGGTCTGCCAGGAGTTGCAGGATTAACCTGCATTATACTCGGAATCTACTTTGCCTTGACCCGCGTTGCCATTCCTGAATACCCCTGGGATTTTGAACGACTTGAAAGTGCAGGGAAATCCTTGACCCTTACCTTTACTGCCTTTCTTGTACTTGTATGGGCAACCTGGAAATATCTGCCTAAAACACCTTTCCTACAAAGGGTTGTTCTATCACATACAGAAAACGCAGAGGCAGGATACACCGTTCAGGAAACGAAAGAACAGCAAAATTGGATTGGCTCTGTGGGTGTAGCCGAAACAGTTTTGCGACCCGCAGGTAAAGGACGATTTAAGGGTCAATCCTTAGATGTAGTATCATTAGGCGAATATATCGAAGCCGGTGCCAAAATCCGTATCATTGAGGTTCAGGGAAATAGATATGTGGTTGAGCCTGAAAAAAACAATAAGGAAACAAATTCATGAATGAACTTAAAATCATTGTCCAGATGTTAAAACAATTATTGAAAGAAATGGAAATCGTATCATCGCAGGGCTCAGGCTATTACACCTGTGCACCTTTCTTAAAAAGATACAACAAATTATTACAGGAGGCACAGCGTATCTTTTCTCAATCCTATTCTGTGTCAGTAATCAATACCTTTGAGCCATTAGCAGAAGCAGACCCCAAAGACCCCAGCGAGAAAGGTAAAGTTTTGCTAAGCATACGGGTAGAGACTTCAGAGTTGATAACTTTGCTCGAAACGGTTTTATTACAACAACAAGAGGAGAACAAACAATGATATGGTGGGCACTTTTACTATTTTTAGGTGGTGTTATATTAATTATGGCAGAATTCATTGTGCCCGGTGGTATCTGTGGGACTTTTGGCGCTATTATGCTATTAGGAAGCACTGTGCTCGGCGGTTATTATTACCCCGACTATCTTATATTTATAATCATTTTTGAATTTTTAGGTTTCGTGGGTGCCCTTGTCGCTGGTTTCTATTTACTTACAAAATCATCCACAGCCCAAAAACTTGTCATGGGTGAAAGCCAAACCATAGACAAAGGGTATGTAAGTATCCAATTTGACCCTTCTCTGGTAGGGAAAAGAGGGAAAGTCATATCTGCGCTCAGACCTGCTGGTATTATTGAAGTTGATGGAAAAAGAGTAGATGCCGTTTCATCTGGAATGTTTATTGACGCTGGAACAATGGTAAGAATTATTGATATACAAGGTCCAAGAATTGTTGTTGAAGAAGACAAAGGTGTAAAAGATACAGATATATAGTATAATAAAATTATCAAAACAATAGTAGTTAAACCAAACGCAAAAAGGAGATAATTATAATGAGTCCTATCATTGCGATACTTTTACTGATTTTAGTGGTATTAGCCCTCGTATTTATAGCGGTAGTGGTATCCTTCTTCCGCTTGTGGATACGAGCCACTTTATCTAAGGCACATGTATCTATATGGAGTCTAATCGGTATGACCTTGCGAAAGGTCAATCCGCAGGTCATTGTGGATAGCCGAATCATGGCTGTCAAAGCGGGATTAAACATTACCACAGATGAACTGGAAACACATTATCTTGCAGGCGGTAATGTTCTGCGGGTAGTGCAGGCACTTATTGCAGCGAATAAAGCAAATATCCCTCTGACCTTCCAGAAAGCAACGGCGATAGACCTTGCGGGGCGTGATGTTTTAGAAGCAGTAAAGACTTCCGTTAGACCCAAAGTCATTGATTGCCCGGACCCAACCAAAGGACCTCCTACGGTAGCTGCCGTAGCAATGGATGGGATTCAATTAAAAGCCAAAGCACGCGTAACGGTTCGCACTAACATTGAGCGATTAGTTGGTGGTGCTTCAGAAGAAACCATCATAGCACGCGTAGGCGAAGGGATTGTTACTACTATTGGTTCAGCACCTACTCACAAAAAGGTGCTTGAAAATCCAGATTCCATATCGAAAACGGTGCTTGCCCGTGGACTGGACGCAGGAACAGCTTTTGAAATTCTGTCCATTGACATTGCAGATATAGATGTAGGCGAAAACATTGGTGCTCAACTTCAAATCGCTCAGGCAGAGGCAGACAAACAAATTGCTCAGGCACGAGCAGAAGAGCGTCGTGCTATGGCTTTAGCACGCGAAGCAGAGATGCAAGCCCTGGTTGTGGAAATGCGTTCCAAAGTCGTGGAAGCCGAAGCAGAAATTCCGAGAGCCATAGCAGAAGCCTTTCGGAAAGGCAATCTCGGAATAATGGACTATTATAGGATGAAGAATGTTCTTGCAGATACAGAAATGAGAGATTCCATTTCAAAGTTATCGTCTACACCTCAATCTCAATCTAAAGAGCCAGAAAGACCTGCACCACCCCAATAACTTCAAAGGGTTTATTATTATGAGTTTTGACGACATATTCGGTTTGCTCGTCTTTCTGGGGATTATTGCTATTTCCACAGTTTTTCAGAGACTAAAGGAAAAGGGAGAAAAGACGGATACAGAGAAACAGTCTTCTCCCTCGAATAAACAACCTGCGAATAGGAAAGTATTTCAGAAGCCTGAAATAGACATCCCCAAACGAAAAATAGTGGTAATACGGAAAGAAACAGAGCCTATTCCTCCTACATACCCTTTCCCTTCTTCATATCCGCAAGGACAAGAGGCAAAAGGAAGCCTGCCCGAAAAGAAACTGGTAGTCATGAAAAAGGGGAAACAGGTTTTTGAAGAATCATGGGAAGAACCACTACCTGAAAAAAAAGTCCCTATCCATGTTCCGGAACTAAGAAGAGTCATAGGAACAGAAGCAGAATCAAAATTTAATAAAAAGATAGAAGGGACATCTTCTCTGGTAAAAAAAGGTAAAGTAGAAATTTCAGCACCTATAAAGCGAGCATCCTCTTTGCCGCACAGTCACCGACCACAAATTTCGTTAAAAGGAAATATTGGGAATATTCCGCAACTTCAATGGGCAGTAATAATGATGGAGGTTCTAAGCCCACCCAAAGCATTACGAGACGAATAAGAAAACTATCTTATTGTATCAATCCAAAGTATTTATTTTAAGACTCAGGGGAATGGTGGTTTTTTCTGCAATTCCATTCTCATAAGAGTCACACAATTGGGTCCCCCGTCAAGAATGGTAATACGGAAAGGTCCTGCAATAAGGACTTCCCCCTTCTGGGGTATTCTTTGGACTGTTTTTACAAGCCAGCCACCCACGGTCTCTACCTCATCATCAAATAAATCTATTTTTGTAATTTCTTTAAATTCTTCTATAGAGATGCGTGCACGAACGATATAATCTCCGGGTCCCATTTGTCGAATAGGCAGTTCTTCCTGGTCATGTTCATCTCGAATTTCACCAAAAATTTCTTCCAGAATATCTTCAAGCGTTATCAATCCTGCTGTTCCACCATATTCATCTACCACAATAGCCATAGTTTGGTGTTGTCGCCTCATTTGTTTAAGAATTTCATCTAATGGAGTGGCATCGGTAATAAACATAACAGGACGAAGGAATCGTCTTATGTTCTGGTTATTCCTATCCCTATCTTTAATCAAATCAAATGCTTTAACAATTCCAATAATATGGTCAATTGTCTCCTCATATACGGGGACACGGGTATAGCGATTTTCACGAAATACCTGAACCACCTCATCACGAGTTGATTCACTGGATACAGCACAAATATCTATTCGCGGAACCATAATCTCCTTTGCCACCTTTTGCTGTAGGTCAAAAACAGAGTGGATAAGGTCGCTTTCTTCTTGATGTATGCCACCATGTTCCGCACCTTGCTCTACCAATCGTTTCATATCTTCTGGCGAACGCATAAGCGATTGAAGTGATGAAAACCAATGATTAGAACCTAAAGCCTTTGAAAAAAACCATACAAGCGGAATTGAAATTGGTTTAAAAATAAAATCAAAGACAACAATAGCAGGAACAAAAAGATAACATAAGGCGTTCGGATGAACGCGGAAAATAGTCTTCGGTAAAATTTCACCAAAATATAAAACTACTCCTGTTGCAATTAATAGAGATAAGAACGGCTCTCCTAACAACTCTGACAAAGCGATAGACGCAACCACTACTGAGAAATTTGTTCCTAGCAGAAGGACGATAAGCAGTTCATCTGGTTTATCTAAATATTTAAGAAGTATACGGGCTCTACGGGAATGTGTCTTTTCAAAAAGATTTTTTACGCGTATCGGATTTAATGAGATAAAACCTGTCTCATAGCCAGCAAAAAGGGCAGCAAAAAATACGCCACATATAAAAATACTTAATAATTCCCATTGCGTTTCCATCATAGTTGTTCTTTCTCACTATTTTCTTCAGCAGTAGAAATCTCTTTCTTTTCTTCTTCTATTTTTAGCCTTACCTGTGCAATTCGTTTCTCGTCCATCTTCTCTACTATAAACCGCAAAGGTCCAACGGAAACCACATCTCCCGGATTGGTCAAGTTTTCATGCTGTTTTAACAAATATCCTGCAATAGTCGTATGTTCTGGGTCATCCAGCGAAAAATGAATGAGTTCTTCCAATTCAGAAATAGGCATTTTCCCATCAAGGAGATATTCATTCTCTCCGACTTTTACACAAAAAGGCTCTTCTTCACTATCATCGTCAGAAATCTCTCCTACGACAGCACTCAAAGCATCGTGCAGAGTTACCAGTCCTGCCGTCCCACCATATTCATCCACCACAATTACAAGATGTGTATTCAACCTCTGAGCCGTTTTAATCAACTCGGATATTGCCATTGTCTCAGGAACAAAATGAGCCCTTCTACCAATAGGTTTGATGGGTTGTTTCCACAAACCTCTTTCCGTGTAATCCAGCAAATCTTTTGCATGTAAGATACCAACGATGTGGTCTAAACTTTCATGGAATATGGGCATACGCGAGTATTCATGTTCACAAAATAACTCCCACGCATCCATAACAGTTGTGGTATCCTCAATAGCAATAATTTCTGTGCGTGGAACCAAAATCTTTTTTACAGGTTCATCACGAAATTCCAGAATACCACGAATCATTTTTCGTTCTTCTTCCGCAATTACATCGGAAAGTTCCTCTTCCTGGACAAGAAGTTTCAGTTCATCACCCGTAACCCAGGGCGAAGGTGGAATGGAACTAAATTTTGTTACTCGGAAAGTGATACCAATTGTGAACAGAAGAAGCCTGCGTATGGGTGTTAAAAACGCATGAATTAAATAGATTAAAAGAGCCACAGAACGAGCGTAACTCTCTACATATCTTGAAGCCAACAATTTTGGAGTAACCTCACCCCCAAAAATAAGTATGAGGGTAGAGATAAGACAGGCAAGGGCATAAGAAATCACAGGGGAAGCAATGGAAGCAGGAAGCACTTCATTAATAATATATTTTTCCAAACGACTTCCAAAGACAATACTTAAACCAATATTTACAATAGCATTGCCCATTAGAATCGAGGTCAGAAAATCTGGAGGAGAGGTCATCAACCGTGCGACAAGCCGTTCACGGAAAGATGAACTCTTCTGCATAGACTTCAATTGTGGCCCGCGTATAGAGAAGAAAGCCATCTCGGTTGCAGAGAAGAAGGCTGAGGCACACAGAAGACATAATGACAGTCCTAAAATTCGTAAAGGAAAATATTCAGGTAAATTTCTTGGATTCGTCTCCCATGTAAAACTATGAGCATGGAAAACAATTAAAAATAACAATACAAGAATAAAAGTAACCGGATAAAAAAAACGCCGTAATTTTAGAATGTCTTTTTTGTAAATTATTTTTTTACTAATTTTATTTATTCCCTTTTTATAATTATTCATTACAAAAAAATTAAATGTTATCCTTTTTTCTATTTTGTTTGTTCTGGATACTTAATCCATGCAAATTTTTTATCTATTCCTAAATACTTTGCTTGTTTTTCAATCATTTGCCTGCGTTGTTGTGGTGTGTCATGAACATATCCCAATAAATGTAATAAGCCATGGCAAAAAAGCAAGGAGATTTCGTTTCTCACAGCGTCAGGAATTTCTGAACATTTGTTAAACACTGTTTCTAATGAAATAATTACTTCTCCTAAAGGTTGTATCTCTCCCTCAGGAAAGTTAGATGGAATGGGAAAAGATAATACATCTGTGGGTTTGTCCTTATTGCGATATTTTTTATTCATTTCTTGAATAAAATCATCATTACAAAAGACAAGACTTAACTCGTAATTTTTATCTGTAAACCCTTCCCTTTCCATGACTTGTTGGGCTATCTTTTTTAGCCTCGCAGGGTTATACGCTTTTTTATATAAAGACAAATTTTTCGTCCTAATAAGTATCATCTCTATCTTTCTCTATTTACCCGATAGTTCCTGAGGTTGAGTCAAAATTTCTGTCTGTCCCCTACCATTTTTTGGAACAGATGTAGAATTATGTTCTTCCTCAATATCTGCTGTACTGGGATAAGAGGGTCTTAAATGGAGTAATGAGGCAAGGGTTCGAGACACATCTTCAATTATTATATTTAATTGTTGAAATGTCAAATCGCACTCGTCAAACTGTCCATCATTGGCTCGTTCTGTTACTATACGGTCAACCATCTGGCGAATCCGCTCTGGATTGGGATTTTTGATGGAACGCACGGCAGATTCCGAAGCGTCGCAAATCATAAGCACGGCGTATTCCGATTTTTGAGGTTTGGGTCCCGGATAGCGGTAATCTTGCTCATCCACATCTCCAAATTTCTGCTGTTCTAATGCTAACTGGTAGAAATAGCCGACACGGAAAGTGCCATGATGCTGAGCAATGGCGTCAATAATGGGCCTGGGTAGCCGATATTCCTGTGCCAATTTAATCCCTTCCAAAACATGTGAAAGGATGATACGCACACTATTTCGGGGAGAAAGATTATCGTGTATATTATTTCCATTCTGGTTTTCGTAAAAATATTCAGAGTGATTTATCTTTCCAATATCATGGTAATAAGCACAAACTCGAGCAAGAAGCCCATTGGCTTCAATAGAATCCGCTGCGGATTCTGCCAATTGTCCAAGAATAAGACTATGTGAATAGGTCGCAGGTGCATTAACAGCCAATTTTCTAAGAATTTCATTATTCAAGTCTGAATATTCCAGAAGTTGAAAATCTGTTACAATACCAAATAACCGTTCCAAAAAGGGAAGTATCCCGGGAACTACTAAAATACACAAACTACCATTAACAGCCAATAGAAATATTCTGCGAACTATCGTCTCACCGACAAAAGTATCCATAGTCAGGGTAAGTGCAAAAAGCACAAGAAAGCCAACAACAATTCCACTGAACGATGCCGATGTAATATCTCTCCTTTTTCGGACACGATATATCGTAAACACAGCCCCCATCGTCATTGCCATATCAAAAACAAGCAAACGCCAGTCGTAGTGAAATAGAATAGACAGCAATATACATGTAATACACGAAAGAAACGCCGCTAATTTCATTTGCACCAAAATGGCAAATAATATACCTGCAATGGCTATTGGCACTGAAAAACCAGTGCTGTCAAAATATTGCATTCCCCTTCCCAAAAAAAGAACACCTAAAGTAAGGAGCAAGGCAAGATACCATATCGTCTCTATGGAGGGTTCTCCTTTGTGTTCCCAGAGATAGATGGCTCGATAAAGACCTGCAAAAGCAAGAAGAGCAATAATTAAGTGAGCAACAAATGAAAAAATCCATCTGTTTATCTTTCCCTGGCTTTGTTCAAGAAGATGTAGATAGGTTTTTGCATCGGAACGAGATTCTAATGTCCAACGCTTACCTCGTTCTTGAATAATTTCACCTGCTGTAATTTCTTTCATAATGGGGTTAACTAACTCTGCGGCTCGTTCCCGAACAATTTCTGTGGTAACAGGGTCGTAATGTAAAGTATCTACAACTAAATCACCTATTACTGCAAAAATAGCGTCATATATCTTAACCCAATCGAATGAGGTCGCATATTGTTTTGCTATTTTCCGTGCTTCTTCCTGAATATGAGGTTTCAATTTCTCTTCTATAGCTTTCTTTACATCAGGAACTTCCCTTAAATTCATCTCTTGTGTTGTCTTCTGGTCAGAGCCAGGACTACCCTTTATTACCACTATTTTGACTCCTAAGGGTTCCTGCTCTTTATTTGACAAAATTCCCTCATTTAAGACATAAGATAGGCTTTCTTCAGCAACTTCTTCCATTACACGAGATAAATGGAAAGGAATATTCATCAATGGAGGTAAAACATTTCCATCTGTTATATCAGGATTGGGTTCATATTGAAGAGGATTTATCTCATTTTGGGTTGTTAAATTTACATCTGCCAAAATCCACAAATTTAACTTTGCTGCCTCAATTTTTTCATCCCATTGGATTGAGGGATAAAGATGATTAAACTCCCTTTGAATATAAGATAGAACTTGAGAATGGTCAGATAACTCTGTGTCTTTTGTTTCCTGAATATAATTACTTAAAATTTTTGTACGAATTTCCTGGAGTTGCGTTAATCTCTCTCGAAGAGTCTGTATCTGCTTCTGCACCTTTTCCTGGTCTACTCGATAATGGGGAGGGATTTTTGCTCTTGCCTGATTTTTGGCTTCCTGCGTTGATTTTATATCTTCTGTCTGAAAACTAAAATTTGCACGAAGTTCTTGTTTCGCAACAATTTCACGGTCAACCTCTTCCGGAGTTAATGTTTCCTTAGGGATATTCAATGTAACTAGAAATGCAGACAGGACAGCAGCACCTATACCTGATATAATGACACGCACAGTAAAAATCCGATTTGTTTGTTGCATCTTATCTAAGGCAGTTTTAGAAAATGGGAACCCAAATTTTCTTTGGGCTCCTGAGTGTTCACTCATGTCTATACTTCACTCCGTCTTTCATCGGACTGTGGATTTTCTAAGTCGTGAGAATGTCGGCGATGTGCCTCATAAGCGTCTATAATTCTCTGAACTAAGGGATGACGAACAACATCACGCTTGGTCAAATGGACAATCCCAATTCCAGGAATCCCTTCGAGAATTCGCCGACCTTCCACCAGTCCCGATATTTTCCCTTTTGGCAAATCAATCTGTGTTATATCTCCAGTAATAATAGCCCTTGAGCCTTCACCTAAACGCGTCAAAAACATAAGCATCTGGTCACTGGTCGTATTTTGTGCTTCATCTAATATTACAAAAGCGTGGTCGAGAGAACGACCTCTCATAAAAGCCAGGGGTGCTACTTCTATCCGTTCTTGCTCTATCCACCTCTGAATCCTCTCATAATCTACCATAGAATATAATGCGTCATAAAGAGGCCGTAAATAAGGATGAACTTTTTCTTCGAGGGCACCGGGCAAATATCCTAAATTTTCACCGGCTTCTACTGCGGGACGAGTTAACACCAATCTACGGACCTGCTTGTTTAACAGTGCTGATACAGCTACTGCCATTGCAAGGTAAGTCTTACCCGTTCCTGCCGGTCCTATAACAAAAGTCATTTCACAATGCCGAACGGCTTCGAGATATTCCATCTGACCCTCAGAACGCGGCTGAACTTTAATCTCAGGG
The DNA here is from genome assembly GCA_964549105.1 of uncultured Nitrospirales bacterium. Taxonomy (GTDB): domain Bacteria; phylum Hydrogenedentota; class Hydrogenedentia; order Hydrogenedentales; family Hydrogenedentaceae; genus Hydrogenedens. The sequence goes on from CAZJTZ010000009.1 coordinate 34,999, forward strand.
CGTAACATAGGTGTAGTTACAGGTGGAATATATAATTCGGAGGTTTCCTCACCTACTGTCTGAGTCTGTATTTCAGGAGACTCTTCCATGGCAAGGTCAAAATCAGCAGGAGTAGGGGTATAACCTTTGCGAACTGCAAAAAGCAAATGGTTAAGTATATCACTCACTTTACGGGTCTTTTCATCTTCTCCTATAAGTAAAACCTTCTCACCGCGGTCAATAATCTGAACTCGAGTCTGGTCACATACCCGTCTTCGTATTTCACCGTTTACTCCTAATAACTTTATCAATTCATCGTGATTTTGAACGATTATCTCATAGGTTGATACTGCTTCCTTCTTCAATCGAATCTTACTCATGCCTAATTTGGTTGACCTTGAACCTCCTCTATTCTTGTTCTTTTATTTCTAATACCATTTGACTGAAAAGCACAGGCAGAAATGACTGTACTACTTATTTTTGTTCTTCCAATCTCAATACTTTTTCGCCAGGATAAACCCAACCTTTATTTCTACGGACCGCTTCTTCTTGTTTTAACTGGTCCGCTTTTAATTGCTTTATATCTTGCTCTAACTGCTTCTTTTGTGCAACCGTATCACGAATTTGCTGAATAAATTGCTGAAATTCAAACTCCACTTTTTTTACTTCTCTATAACGATTAGAAATATCCCGATGTACAAAATATCCATAGGCAAAGCCACATGCAAGTATCAAAATGAGCAGAAACTTTAATATTTGCTTAACTCGTCGCATTAATCTTTTACAAACACTCCTACAATATTATATTACACTATTATACACTATTCGCATATAAATTGTGTATATAAATTGAATCTCTATATTTTAACGATTTGTATGAGCAAACGCTTTTATCCCTAAAAATTCTGCCTGATTCTCTAACTCTTCTTCTATCCGTAGTAATTGGTTGTATTTAGCAATTCGGTCGCTTCGTGAAGCAGAACCCGTTTTAATCTGACCCGCATTTATTGCTACTGCTATATCAGCAATGGTCGCATCTTCGGTCTCACCGCTTCTATGAGAAATGACGGTCGTATAACCAGCACGATGTGCCATCTGACAGGTATCAAGCGTCTCTGTTAATGTTCCTATTTGATTTAGTTTAATCAGAATAGAATTGCCAACACCTTCTTTAATTCCACGAGATAAAAACTTTGGATTGGTTACAAAAATATCGTCTCCAACAAGTTGGATTTTCTTGCCCAATTTGTCGGTAAGTTGTTTCCAACCTGTCCAATCGTTTTCATCTAAGCCATCTTCTATACTTATAATCGGATAATGATTTGCCCATTCAACCCAGAAATTAATCATATCATCAGTAGATTTTTCTTTAACCTCTTCTGACTGCAAAACATATTTACCCTTGTCGTAGAAGGAACTGGCGGCTGGGTCTAAGGCAATCCATACATCCTTCTCTGCCTTATAGCCTGCTTCTTTGATAGCCTTCAGGATAACTTCAATTGCTTCTTTATTGGATTTAAGGTCAGGTGCAAAACCACCTTCATCACCAACGGCTGTATTCAACCCCTGGCTATGTAATACCTTTCTAAGAGCATGGAATACTTCTGCACCCATGCGTAAAGCCTCACGAAAACAGCAAGCACCCGCAGGGACAATCATAAACTCTTGCAAGTCAACATTATTATCAGCATGTTTTCCACCATTCAAAATATTCATCATAGGAACAGGTAACGCATGAGCGTTTACACCACCCACATAACGATACAACGGCAGTTCCAGCGTTTCTGCAGCCGCTTTTGCAACGGCAAGGGATACACCTAATATAGCATTCGCTCCCAATTTGCCTTTATTGGGAGTGCCATCTAATTCACAAAGTTTCTGGTCTATTTCTCGCTGTTCTAATGCATCCATTCCCAAAATTTCTTCAGCAATCTTTTCATTTACATTTGCAACAGCCTTCGTTACACCTTTTCCCAAATACCGTTTCTTATCACCATCACGAAGTTCAACGGCTTCATTCTCACCGGTAGAGGCTCCAGACGGAACAGCCGCTCTACCTACTGCACCTGATGCCAAATAAACATCTACTTCCACTGTCGGATTTCCGCGTGAATCTAATATTTCGCGTGCTTGAATTGCTGTAATCCTTGTCATAATTTCTCCCTTTCCTGTTTGGTTATTTTGTTTTAGTTTGGTTAGATTATATATTTAAATTATAACTTCCATGGCTTGAAAAACTGCTCCCAACCTCGATTAAGGTATTCATCCTCATAATCCCTAAACATTTGATAATCAGGCAAATCAATCTGTTGCTTCTGAATCGCTTCATATTTTCGGGATAAAATCTCGTAGGCACAGGTTACAAATATAGGTGGTATAACCATGCCTACAAAGAAAAGGTATATTGGAAAAGCATTTAATACATCTAAAATAGTATACCAAAAAAAGGTCAGAAAACTAAAATATGGATTTGCGAAAAAAAGCATATATCCCCATGGAATATATCTAATAACATTCATCTTTTTAAAAATTAATGAGGGAATAGTCCACATCAAAGAAATAAATGTAAAAAAAATAAGCCAAACAAATAGACCTATTAAAAAATAATTTATCCAGGTCAAATTAAAAAAATTATACCTGCTATAAAAATATATATTTACAAAAAATACTCCAAACATAAGAATATATATAAGCCCTATCGGTAATGATTTGCTGAGTGCTATTCTAATTGCTTGAAGTATTGTGTTTTTTAACTCATATCTGTGTTCCAGAATGCTTGCAGTTATTGATGAGATAAAAACATTTGTAAAAAAGATATAGAAACAGAATATAGATAGAAAAAGTAATCTAAACATAAATGTTAAATTGGAATTATATATAAAAGGCATAGACAAAAGAATTGGCGTAAATGCACACAGGTTCAAAACGAACCAAATACCCATATAGTCATACCAAACCCAAAAGGTCATCTTTAATGCTCGTCTCAACATAAAAAACTTCTATATAAATCTTTTGTTGTTCTAAGTAGAAAGCAAAAACAGAGAAAAAGTTGGTTTTAATATAAACATTCATTCATATTAAATTAAAGTTTGGTAATAGTTTTGAACCTCTGATGATTATAATGAGACACAAAAAATAGTTTTAGATATATCAAAAACTATTTTGGATTCAATCTAAATAGTATTAAATACTACTAAAAATATAATGAATAAAAACATAAACTTTTAATAACACTAAACATTCAATCTGATAACGATTATAACTACATAGATAATTTTTCTATCAGGGCATTCACTCGCTCCTGAAATTCTTTTACTCGTTGAAGGTATTCATTTTTATTCTTCTCGTCATATTCCTTATGTGTCTCCCGCACAGGATAGTCTAATGGTATATTCTCTGCCAACTTCTTTATGTTCTCTATATCCTCCTTCTCTCCTATCTTTTCATAAATTTCTAAAACATCATTCCGAGTATATATCTCGTATGTATATGTGCTCAATATAGATATCCATTGGTCTTTTATTTTCTCATCTCCTTCTGTTGGCATCTCCTTTAACATCTTCTCTCTTTGGACAGAGTAATTATTTATTGTGTTCATTGCTAATGTGTTAAATATCTTCTTTATTCTTACTTTTTCCTTCTCAAAAAACTCCGGGTTTACCTCTTTCATTACACTAACAATATTACACACATCGGTCAATCCAATACCTTTCCATTCGTTCACATAAATTACTCCTCCCTCACATCGCCCTTTTTCAAGGTCTTCTAATAATTGCTCAGCATAAACCGTAGCAAAAAGGACATAAATCATCTTGCTTTGCCATAAATAACTTATATCACCGACTAAATATATTCCAGCCATTCCTGCCCAGAGATATTCATATATATCTTTTGGCAATGTTGACAATGCTACCGAATAAAACGATGCTACATCCCAACTATAACCGCCAGGTAACATTTCATCATCATAACTCATACTAAGGGCTTTTTTTGCTTCCTCATCCTGAACATAGCACTCTGGACATCTGTCTCCATCTTTAGATACTAATGATTCAAGAGTCCTTTTCATTAATTGTTTTTGTTGGTCTCTCCATTCTAATACATTCTTTTTTTGTTCCTCAGTTAAGTCATCTCTCTTCATAGTGTAATCTTTCCAATCCGACTGAATGGCTTCTTTTAAGGCACATTGAATTCGCATCTTCATCAACTCTACTAACTTCTCCTTTATTCGCTGATTTCCATATACAATATAACCCCCTTCATAACTGCCTACCCTTTTCACTAAATAGAGACCCGCCAAATAAATTGATTTCTTCTCATTCAATATCTTATCTACTTCCTGGATAACCTTCTCCTCTTCTTCTTTTGAAAGTAGAGGCAATCTGTTTTCTGAAACTAACTGATATATCTTTTTCCAATCCCCTTTTTCAATCATATACTTTCGGGCAATAGCACTTATCGGAACTAACAGAATCGCTATAAACACAATGGTAAATACCATCATTAAACCTTTCACTTTATATTTACATCTCCTCATACCTTTATCTCCTTTTTTACTATATAACAATATTGGTTATCTCTTATTTATTTGTTAGTTTGGAAAGGACTTTTTGATGATACTCTTTCTAATTCTATTAATTTATTTCTAATTTTCACTTCAAAACAACTACCCTGATATTTATTTAACTGGACATTTAAAACCTTTTTTGCTGTTTTATAATAGCCTTGTCTGGTGAAGAAACTTATACCTATGTTTATCAATATTTCTTGTTGAGTATATACACTATTAATTCCGGGCATGGGCGGCAATATCTCTAATTGAGAAATATCCATGAGGCTTTCTTCCGCTTCTTTTATCCAATAACACTTCATTGCAAGGTCTAATAGCGTGAACTTTGCATATAACACATCTCTGGTTAGACCTTCTTTTCTGCTTGCAGATAGGAGTGCTGTTTTTACAATCTCCTTACATTCCTTGTTCATAGCATTACTGCATTTTAAGAATGTGATAAGGGTATAGCGTGCATCTACATCCTGTTCGTCTTGCAGTATTTCTGCCCATTTGCGAATAACCTGCTCGTTAACATCAAATAAATTTAAGGAAGGCAAGACATCCTTCGCTTTTGTGAAGCCAGGAAGCATCTCAAGTTTCTCTGTAGACACACCGATTTCGTTAAAAGTTGAAAGCAAGTATAGCCTTTCTGGACTTTCCAGATATGTTTGCACAAAATCTGCCGCATCATCATCTGTACTATAACTTGCTGCTACCCTTTCAATACTTCTGCTTAGCAAATCTTGTAGAACAAATTGTGTGGCTAATGAATCAGGATATTTTTCAAAAAATGAATCAATAGATTGTTCTTTTATTGTGAGTAAAAATGTTTTACCGCTTCTTAATCTATATCTATAAGTTGGAAGTCCTCCTGAAGTCAAAACACATACTCTCATAAACTCTGCTAAAAATTTTATAGATAAGTTATTATTTCTATTTATCAATCCATCTAACAATATCAAAGTAGGTAGTATCTTATATCTCATTGTTGTTGGATTACTTAAATTTGCAACTGCCATTAATAACTTGTCAGAAGGATACTGGTCTTGCTGTATTAACTTCTCTTTATAGATATATTCGGGGCTATAAAATTCATTAATAATAAAACTGTATAAGTGAATGGGTTCTAAGAGTGCATCGGCACTTTCTATATCATTCTCGGGAACAGTTCGGAACAGTTCAATTATTTTTTGAAGAGCATCTATCATCCTATTGTTATTCATGTCTGTGTAGGCAGACATCTCTGTCTCTTTGATTTTCTGAATGAAGTCGTTGTCTATTGGATAGGCAGGAGATAGAAGAGATAGCGAGAATATACTTATCAAAATAGAGATGATTAATTGGGTAGAAATTTTATTCACAATTTTTCTCTCCAATAATATTTTTTTTGTTTCTATAATAATTGCAAAAAAACTGGTATTTGTCAAGTTTTTAAACAATTATTTTAGAATTATTAGAGAAAAAAGTGAGGGGATAATCCAATGATTGAAATAATAATGCTATGAACTCTGGGGCATGAATTGTTTATAGGCTGGATATTATAGGAATATGCGGATACGGGCGCCTTTTTTAAGTTCGTCTATCCATTTTTGGTAACGCTCGTTTACATACTGTTCCTTCAATTTTGGCTCTATCATAACACGGGCTGATTCATACGGGATATTACCACTCTCTTGTTTTTCTTCTACCTTCAAGATATGAAATCCCCACTCTGTTTCTATTGGCTGGCTAATATCACCCACATTCATTTTTTCAATCATTTGTTCCAATTCTGGGACAAGGTCTCCCTTAGATACCCAGCCGATAAGCCCGCCCTTGTCTGCTTCGGGTCCCTGCGATTCATTTTCAGCAATGGAATTAAAATCTGCCCCTTGCTTAAGCCTGTCATAGATTTCCATAATTCGTTCTTTTACTTTGACTCGCTCACCTGAATCTTTAGATGCAGGCAAAAAAATTCTACGGACTTTGGCTCGTTGCGGATTTTGAAATTCTCCGATATGCTCGTTATAGTATTTTGCTATGTCCGGTTCGGATATTGTAATTTCATTTTCAAATTCTTTTCTCTTTTTCATGGCATAAGAAAGGGCAATGATTTGTTGTTTAATCCGCTCTCGAAACTCGCCCACGGCTTCTCCACTTTCCTCTAAAATCCGATTGAACTCTTCCGGGGAGCCATAGCGTTTCTTTATTTTATTAATTCGGTCATCAATTTCCTTTTCATCTACATTTAAGCCTTCATTTATGGCTTTACGGTAGAGCAACAATCTCTCGATATAACGGTCTAACGCTTTCTGAAAGGCTTGTTCCATCTCTTGTTGGATTTGTTGGGATGATGCTCCTTGTGATTTCAAATCGGCAAGGAAAGGTGCTACTTCCTCCCGGAGGTCACTCATCAGAATTACTTCATCGTCAACAGTAGCCACCACTCCATCAAAAAGGGCGCCGGGAAAAAGAGTTAATAATATAGAAAGAAAAGAAAAGCCTATCATAAAAACTCCTCTGTTATTAGTAACTTATTCAACATATATTTTATTCCGTGGCTTCGTTTGTAGTTTCATCCGTACTATCACTGCCTGTATCTTTTATCAAACCGATGGCGTTGAGTAAACTAATAATTGCCTGAATAATAGCAGTAATTCCACCCAAATTAGAATTTAGCCCCCAATCTAAAGCCTTTATAGTTCCTGAAATAGGTCTAATATGCTTCATAATTATACCCTTTATTTTTGATAAACCTGTATAAAAAATAGAGAAGATAAATTTATAATTTATCTTCTCTTATATTATACAATTTATATTAGTTCAATCCTAATTGTTTTAGATATGGTTCCACTATTTCTCACCACCAGCAAGAATGTCTTCTTTTTCTTCCATCTTGATATCTAAATGTTCTTCTAATTCCTTTTCGGAAATATTAACTAACACAGGTTCCGATTTTTGATAGAATCTACTCCCGGTACCGGCAGGAATAAGGCGACCAATAATCACATTTTCTTTAAGCCCACGCAAATAATCTCGTTTTCCACGAATAGCGGCGTCGGTCAACACACGCGTTGTATGTTGGAAGGAAGCAGCAGCAATGAAACTTTCTGTGCTTAATGCTGCCTTACTAATTCCCTGGAGTACGGGCTCGGCTTCAGCAGGCTTGTTCCCTCGCATAAGAACCTTTTCGTTGACCTCAGCAAATTTAGAGCGGTCAACAATCTCATGAGCGACAAAGGGTGTATCACCTGTGTTCTCCTTGATACGAATCTTACGAAGCATTTGACGAATGATAATTTCCACATGCTTATCGTTTGTCCTTACACCCTGAGCCCGATATACTCTCTGAATTTCATCCAGGATATATTTCCGAACGGCTTCTTCTCCTTTGATTTCCAGAATATCTTCAAGAATGATAGGACCATCCGTAATTTGTTGTCCTGCATATACACGGTCACCCTGTTGCACGAAAAGATGTTTTCCCGGTGGTATGGTATATTCACGCTCTTTACCAATCTTTGGAATGACCTTTACTTTACGCATTCCTTTTATCGTTCCACCAATTTCGACGATACCGTCAATATGACTGATAACCGCTGGATTTTTAGGAACGCGGGCTTCAAACAATTCTGCAACCCGTGGCAAACCACCCACAATATCCCGTGTTTTACCGAGTTTACGCGGTGTCTTTGCAAGAATATCACCTGCCTCTACTTTATCCCCTTCGCGTACGAGCAGGTGTGTTTCAGGGGGCAGAGGTGCAAACGCTAATACTTCATTGTGTTCACCACAAATAAGGATTTGAGGGTGCATATCATGCTTATGTTCTGTAATAATGCGTTCTTCCAATCGAGTCTCGGGATTGATTTCAACCAGCATGGTAACACCTTCGACAACACCTTCCAATTTCACTTTCCCGGAACGCTCTGCAACAATCGTCTGGTTATAGGGGTCCCATTTATAGAGTAAACTTCCCTTCTTTAATTTCTGTCCATCCTTACAGAAAAGAACCGAACCAGTTGCTGGAGCAAATCGAATGACTTCTTTATCTTCATCGTTCAAAATGCGTATTTCACCCCCACGGTTTACGATAACCGTCTCACCGTTTCGATTTACATCGGTTCGAATGTTATTAAAAACGACTTTTCCACTTTCGGGCATACGCACTTCAGGATTTTCTAATTGCAGACTGGCTGCACCCCCGATATGGAAAGTGCGCATGGTCAATTGTGTACCGGGTTCGCCAATGGCTTGTGCCGCAATAATACCCACGGCTTCTCCTAATTCTACCAGCCGCCCCGTTGCAAGGTTACGACCATAGCATAAGGCACATACACCTCTTTTTGCCTGACATGTGAGAACAGAACGAACTCGGACACCCGGCAGACCAGACTCTGAAATAATCTTCGCTTTATCTTCAGTAATTTCTTCATTTGCAAGAACGATAGGTTCATGTTGACCGGGGATAATAATATCTTCCAGTGCATATCTACCTACGACTCGTTCCTCTAATGGAGCAATTGTATCTGGACCTGACATTAACGGCTCTACATATACGCCGTTTAATGTTCCACAATCATGTTCCTCAATAGTTACATCTTGAGAAACATCCACAAGACGACGCGTAAGATATCCAGCGTCGGCTGTCTTTAATGCTGTATCTGCCAATCCCTTACGAGCACCATGTGCAGAAATGAAATATTCCAATACGCTAAGACCTTCTCTGAAATTAGAGGTAATAGGTGTTTCAATAACATCGCCAGAGGGTTTTGCCATCACACCTCGCATACCTGCCAACTGCCGAATTTGGTCTTTACTTCCACGGGCTTTTGAAGTATACATCAAATATAAACCTGTAAAACCCTGGTCTTTCTGTTCCAGAGAACTCAACATTGCTAAAGAAACTTCGTCTGTTACTCGTTTCCACTCTTCAATAATCTTATTGGTTCGTTCTCTTTGTGTTAATAAGCCGTGTTGATATTGCTCCTCAATATGCTCCACTTGTTTCCGTGCACGGGCTAAAATCTTCTCTTTTTCCGGAGGAACGGTCATATCATCAACAGCAATGGAAAGACCTGCTTTTGTAGCATATTTGAAACCAATATTTTTCAAACAATCCAATAATTCTACTGTTTTCCGATGTCCAAATTTTTTGTAGCAATTTGCAATTACCTGCCCTATAGAGGACTGGTCGTGGTCTCTATTAACATCTTCTAACTGAATTTCAGGGGGTAATCCATCCCAGAGAAGGACTCGGCCTACCGTAGTATCTACTATTTTACCGTTTGTAGAAATTTTAATTTTTGCATGTATATCTACATGTCCAAAATGATACGCCATGAGTACAGACTCTTTATTGGGAAACACTTTACCCAGTTCATGGAGAATCTTTCCTTCTTTGGTTTGCCATTCTTCTTTCCATTCTCCCTTAGCACCGGGTCGGCATCGTGAAAGCCAGGCAATTCCTAAAACAATGTCCTGACTGGGTGTTACGATAGGTGACCCATCAGAAGGAGAAAAGATATTGGACGAACCCATCATTAGAAGATGAGCCTCTAATTGTGCTGGCGGAGTTAATGGAACATGTACTGCCATTTGGTCGCCATCAAAATCTGCATTGTAGGCTCTGCACACTAATGGGTGAACACGAATCGCATTCCCCTCTATTAATATAGGCTGGAAAGATTGAATCCCCAAACGGTGAAGAGTTGGTGCACGATTGAGAAAAACAGGATGGTCCTTTATTACCTCTTCAATCGCATCCCAAACTTCAGGTCTTCCCTGTTGAATCATCTTTTTTGCCGCTTTAATGGTAATCGCTATTCCTTTTTCTTTCAGCCGATTGATAACAAAAGGTTCAAACAAGGTCAAAGCCATTCGTTTAGGCAAGCCGCATTGATATAGTTTCAATTCCGGTCCTACAACAATTACAGAACGGCCTGAATAATCTACGCGCTTCCCTAACAAATTCTGACGAAATCTTCCCTGTTTCCCCTTAATAAAATCGCTTAAAGATTTGAGAGGACGCTGATTCGTCCCCATAACAGGTCTACCATGCCTACCGTTATCAAAAAGGGCATCTACCGCTTCTTGAAGCATTCGTTTCTCATTACGAACAATAATCTCCGGGGTCCGTATCTCCATAATTTTCTTTAGCCGATTATTACGATTTAACACACGACGGTATAGGTCATTTAAATCGCTGGTTGCGTATCTACCACCATCCAGCGGAACCAGAGGCCTTAAATCGGGAGGAAGAACAGGAATAACATCCAATACCATCCATGACGGCTGATTTCCAGATTTACGAAAGGCTTCTACTATTTGCAATCGTTTAATTGCTTTTGCACGAGTTTGTGCTGATGTAGAAGTAGTAAATTGATTGCGGAGTTCTGCAGACAGCGTATCAAGGTCTATCTCTTCTAATAAAATCTTTATAGCCTCGGCACCCATCTTTACTTTGAAAGAACCATGACCAAACTCATCTACGGCTTCCATGTATTCATCTTCGGTCAATAATTGTAGTTTCTCCAACTTGGTTGTGCCGGGGTCTAATACAATATAACTCTCATAATAAATAACTCGCTCTAAACTTCGTATAGGCAAATCTAAAAGATTTCCCATACAAGACGGATTGTTTTTAAAAAACCAGATATGGGCAGCGGGTGCCGCCAGACGGATGCAACCCATTCGTTCACGACGCACTTTGGCTTCGGTAATTTCTACACCGCACTTATCGCAAACAATCCCCCGATGTTTCACTTTCTTATATTTACCGCAACCACATTCCCAGTCTTTGGTGGGACCAAATATTTTTTCACAGAACAAACCGTCCCTTTCGGGTTTAAAGGTGCGGTAATTCAGGGTTTCGGGCTTCTTCACCTCTCCTCTTGACCACTTTAAAATTTCTTCAGGAGAAGCAATACGAATTTGAAGGGAATCAAATTTGTCAGATGTGGTAGGAACATATTTAGCCAAGGTATAAATCCTCCTCGTCTTCTTTTTCTTCTGTATCTATTGCCGTTTCTACTTTTGCAAGTTTTACTATATCAAGACAAAGACTCTGCATCTCTCGAATGATTACATTGAACGATTCTGGAACAGAAGGTTCAACATCATAATCGCCTTTCACAATAGCATCATAAATTTTGGTTCGTCCTTGAATATCATCGGACTTTATTGTAAGCATCTCTTGAAGTGTGTATGAAGAACCGTAGGCTTCTAATGCCCAAACTTCCATTTCTCCAAATCGCTGTCCACCCGAATTGGCTTTCCCGCCTAATGGTTGTTGGGTGACTAAAGAATAAGGACCAATGGCACGCGCATGAATTTTGTCATCTACCATGTGATTTAATTTCATCATATAGATATAACCCACACAAGTTTCATGATAAAAATCTTCGCCTGTCTTACCATCACGAAGTTTAATCTTCCCGTTTTCGGGCAAACCGGCTTTCTTCAAATAGTCAACAATGGTTTCTTCTCTTGGTCCATTAAAAACAGGTGAAGCCACTTTCATGCCAAGCACTTGCAAAGCCCACCCCAAATGGGTCTCTAAGATTTGTCCTACATTCATTCGAGAAGGAACACCTAAGGGATTCAAAACAATCTGCACGGGTGTCCCATCTGGAAGAAACGGCATATCTTCTACTGGCACAATTCTTGCCACAACACCTTTATTTCCGTGACGACCTGCCATCTTATCACCAACGGACATCTTTCGCTTCGTAGCAATATAAACTTTAACAACTTTATTCACACCAGGAGGCAATTCATCGCCTTCTCTTAATCGTTCTAAATCCTTTTCTCTAAAGGCATAAAGTTTCGCCTCTTCCAGTGCCGCCTGATTAACCAATTTCGTAAATTTCGATTGAATTTTCTTATCCTCAATCTTCAGCCGTGCAAGAATAGAATAATCTAATTCTTTTAAGTGGGAAGGCTTTATTGCTTTCCCTTTTCCCAGCACAAAGTCATTTTTTGTGTAATCAAACACATCTTCCATTATTCTTTTTCCAAACATATCATCACGAACTAAATTAACGAAGGTCTCCCGTATCTTTTCTATACGTACCGCATATTCTTGCTTAATTCTTTCGGCTTCATGCGTAATTCTCGATTTCGTCTGCTTATCCATAGCCTTATCACGACGACTGGACACTTTTATATCTACTACTACACCTTCTGTTCCCGGGGGTGCATATAACGAAGCATTCCGAACATCTTCTGCTTTCTCACCAAAGATAGCAATCAACAACTTCTCTTCGGGAGCCAGTTCCTGTTCCCCTTTAGGAGTTACTTTACCTACAAGAATATCCCCTGGCTTTACCTTAGAGCCAATGTGAATAACCCCATTCTCATCAAGATTTTTTAATGAATCTTCACCTTCGTTTGGAATATCAGGCGTAATTTCTTCCGGTCCTAATTTGGTATCTCTCGCTTCTATATCAAAAACTTCTACCTGAATGGATGTAAACACATCATCTTTAATCAGTTCTTCACTGAGGATAATAGCGTCTTCAAAGTTATATCCTTCCCATGGAAGAAATGCGACAAGCACATTCCTGCCCAAAGCCATTTCCCCATCGCTCATACCCGGACCATCTGCAATAATGTCGCCCGCATTTACTTTGTCGCCTGCACTAACAATAGGTTTTTGATTAATACAAGTGCTTTGATTGGAGCGAGTAAATTTCTTTAAACGATATACATCTTCTTCTAATCTAAAAGGATTATCCGCCTTAGCAGAATCAACACGAATTCGAACTTGTTCGCTATCTGCATATTCCACAACACCACTTCGCTCCGTGCGAACTGCTGTTCCTGAATACCTGGCACAAATTTTTTCTAATCCTGTTCCCACCAGAGGTTGTTCCGCTTTTAACAAAGGAATGGCTTGCCGTTGCATGTTAGAACCCATCAGAGCACGATTCGCATCGTCATGCTCCAGGAATGGAACTAAAGCAGCAGCCGCACTAACAATCTGCTTCGGAGAAACATCCATAAAATCCACTTCTTCCGATGGAACTAAAGGAAAATCGCCCTTATGTCTACATAGTACCAGATGATTTTTAAATTTCCCTTTATTATCCAGAGGCTCACTTGCCTGGGCTATTTTATAATTATCTTCATCATAGGCGGTAAGATAAATAATTTCGCTTGTTACTTTTCCATCCTCAACTTTGCGGTAGGGAGTTTCAAGAAATCCGTATTCATTTACCCTTGCATAAGTAGCCATTGAAGCCATTAAACCAATATTCGGGCCTTCTGGCGTTTCTATAGGACAAATCCGCCCATAATGCGTGGGATGGACATCGCGAACTTCAAATCCTGCACGGTCCCTATTCAAACCCCCCGGACCCAATGCACTCAATCGCCGTTTATGGGTCAGTTCTGACAGGGGGTTAATTTGGTCCATAAAGTGAGATAATTGGCTACGGCCAAAAAAGTCCTTCAATACCATACCAACGGGTTTTGGATTTACGAGCACTTGCGGAGTAAGTTCTTGTTCTTCGGAACGATAGTTCATTCGTTCCCTAATTGTTTTTTCCATTCTTGATAAGCCAATACGAAATTGGTTCATCATTTGCTCGCCCACTGTTCTTACTCGCCGATTTCCAAGGTGGTCAATATCATCTAATACGCCTTCTCCACGGTGGAGTTTTACTAAATATTTAAGAGTTTCAATAATATCTTCTTTTGTCAATGTCCTCTGCTTCTGTGAAATCTGCAAACCTAATTTCCGGTTAATCTTGTATCTCCCTACAGAGGCAAAATCATAGCGTGCATGGTCAAAAAACAAACTTTCAAAATGTTTACGACATTGAGCATCGTTGGCAGGGTCTCCCGGTCTCATACGCACATAAATCTCTCGAAGTGCCTCTTCCTGGGTCTGAGCCTGGTCCATGTTCAGAGTTTGAGCAATACTTATATCGCTTAGAACATCTTGTCTATTCAAAACATAAAACTCACGAATCGGAGAACGAAGGACAGAATTTAATACTGCCGTTGTGATTTGTGAAGAGGCATCGGCTATTACTTCGCCTGACTCCGGGTCAATAATATCTGTAGCAAGCCAATAGCCCACTAAATCTCGAACCTCAATCTTTGTTTCAATCTCTTTTTCTACTTCCTTTTCACCACGCTTTACCTTTTGCTTTTGATAAATGAGGGCTTTTGTCCGTTTTATCTGGACTCGGTCAACACGATAAAACATTCGCAGTATCTCTTCTGAATCAACATGCCCCAAAGCCTTTAACAGCGTCGTAGCCAGCATCCGTATCCGACGGTCAACGGTAACCCACAGCACATCATTAGTATCATACTCAAACTCTATCCATGCTCCCCGATAGGGAATAATACGCGAGGATAACAGATATTTTCCTCCCGGATGTTGTTTCCTTTCAAAAGAAACGCCAGGAGATTTATGCAACTGGCTGACAATTACACGTTCCGCACCATTAATTATAAATGTTCCCGTAGGGGTCATTAGAGGAACTTCTGCTATAAAAACCTCTTGTTCAAGTACTTGCTTCTCTACTCGTTCCTCTTTGAGAGATTCTTCATAAAGAGTAAGCCGAAGTAATGCTTTCAATGTCCCGCTATAAGTCACACCTAAATTTTGACATTCTTCTATGGTGTATCTTGGTGGAATTAAATTATAAGAAACATATTCCAACTTTATAAGCCCGTTAGGCGACTCAATAGGAAAATACTCACTCAAAACGGCTTGCAAACCTTTATTTTGCCGTTCATGAGGTGGGACTTCCCACTGCAAAAAATCTGTATACGATTTGGTTTGAATCTCAATTAAGTTGGGTAGATGAGATAAATCTTCGGGGGCACGAGATAATGAGACACGTTCCGTTTGGGGAGCCACAGCCATGAAATAACTCCTTATATAAAGTTCCGTAAAAATTTATGAGAAGTGACACTTATACCTATTTGTTTTCTTTCTGACGCGAGGATAATTTGTTATTGACATTCCCTTTAAAAATCATAAGGTCTCTATAATTAGAAAAAATATTATAGCACTTTTCAAGCCAAAATGCAAATCCCCTTCCCCCACCTTCACTATCCACTTTGCTCTTTTACAACTGATTCTTACTATACTCCTCATTTATCATCTAAGTCAAAAATCTAAACGACAAAATCTACATATTATATTAATTCCTATTATATCAAAGAAGGACCTGTACTTCAAGTGTTTTTTTCTCTAAAAAATTTGGGGTTGTTTCCTGCAATAACAACGACTACTTCTCCTTTTATCCGGGTATCTACTAATTTTTCTAACACTTCGGTTATATAACCACGATAAACCCGTTCAAACTTTTTTGTCATTTCTACACACACTGCACAGCGTCTATCGCCCAGAATATCATAAGCCACTTGTAAAAATTTACTTACACGATAAGGAGACTCATAAAAAATTAAAGTATGAGGCAGTTCTTTTTCCTGTTCAAGAAACCGCTGGCAGGGTCCACCTTTTCGTGGTGGAAAGCCCTTAAAAGTATACGACGAGGGAGGCAAACCTGAGAGGACAAGGGCTGTCTCTACCGCAGTTCCTCCCGGAATAACTTCGACCCGATGTCCTGCATCTATTACAGACTGAACCAATTTAAATCCCGGGTCGCTAATACATGGCATACCACTATCGGAGCACAATCCTACTTTAGTATCCTTAAAAAGTTCATCCAGAACAGCGGAGATAATTTTTGGCTCGCGTGCTTCAAAACATGCCCAGAGTCGCGGCGGTAACGGAATTTGATAATGGCTATATATATGTCGAGTTACTCGTGTATCCTCGCAAAGAAGTAGTTCAACCTCTTGCAGTGTCCGTAAAGCACGATAAGTTATATCTTCCATGTTTCCAATCGGCGTGGCTATAATGTATAAAGTGCCCATTAAAAAATCCTTAACAATTTATTTTAGATACAACCATCTTATTTGCCGTTTAGAGAATGGGTTCAGGTCTCTTCTTCAACAATTTTAGGTTTTAACACAACTGCGTTTTCTGTCTGAAAAGCCCTATACAATCGTTCATACATCTCTTCATCCTTATATGTCCCTACAATAGCTCCCCCCGAACCAGTAAACTGTGCATGAGCACCGACAGAACGAGCAATATCTACCAGACGAACCTGACGCGGGTCAAGATTATATATTGATTTGCGACGGTCAAAATTTTTATCCATCCAGATACCCATTTCCTCCCCTCTACCTGCCCAGAGAAGGTCTCGTGTTTTTTGGGCATACTCCGCAAAATCTTCTATAGCCTGATGGACTGTTGGGTCACCTGCAAGCCATCGTTCACGAACATTGTTGTGAAACACTTCAGAACCTTCAGATAACTCTTTTCGATAAGCAATAAACAATTTAGGTAGTAGGGAAACAGGGATTTCTTCATAATAGCCATAACCTTGCTTTTCCATTAATTCTTTATTAAAGTCCATAAACACACAACCTTCGTAAACCTGAATCACACGGTCCTGTAAACCAGCAAAAATCCCCAGTTCTTCCGTTTCTACACTTAATATCAGATTGGGCAAAATAGGTTTGGGAATCTCTACTTCATAAAATTCCATCAGGCACTTCATCGTCGCCGTCACCAATGCACTTGACCCTGCCAGCCCCAGACGACGCGGAATGGTAGAACGATAACGAATAGAAAAATTTTTCTGTGGCAAAGTAATTTTATTCGCCTGGCAATATTGATAAAACTTGTAAATACTCGCCTTCATCAAACGAATACCACCATAGTAACCATTCAAACGGACATCCTCCGTAAGATGTTCTATGGATTCATATCTTGACTCGTCCTGATGGCTTGGAATAATCTCCAAATTCGGACTTTCATAAAGGCTCACTTTTGCATAGAAGTCACGGACAATTACGCTTATCGTCTTACCAAAATATCCATCCGACGGATTACCAACCAATCCTGCTCGTGAATACACTACGGCTTCAATAGCCATAAATCCTTGTTCCTCATTTTTAACTACCCATTATATCGCATCCCACTATTTATATTCTCTTTCTCTTCCTACCACACGGCACAGTTACAGACTTCAATTATAATCATAAATTTAAATCATGGGAAATAAAATTCATACGGGAATTGCGTTGTTAAAAATAGAAAGGAAAGGTAAAAATATTATAAATAGTCGAGCATGCTGGGTTGGATAATTCGTGAGGCTGCATTGAGCGCTGCCTGGTAGGCATTGGTCTGTGTATTTAAGTTCACAATGACCTCTGCTAAATCGGCGTCAATACTATCTGAAATAACTCTTTTAAATTCGATATTCGCATTCTCTAATTTTCCTTCGGTGTCGTCCAATCGTTTACTAACCGCACCAATCCGAGCAAGAGATAAAGAAAGTTGATTAATGGCGTAGTTTGTCTCTTGAATTCGCTGGTCTATCCCTGTAAAGTTTGCAGACCGCAAATTGTCTCGCAACGAAATAAGCGTTTGCAAAATATCTGTGCTTTGAGCACCTGTTGTAAGAAAAACTTCTCTACCTGTTTGATTTGTAGTAATCTGCACCCCTTCGGCAATTTCTGTGTTAATATAATTATCATTTCCCTGGTAAGTAACTGAAATAATTTCTCCATTTGCACCTCTTGTTTCCTGGAAGGGTGCTGTCGCAGTAACGGTACCACCAAAAATATATCTACCACTCGTCTGATGGTTTGCTTCACTTAATACGGATTCAATTAATTGATTTACCTCGGTAGCAATTTGATTACGCTGTAACTGTGCATTGGTACTATTTCTTCCCTCTATTGCCAATTCCCGAGCTCTCTGGATAACATCTAAAGTATTTGTGATAGAAGCCTCTGCCTCGTTCAAATAAGGTCGAATGGTAGTAATATTTTTCATGTATTGTTCATTTTTTGCAATCATGGATTGAGCATATATCGCCCTTCTCGCATTAAGCGGGTCATCTGAAGGACGATTTACTCGTAGCCCCGAAGAGAGTTGTTCTTGTAAAGTCAATATCCGCCTTGTTTGATAAGCTAAATCCGTAAGAGACCTATCTACAAGCATTCTTTGTGTAATACGTGTGACACCCATAAATGTTATCCTACATCATTAACAAAACGCGTTATTGATACATCTGTTTTTTTCGTGCTTGATTCTCCATAGAGAACGGGTTCCTGTTCCCCATAATCTGGACATATCGTTTTAACCGCATGCTTTGCAGATTCTAAAGAGACGCGATAGAAAGGCAATGCTTCGCCTACCCATGCTTTCAAATAGAGAATTGAAACTTTTATTCGTTCACAAGATTCAAGGATACGCGATTTCCATGGGTCTGGTAGTTGTTCCGCAAATTCTCTTAATCGCTCACAAGGTGGTTCTATATTAAAATGTTTGCATATCTTTTTCATTAATTCTATCCGCAAGAATTCAGCCCGAGCCGTTTCCCGCACTATATATTCCATTGCAGAAGTCTTTTCGCTGAAATACCTAATATTGCCATCAAACCCTGCTTGCAATTGTGCAAGGCACACCGCCACCAGGGTTTCTTGCCGTTCAGCCTGGTCTTCCAGAACCTTACACATTTCATCTAATTCATTTATCATTTGCAATCCTCTGTCTAAATTTACCTAACTTTTCATGCCTGGAAAAGAACCCCGATGGGACCACAATGTTTGTATTTCCTGAGCCGTTATATACCCATCTTTATCCACATCCCACTGCTGAAATTCTTGAGCAGTCATGCCACTTTCTTTAACAGAAATTTTTTTGTCCTGGTCAGCATCATACCTTGAAACAATCTCTTCTGCTTGCTTTTGTGACAAAGCCTGAACATTCATTTGCGACCTCAACACTTCGGAAAAATCTTTACTTCCACTCGTGTGTTTATTATTTTCTGTTCTATTCTTCGTGGTTGTCATCAATGTTTTCGCAAGAGAATTTATTGCATTCAATCCTATAATCCAATTCATCATAACTGACTCCTTATTAGTTATCGGCAAATAGCCATATTTCCTTAAATAGCATTTGTCAAATTAGCATTTGAATTATTATTTGTTCTTTTCTGAATTATTTCCGTTTCCTGCATTATTTGTTTTGCTATACCTAACTGACCGGACTTTGCCATCTCACCCGCAAAAGCATCGTTTAACATATCATTGTAGATTTCCTGTGTAGAGTTTTCTGGTAAAAATTTGGAGTGAAAGGTCGTTTTCCTCATTTCTTTCAACAGTTCATACAAAAACAGTCGCTCTATTTCTTCCCCAGCGATTTTCTTTTTTGCATTTTCTCCCGAAGCAGGGTCAATATTAGAAAGAGCAGGATTTATAGGATTGACATATAGCATTTACATAATCTCCACTTCTGCTTCGAGCGCACCTGCTTCCTTTAACGCCTGGAAAATGGAAATCATATCTCGGGGAGTTACCTTAAGGCGATTTAGTGCCTCTGCAACTTCGCTTGCGGAAGTTCCTGATACGGGCATAAGATATGCTTCCGATTCCTGCACTTCCATTGCCGTGGTCTCTGTTATTACAGGTTGCGTCTCCGTGAACGGAGAGGCTGGCGTCACCTGCGGAGTAGATGTAATTTTGATGGTCATATTCCCATGAGCAACCTGGCATGGCTTTACGACAACCTCACCGCCAATAACAATCGTCCCAGTTCGTTCGTTAATCACAATCTTTGCAGGTGGATTTGTTGTAACCTCAATATTTTCAATTCGTGCTATAAAACCTGTTAAATCGTTGTGGTACGATTCGGGTACGGTTACTCGGACTGAACCCCCACCCATCGCAAGAGCGGTATTCTCCCCAAACTGGTCTTCTATTGCCTGGCGAATCCTATCCGCTGTATTAAATTCAGGCTGTTTCAACAAAAGGACAATCCGCTCTCCATCGGTTATCGTTGAAGGCACTTCATGCTCTACATAAGCACCTAAAGGAATGCGTCCTGAAGTGGGATGATTTTTACGAACTGCTGTATCACCCCCAGCCTTCTCTGCATTAAATCCGCCAATAGATACAGGACCCTGAGCCACCGCGTATACGGTCTCTCCTAAACCCGGACCTCTCAAATAGGTCTCTAAAAGCATACCCCCTTCTAAACTTTTGCAATCACCCAAAGTATCCACTTTAACATCAATTTGCGTCCCCTCTTTTGCAAAAGGTGGAATTTCAGCAGTCACCATAACCAATGCTGTATTCTTAGGAGTCAGGTCCTTCAAATTGCTTATGGTAATTCCTAATCGGTCTAACATTTGTCGCTGTGCCAATCGGGTAACACCCACCTTATCTCCTGTTCCAGCAAGACCCACTACCAGACCTATCCCTTTCAATATATTCCCACGCGCACCTTGAACATCACACAACTCACGAATTCTTGCCGCATCTGTAAATAGCGGAAAGAACAGGAGAAGAACAATTAAAACAGCACATTTCTTTCTTTCTATCATTTTAAAAACCTTCCTATCAAAATGGAGAAAACCAATCCAAAATTTTCGTAATAATTCCACGTCGTTGGTTATTCCAGAGGTCGCCTTTCCCTTTGAGTTGGACCTGAGCATCAGCCACTTGTGTTGATAATACCGTATTGTCCGGGGCTACATCTTTGGAACGGACAACTCCACTTATAAGCATTAAAGAATCTTCTCGATTAACGGTAACCCTCTTTTCCCCTTCTATTCTCAAATTTCCATTCGGATATATCTGTTTAACAATGCAAGCAATCGTAGTGGTTAATGTGCTTGCACGGGTCGTCTTTCCTCTCGTTTTGGTTTCATTTTGCGCCTCAATCTTCCATCTGGGCAATTCTTCAGGATTTAACAAACCAAGTCCCTCTGGTTTTTCCGCAGTCAGGAAAGGATTGTCTTTCTCATTTATCTTGTTCTCAACATCAGATTCCTTTTTGGTATTGGTATCCGCTGTCGTGCTTGCAGTAATTTTTTCGCGCACAAGGATAGTAATAATATCTCCGGGCTGAAATCGCGTTCCTTTCTCTGAAACCAATGTTCCTGAAAGTTGTGCCTCTGTGGTAAATAAACTATCTCCATAACAGACAAATAGGGAACATGTAATACTCATAAAAAGAATTATTAAAAATTTCTTTTGACAAAAGTTTTTATTGTTCATGGTTTCTACTCCACTTTAACTGTTCCATCGGGCTGAACTATCGCATCAAATGTCTGCTCAGAATCTAAATACATACAACGGACATGCTCTCCAATTCGGGCATCCGAAAGAGCCTTAACTTTTGCACTTATGGAAATACATCCCTGTGCATATTCCACAGGGACTAATTGATTCCTTTTTATAATCACGGGTGATTCTAAATCTTCCAAACAAATACTCGACCCAGACGGGATAAATTTTTTCGCTGACATCCCCACAACAGAGTTTAAATCCCATACGGCTCCCCCTGTATTCCGAGATAAGGAAGTTTGATGGACGGACACATCTTTTTCAAAAATTAATTTCCCCCGGGGAATATCGCGAACAGCGACCACCAACAATCCTTGTGTCTCAATTAAAACCCTGCATATAACTGTTTTTTGAACCTTTCCTTCAATCCGAATCGTTCCCCGAAAAACCCCAGAACCTAAATAGCGATAGGAACTACTCGGTTTCCAACTAATTTCCACATCCCCTTCTGGCAGAACCAAATCTTCTGCTGGGGGATATATTTCAATCCGTGTTTGCTGTATATCCCAGGGTATCTGTCCCTGTATATAATGCCGAAGCGATTCCGCAAGAACCTCTTTAGAAATTACTGTGGTCGTGCGTTTTACTATGGACTGTCCCGCTTCATCAATCTGCATCTTTTCTGAATCAATACCTGCCTGTTTTAACTTGGAAAGGATTAAAGAATTGGGCACAGTACGAGCATATCCCGGTTTTGGAGCAGGAAACAGTGGTATCTCATTTATAGAATGATTATCTATTCCTTCTAAAATATCGCCCAACATTACTACATCGCCAGAAACCTCTGCTTCACTCTTTATCATAATGTCTTCAGCATATCCGACAAGACAAGAAAAGAAGAGAAACAAAAGAATAAAGAAGACATTAATATCAAAATTTTTAAAAAATATATTTGACGAGTTTGTCGTCATTCGAAGATTTATCTCCTCACATTATTTGCGGTCTGAAGCATTTCGTCTGCGGTTTGAATCACACGCGAATTGGCTTCATAAGCCCGTTGTGCAATAATCATTTGAATAACCTCTTCTACCACCTGCACATTAGAATTTTCTAAAAATCCCTGAGCAATGGTTCCAAGTCCATCCAAACCTGCCTGCCCCACATTAGGAGCACCTGAAGCCTGAGTTTCAAGAAACAAATTACGACCCAATCTTGCATCAAGCCCCGCAGGATTAGAAAAACGAGCCAATTCAATTGTCCCTATATTTTGCGGCGTATTATCACCGGGGACACGTGCCGATACTGTTCCATCTGCACCCACAGTAATTAACTCTGCATCCGTCGGGATTGTAATGGTAGGGGACAAAGGATAACCATCCACCGTCATCACCATCCCCTCTTCATTAATCTTGAAAGCACCGTCCCTTGTATATGCAGTAGTCCCATCTGGAAGTTCAATCTGGAAAAAGCCATCTCCTTCAATCATCAAATCCAGTGGGTTGCCTGTCTGTATCGCAGAACCAGAAGAAAAGATTTTCGAAATGGCAGAAGGACGAACACCATGTCCAACCTGTATCCCTTCTGGAATGGTTGTTCCTGCCGTTGTTTCACTTCCTGCGGGTTTAATAGTTTCATACAGCAAATCTTGAAAATTGACCCTACTTCGCTTAAATCCTGTGGTATTCACATTTGCCAGGTTATTAGCAATAGCATCAATGTTCATCTGCTGGGCAATCATTCCCGTCGCTGCGGTAAACAAGGAACGAATCATATACTTTATCCTCTATTTTAATAGTTTTTATCCAGCCAATCCTACCTGTTCAATCAATCTGCCAATACTCTCATCTATAGCCACAATCACTCTTTGATTGGCTTCATACGAGCGAAGTCCCATTGTAAGCCTCACCATCTCCGTCGGGATTTTTGTATTGGACCATTCAAGGTAACCCTGTCTTAGCACACTCTTCGTTGCTGTTTGCATTCCTTTACTAACCTCTTCACTTGCAAAATATAAATTTTCCCCTTCACGGGTTAGTCGTTCGGGATAGGCAAACTCTACACACCGTATCTGACCCGCCAAAACCCCATCCACGGTAACATTCCCATCTGTGGATATATTGATTTCTGCTCCTGAAACTTGAATAGGCTGGTTTGTCGTCCCCAAAATACGATAGCCCTGAGATGTGCATAAAAACCCTTCCGCATCACGCGTTAAATCCCCTGCACGCGTATACCTCTCTCCTGCAGGTGTTTGAACAGATAAATAGCCTGGACCCTGTATGGCTATATTTAAAGGGTTATCGGTTTGTTTCAAAGGTCCCATTGCCAGGTCGGAAAAGGTTTCTACCGTTTTAACTCCACCTCCAGGTGCACTCTTGGGAATAGAAACCTGATAATTTTCACCTATCTTCCGAAATACAGGATAAAAACCTAACTGCACCGGTGTCAAAGCCTTATACCCTACGGTTGCCGCATTTGCAATATTATTGGCATATACCGATTGGCATTGCTCTGACGAAATCATTCCGCCTGCTGATATGTAAATACCCGGTATCATACCTTCATTTACTCATTTCCATTCTATAATTTGCTTGATTTTACTTTTCTTCAAAAGGCGGGTGGCAGGCGCAACGATGGTTTCATAAAGGGACAAAGAAACATAGGGGCACAATACCATTGCGCCTTGCCGACCCATGGAGGAACTTGCTATGGGACTTTTTATGGGACACAAATTAATATTCAATTTTTATAATATAAAAGTAGCAAAGTTTGTGCCATGCTCATTCAATAAGATAATCTATTGACATACAAACACTTATTTAATATAAACCATAATTATAGGTTGCTTATACAGGAACAATTTTTCCTTCTAATTGGGAATAATTTGCATTTCACCCCCCATTCCGCATAAATTAAACCTAACAACAAGGTTTTAATCTAATGAAAATTCTCTCTATTGAACTTAAAAAAACTATATTAAAAATTCAAGATGCACCCCGCAATAGGAAACCAGAAATTGCATTTGCAGGAAAATCAAATGTAGGTAAATCTTCTTTATTAAATGCTATGTGGGGACACAAAAATCTTGCAAAAACAAGTAGCACACCAGGAAAAACACAAACCATCAATTTTTTTGAAGTTAATCAAAAGTTTTACATGGTTGACCTGCCGGGTTATGGATATGCAAAAGTCCCAATGAGAATCAAAGAGCAATGGAACAAACTCATGTTCGATTACCTTACTCAAAGTGATAAATTAAAACTTGTAGTCGTATTAATAGATACCCGTCATGGTCCCAGCGAAAAAGATTTAATCCTATTCGATTTTTTGGAAGAACATAGAATTCCTACCTTAATTGTTGCCACAAAAATTGATAAATTGGGAAATGCTCAAAGAAAAATTCAATTAGAAAAAATTAGAAAAGACCTCAATCTGGACGAGGAAGCAATCATTCTCCCCTTTTCTGCAGTTACAAAAGAAGGCGTAGCCCCCTTATGGAAAGTTATAGACGGGGTCTTAAACGAAAAGAACTTCTAAAAAAACAAGATACAATATAGGGATGTATAGTGTTTTGACAAAGTATGGAAACACCCATTTAAGAATATTACAACAATATGAAAATATCCATTTGAGAGGGATTATACTCAAAACAACGGAATATCATGTAGGGATTAATTTTTTGAATTTATTATTCAATCGGTGTTGGAGGGTTTGGGGTTGCGGTGCTACCTGTTTTGTAACCAGCAAGGTCGAGGGTAACGAAACGATAACCTAATTTCTTCAACTCTTGCACCACCTGTGAACGAGTAGGTTCTGAAACTAAACGAGGCAGGTCATTTAGTTCTACCTCAATTCTGGCAAGGTCCTGATAGGTTCGCACCCGGTATTGTTTAAACCCTAATGATTTTAATACTTTTTCTGCGGATTCTATCTGTTCAAGACTTTCTAATGTGATGGGTATGCCTGTGGGTATGCGTGTAGATAAACAGGCAAAACTGGGTTTGTCTGCTGTAGGTAGTTGGCGAAGTTGACTTAATCGGCGTATTTCTTCTTTATATAGTCCTACCTCTGACAGGGGCGTAAGTATGCCAAACTCTTCCATGGCTAACTTTCCTGTCCGAGTGGTATCTTTCAGGTCATCAGCCGTCTCACCGCAAGCAATGGCTTCGATATTGTTGTGTTTTGTAAATTCCGACATACTTTGGAAAAGTTTGCTTTTGCAGTAATAGCAGCGATAGGAGTCATTCTTTAAGTATCGTTCATCTTCAAATTCATTAGGGTGAATGGCAAAGATTTTCCAGCCCTGTTGTTTTGCCAATTCGATGGCTTCTTTCAATTCATCACGCGGTAAACTGGGTGTATCGGCTATTAAAAGGACACTGTGTTCTCCCAATGTTTCGTATGTTATTGCTGCAAGGTAAGTAGAATCTACTCCACCTGAATAGGCTATCGCCATGGATGAATATTTTTTCAAAAACTCTTTTAATTTTTCCTCTTTTTTGAGGGCTTGTTCTAATGAGGAATCCATAATCAGGTTTATCCTTCTATCTCAACCACAGAACCTTTTATATGATATGGAAATATATTTTCTAACTTTACTTTACAAATTTTATTTTCCAAACATTCCTGAGATTCTGTAATTATGCGAATGTAGTTATCCGTATATCCCTGCCAATATTCATTCTCCCTCTCTTCAAATAGAACACGACGAGTTGAACCGACTACCTTTTCATAAAACTGTTTCCGCTTTTTCTTGCTTAATGCAAGCAATGTATGAACGCGTTGCTCTATTTCTGCGATAGGCACCTGGTTGGGAAAAGAATAAGACGATGTGCCTTCCCTTGGAGAGTAGGGAAAGATATGTAGAAAGTAGACTGGCAGGTTTTCAAGGAAATCAAGGGTCTCGTCAAAAAGTTGAGCGGTTTCGCCGGGAAAACCTGTGAGCACATCGGCACTAATCCCTATATCCGGAACTGTTTCTACCGCATGGAGCACAAAATCGCGGTATGCCTCACGGGTATACTTCCGATTCATGAGTTGTAAAATTGTGTTTGAACCTGATTGTAAAGGTATATGCAAATAAGGCACTAATGGGTAGTTCACATCGTTCATACGCGTAAGAAAATCTTTATTTAAAGTGTTTAATTCAATAGAACTTAAACGAACCCTTACTTTATTCCCAACCTGCTCATAAATCATGTCCAGAAGGTCAATTAGTTCTTTCCCTTCATAACTATAATTGCCTATATTAATCCCCGTCAGAACGATTTCCTTAGTGCCACCTTCAATTCGCCATGCAATTTCCTGCAATATCTCAGCATAATTTCGTGAACGAGAAGGACCGCGTAAAGTGGGGATTATGCAATATGAACAGAAAGATTCACAGCCTTCTTGAATCTTGATATTTGCACGATGGAAACCGGGAATAGATATAGGCTTTGTATGTATATAGTCGCTTAATGTTGTAAGTTCCCATGAATTGCCAATTAGTATGGTTGGCGTCTTTTGTTTTTTCCCTTTGATATAGGGAAACCAATCCCTTTTCCGTTTGTTATCTACAATGAGGTCAATCCCTTCAATCTCTTTCAGTTTTTCCAGGTCCTTTTCAACATAGCAACCGATGACAACAACCTCAGCGTCAGGATTTCGCTGAATAGTTTGTCGTATCACTTTTCGGCACTTGACCTCAGCAGCATGCGTTACGGCGCATGTATGAATAATACACAGGTCTGCTGATGTATCATTTGTGGCTACTTCGTATCCAAGTTCATAGAGTCTCTGGAGCATAGTATCGGATTCTGACTGATTAAGCCTGCAACCAAGGGTATGTATGTGGACAGTTTTCATTTATATTTTCATGCTTCAGCAATAAAGTTTGTAAATAAATGGATTATTTAAATAATTCTACCCCTTCTGGATACTTTTCAAGTAGCCGGGTAAAATATAGTTCGGCAGATTCATAATCTCTGTGTGCTTTCTGGAGTTCAACGGGTGTTGCTGCACGAGTAAGTGATTTTTCGTTAACCTCATGAAAATTCAATCTGGCAATCATAGCGTTCTGGTAGGCAATGATTAGTTCTAATTCTTTCAAAAGTTTTTCTTCTGCTGGAAGGGCTTCCTTATTATTTTCATTCTCCTCTTTTTCACCTTCGGCTTCAGAAACTTTAACACAATTTTTAACAATAGCACTGAGTTTAGATACATTATTAGACGCTTTTTTTGCAATAACGGTCCCTGAAATTTCTGGTGTATTCTTTCCCTCATATAGCAGATTGGGTTTTATCCCTGTAATCACCAGAATAACAGCAATAGAAACAACAATGAAAACAAGAAAGTATCGCATACTTCGCCTCTACTATTCCTTTCCTTGTTTATGTTTTAATAGCCAGCAAGTTAATAGTCGGACACCAAATCCTGTGGGATACTTGCTATCCCAGTAAGGGATATGCTTAACACCCCATGCAGTTCCCGCAATATCAATATGTGCCCAGGGGGTAGAATTCTCAACAAATTGTTTCAGAAAAACTGCACCGATAATGGTAGAAGCCTCTGACCGCGGACCGATATTGGCTATATCCGCAAAATCCGATTGAATGAGTTTATCATAATCTTCCCAAAGAGGAAAGGTCCAGAGCCGTTCCCCTGTTCGTTCTCCTGCCTGAGTGAGTTCCTGTATAAGTTCTTCATCGTTGCTTAGAAGACCCGCAGAAAAATGTCCTAATGCTATGATACAACCACCTGTAAGGGTAGCAATATCTACAATTTTCTGTGGTGAATAGTTCTTCTGTGCGTAGGAGATGGCATCGGCAAGTATCAATCTACCTTCGGCATCAGTATTTAGCACCTCTACAGTTTTACCGCTGTATGTTTTGATAATGTCACCGGGAAGAAGTGCAGAGCCACCGGGCATATTTTCCACCAGTGGGATAATGCCGACCACAGAGACATCGGATTTCAATTCGTTAAGTGCATAAATTGTCCCCAACACAACAGCGGCACCGGACATATCGTAACGCATCTCGTGCATATCTTCGCGAGGTTTCAGGCAGATACCCCCTGTGTCAAAGGTTACCCCTTTACCGATAATAGCCAGAGGTTTCTCAGGATTCGGTTGAGGTTGATATTCAAGGACAAGTAGTAGAGGCTCATTTTTAGAGCCTTTGCCCACTGAAAGGATACAGTTTAATCCTTCCTTTTCCATTTCAATTTTATTTAACAATCGCACTTTGATTTGTGTGTCCTTGCATATATTTCTGGCTATGTCCGCAAAGGATTGGGGCGTTAACTCATTCGCAGGAGAACATGTCAATGAACGAGCCATTGTTACCGCATTGCAAATAAGAACTGCCTGACTGCATTGATTATGCAAGGCAGAAATATCTTTGTTTGGAGAAACAATAAATGTAATGGCGTTTATCTCTGTTGGCTTATTGTCTCCTTTTTTGTCCAGATTTTTATATTGGTCAAAGGTATATTGGGATAAAAGTATCCCTTCAATAAATGGAGTCATGTTGTCTACAGAAAGTTGTTCCCAGTCACAAACGAGATGAGAGATTTTGTTTGCTTTAGCATGAGAGATAATTTGTGCAGAAGTTCTACGGATTTTTTCAGGTGTAATCTTATCTTGTAAACCTAATCCTACAAGCAGAGCACCCGCAAAGGACGCATTGGGAAAAGGAACAAACAATATTTCGTTATCTTTGCCATAAAACAAATCACGGTCAATCATAGATTGGATAATAATTTCCTGGTCCTCTGTAAGTTGTTCACATTCGATAGGCAATTCATTTTCACAAACAGGAATAAGCAAGGCTGTGTTCCAGTTCCATTCTATTTCCATTTGTGGATGAACAACAGAAACTTTCATGGTCTTTTCCTCCTTATTTTTTATTTGTTTAAGGGTGAATGTTTTATCGTTTCCATATATTCTGCTTCTAGCCAATGGCCATGAAAATCTACTACATGGGCATAAATTAAATCTCCAATGTTCAGGTCTTTCCCTGAAACCGTTATAGAACGATATGTGTTCGTTCTACCGTTCCAGAAGTTTTGAATCCTTGGATGTTTTTCTTCTATGAGTACCTCCTGCTTTGTATGGATAAGTTGTTCCATTGCTGATTGATTGATTTTTTCTTGCATATCAATCAAGCGGGCTAACCGTTCTTCCTTGACATTTCGCGAAACGGTATCACCTAACTTTACGGCATAAGTGTCAGGACGGGGAGAGTATTTGAAAGGATATATCTGGCTGAACTTTATCTGTTCAACAACCTTTAATGTCTCCTCAAATTCTTCCTCTGTTTCTGTTGGAAAACCAACAATTAAATCTGTGCTTACCTCTATGTCAGGGACTTTTTTCCGCAAATAATGAATATGCTCTATATAGTCTTCAATCGTGTGTTTCCGTCGCATAAGTTTTAATATACGGTTAGAGCCCGATTGCAAAGGCAAGTGAATATGCCTTGCGATATTTTTCCGTTCTGCAATCAAGTCGGTAAGTCCTTTATTCCAATCGTGTGGATGTGGCGAAGTAAAATGGATTCGCCAGAGGTCCTGTATAGAAGACGCATCATACAAAAATTCATTAAACCGATAATCAGGACTAAATTTGTAGGCATTTACATTTTGTCCCAGGAACCATACTTCACGAATTCCCTCTGCTACTGCTGACTGAACCTCTTTCAGGATGTTTGCGGGCGTTCTATAAACCTCTCTTCCGCGGGTTCGGGGAACAATACAAAAACTGCATGCGTTATTGCAGCCCTTGCTAATTACTATGTATGCCTTTACTCCTTCACGATGTCCCTTTTCAAGCCATTCCGAAGGGATAAAATCAAATATAGGAGGTTTAGGATAAGTCCTTAGTATGGAACAGAGTCGTTCCCCTTGCTTGACACGGTGAATCAGTTCAGGCAGTTCAAAATAATGGTCTGGACCTATAACCATGTCCACTGCAGATTCCCGTTTCAGTATATTCTCACCCTCTTGTTGTGCCACACAACCGCATACAGCAATAATGGTATCCGGCTTCGCCTTCTTAATAGGTCGAAGGGCACCCAATAAACTGTATACCTTATTTTCAGGATTCTCACGAACCGAACAGGTATTTATTAAGATAATATTGGCTTCCTCAGGACTGTCAGTAGTAAAAAATCCAAGTTGTTCAAGAATAGACACCATTCGTGCACTGTCGTGTTCATTCATTTGACAACCAAAAGTTTTTATAAATACCTTTTCCATTTTCCCTATTTTACTTAAAATCTAAAATATGTAATATTACCTTATAAAAAAGCGGAAACAGTCCCTACTCTTCCTTTGTTAAACTCAAACATACAAACGGAGACCAAAATAAAATTGTAATACAATTAGTTTAAATCCATTTTTTTTCGAATATATTCCTCTACCCTGGTAATAATGGTTTCGAGAGATGTCTTTGGCTTATATCCAATCGCCTGGTGTATCTTTTTCAAACAAGGGACACGATGCCGCATATCTTCATAACCTTCAGGATAGGCTTCATCATAAGGAATAAGTTTTATTGTAGAGGAACTTTTTGTCAGGTTAATGACTTTTTTTGCCAGGTCTATAATCCGTACACTTTCGTCATTACCCAGATTGAACACGGTGCCCCGCAAACCTGGGGATTCAATGACTTGAACCAGTGCAGGAACAATATCTCCAACATAGGCAAAGGAACGAGTTTGCATACCATCTCCAAATACACGAAGCGGCTCACCCCTTAATGCCTGGGTAATAAAGTTTGGAAGCACCATACCGTATTGGCCTGTTTGTCGAGGTCCTACAATATTGAAAAGTCGAACGATATATACCGGATGTTGTTTTTCTTTCCAGTAGGCAAGGGTTAAAAACTCATCAATAGATTTAGAAGCAGCATAGCACCAACGATGGCGATGCGGAGGACCGATAATTTCGTCATCCTCTTCTTCAAATACCTCTTTCATACTTTTGCCATATACTTCACTGGTTGAAGTTATAAGCAAGGGACGACGATAGCGACAGGTCTCTTCTAAAACCGTTTCTGTTCCCCGAATATTGTTTATGATAGTTTGTATTGGATTGTTAATAACTAAATTTACGCCAACTGTCGCAGCGAGATGAAATACGATGTCAACATCTTTGACCAAATCATGAACGATGTCCTGATTTAAGGTAGAGTCTATAATACATTCTATTCCAGGGATATGCTCAATATTTTCAAATTTCCCCGTACTTAAATCATCAAGGACAATAACCTTATCCCCACGCTGTGTGAGAAATTCGCATAAGTGAGAACCAATAAAACCTGCCCCACCTGTTATTAAAATTCGCATAGAAACTCCTTCAAGAAGTTAAAAATATTTTCTTTCTACCAAAGGTTATAAGATTATAAATAAAATGAGACTGCTGAATAAATTCACCTAAAGAACTTAAGAATAGGTTATATAAGACATATAAGCCATATTAGCCCACAGTTTTTTATTTTTCTAATTTTCTTATTGACAAATTTATGAGAATAATGTAAAATAATGGTATGAAAAACTTCGGTGGGAAGTATTTATATATAGAAGTTAAAAAGTGTAAGAAAAATTTAACAATAAGGGATTGAGCAGTGGACCAGGCAGTATCAACATCATCTTCCATCCGCTACATGGGGAAGGTTAAGTGGTTTAACGACCGGAAAGGTTATGGCTTTATCGTGAATGATTTGGACGAAGACATTTTCGTTCATTATACGGAAATACGAATGAGAGGTTTTCGAACGCTGCGGGAAGGAGATAAAGTGAGTTTTGAATTAACACAGGGTCCTAAGGGTTTGCTTGCAAAAAATGTGAATCGGATGCGAATGTAACGGCTGTGATAGATTTGAGGTTATAATTGAAAAGATGAGAATAAAGGAGAGAGATTGTAATCTTTTATCTTTGTGAGTAATAATAAATAGTAAAGTGTGGGTAGATATTTTTCTAATAAAAAAATTAATAGAATAGAAAGGATATACGATGGGAATGCTTGTTTTATGTTCAATCTTGAGTATGTTTGCTCAACCTGCGGATTGGGTATCCCTTGTTCAGAACAATTCATTAGAAGGCTGGAAGCCTTTAAGTGGTGAATGGACAGTGCAGGATGGAATAATCAAAGGTAAACTGACAAAGACCCCTGAGCAAAAAAATGAAAAGGTAAATATCTGGTTACAATACACAAAACAGGAGTTTGCTGATTTTGAATTTGAATGTGAATTTCGAACAACGAAACCAATAAATGGGGGTATTCAATTTCGGACACAATGGCTACCTCTATTGCCTGTTCCCGAAAATGTGTCACCTGAACAATGGAAATATGATTGCTATGGCTATCAGGCAGATATTGAAACGCGTCAGCGACCAGAGACAGGAAAACTAATGGAAGAGAATGGCAGAGGAATATTGGCTATGCCTTCTAACGAGGCTGTAATGACACTGAAACAAAAGGATTGGAATCGTATGAAGGTGGTTGCGATAGGTTCCAAAATTGAGGTTTACTTAAATGATGTTCTGGCTACAAAAATTGAAGATGATAATTACATAAAAGGATATATTCTTTTGCAGGTGCGTGCAGATGAGGTTATTCCTGATGTCGCTGAAATAGAGTATCGGAATATTCGAATTAAGGATTTAGGGAGAGTAGGTGAATGGCAAAGCCTATTCAACGGCAAAGACCTCACAGGCTGGAAAAATTACGGCTCGGAAGAATGGGTTGTGGAAGATAGCGTTATTGTTGGGAAAAGCGGACCCAAAAAATCAGAAGGCTACCTGGCTACTGAAAAGACATGGAAAAATTTTCGTGTCCGTGGACAGTTCAAGATGTTAGGTGACGGTAATTATGGATTGTTCTATTATTCCAGTATTAAATTGCGAGAGGACGGTTATCCTGTTATCTCTGGCGTGCAGGTTGAGGTAGAACCGGCTTATCCGACAAAGACAGGTTTTCTCTATGAAAGTTATAAACGGGGTTGGTTAACGGAACCTACCGTTAAAATTCCTGCTGCATGGGCATTACGAAAAGGCGATTGGAATGAGATTGAAGCAAAGACAGAAGGGAATAGAACAATCACCTGGCTAAATGGGGTTAAGGTGGTAGATTTCCAAGACCCTGCCCCTAATTTGTTTGAAGGATTCTTTGCCTTACAACTTCACACCGGTGGTGTAGCAGGTATTCAATGGAAAGAACTTTATGTAGAGGGAAAACCTTTGTAATAAAAGGTACTGCTGAGTTTTATTATTAATTAGATACTGTTTTTCGGTAAAGATTTTATTTTTAGGGTATAATAATTAGTATAGTAAGTGTCAGAAAGATTATAATTTATAATTTAGAGGAGGATAACAGATGAAAAAAGAAAAATTGCTGTATAAAATTAGTATTCGAAATCTTTTTTTAATCTCTATTATTAGTTTAGTTTCTGCGGGTTGTATCGGAGGATGTATTAAAACAGAGATACCCTTTACAAAAAAAATTATTTCGGGTACAATTTCAGGTGAACCGGGACAGGACCTGCGTGTGGATAAGGATATTTCAATAGCAAAAGTATGTGGCCAATTTGATATAGATACGCTAAAAGAACAGGTGAAAGAAGAAATTCAAAAACTGCCTTTTGGCTCAGGATTTCTTTCAATGTTAGTAAATAGAATTAAAATAAGGAATCTATGGGTTGAAAAAATTACAATACAAGCCACTGTGGGTGATTTTTCCAGATTTGAAAATGTCACACTAAAAATAAAGGTTGGAAATGGTGAGATTGATTATGGTGCAGGCACTTTTAATAAAAACAGAACAGAAATTGTTTTTGAAAAGGGTGAATTGGTAGATATTTATCCATTTATAAAAGACCTTCCTGATGGCGGTTGTATTGAAGGAACAATCCATATAACAGGATACAATCCTCAAAATGATATAAACTTTGACGCTAATGCAGAAATGGAAGTAAAGGTTAGTTTTTAATTTCTTTGTTAACATTTCTAACCCCTAATATTTTTCTGATTTATACATTTTTATACATTGTCGGATAGAGGAGTGTTTTTTAATTTATGACTTTCGATTCCTTGCAGACCCAAATTATTGAACAACTAAAAACTGTCATTGACCCTGATTTGCGAACAGATTTAGTAAGTGCTGGATTTGTGAAGTCAATCCAGATTGAAGAAGGTGGAATTGTCAATTTAACTGTCGAACTTACCATACCTACCTGCCCTTTGCAGTCAAAATTTAAAAGTGAGATTGAACAAAAACTGCTTTCAATAGAAGGGATTAATAAGGTAAATATTCAATTTACCTCGCGAAGTAGAAAAACCCCTCCCATGCCACAGCAGGTACATCTGGATAATGTTCAATCTATTATTGCAATTTCTGCATGCAAAGGAGGTGTGGGCAAATCTACCCTAGCCGCATTTCTTGCACGAGCCTTGCAGCGAAATGGATTTAAAGTAGGTTTGATGGACTTAGATATTTATGGTCCTTCTCTGCCAACCTTGATGAATCTGGCTCGGACAGATGTAGCCATGATTGGCGAAAATATTATCCCTGTAGATGTGGACGGTATCTCAACAATGTCATTAGGGTATATTCTGGGCGATGCACCAGCCGTCTTACGCGGTCCTCTGGTCTCTACTTATACCTCGCAACTGATACATCAAACGGAATGGGGTCCTCTGGATTTTTTGATTATTGATTTACCTCCCGGCACAGGTGATATCCAGTTGACTCTTGTCCAGCAAATAGAGTTGGATGGAGCAATTATCATTACAACACCCCAAACTTTATCACTGGTGGATGTTTCGAGAGGGATTTTAATGTTCGAAAAGTTGCAAGTGCCTGTATTAGGAATTATTGAGAACATGGCTTACTTTATTTGCGATGAATGTAATAAAAAGCATTTTCTGTTCGGCAAAGGAACAGAAGATTTGCAACAGCGATTTGGACTACCCCTCCTGGCACAAATTCCAATCCTCCCAAAATTCTATGATGCTTCACATAAAGACGCAGGTAAAGAATATGATGGGATTTGGCTTCCAGTGATTGAACAAATTCAACGGGAAATTGGAAAGCGGAGGGCAGAATCTGTGCCTCATCCGGAAGTCAAAACAGTTAATAAAAAGTTGATTATAGACTGGAAAGATGGAACAATCTCTGATATTTCCCTGGTGGAACTTCGTCGGAGTTGTAGATGTGCCTATTGCGTTGATGAGTTGACAGGGGAACCATTATTGAAACCAGAGCAGGTGGCAGAAGATATAAAAATTGAACAGTTCCAACCGCTTGGACATTATGCTCTGAGTATTTTTTGGAGTGACGGGCATACTTCCAGCATTTATCCCTGGGATTTCCTGAAAAAATTAGCCCCACCTCATTCATAATTTCTGACTAAAGATTTGCTCGACCACTCACAATACATTATTATAGGTATAGCATGTTTCATATTCTACATTTTAATCTATGGAAGGATATACCTATGTTTTCTCATATTATCACTGCATTATCGCTGGCATGTCTAACCTTTAATGTGTTTGGCGTATCTCCCACGGAATTGGCACAAAAACATAATATTGTCTACACTCAACCTGCTAAAACATGGGATGAAGGTTTACCATTAGGAAACGGCTTGATGGGTGCTCTGGTATGGGAGAATAATTCTTCTTTGATTGTTTCCATTGACCGCACTGATTTATGGGATTTGCGACCTGTGCCTGAATTTGAAAGTGCTTCATATAAATTTGAAATTATGAAGAAATGGGAAAAGGAAGGACGATTTGAAGATTTAATTAATCTATATGAAAAGCCTTATGATAACCCGGGACCCACTAAAATTCCTGCGGGACGAATAAGAATTGTTCTTCCACCGGAAAGAAAAGTTGAAAAGATGGAATTACATCTGGAACGGGGTATGGTCTCTATAGATTTAAACGAAGGTGGAAAAATTGAAATTTATGTTCTTGCAGGTCGTCCTGTGGGGCTTGTTCACTTTATCAATATATCCAGCCCTGATTTAAAATTAATCCCACCTCCTTTTGGAAAACCAGATGATAACGAAAAACTAGCCAATGACGATTTGCGAATGCTGGGCTATCCTACGCCTGAGTTTAATAAAGGAGAAAACATACAGTCATATTTGCAGAAAGGTTGGGGAGGCTTTCAGTTCGCAGTATATATGGGCAGGTCAAGACTGAATGATAAAGAGTATCTGGCTGCATGGTCTATTATCCCATCAAAAAGTGCGGAAGTAAATCCCTTAACAACCTCACAGGAAGAAGTTCAGAATGTATTGGATAAGAACTATGAAGATGAGGTTCAATCCCATCTTCAATGGTGGGAAAGGTATTGGAATCAAACTTTTGTATCCATTCCTGATGACATTATTGAAAAGCGGTGGTATCACGAAACCTATAAGTTTGGTGCTGCGGCTGGCATGTATCCAATAGCCTTGCAGGGTCCGTGGACAGCAGACAATGGAAAGAGACCACCATGGAAAGGGGACTACCATCATGACTTGAATACAGAACTGTCTTATTGGATAGCCTATTCAGGCAATCGGTTGGGGCAGGAACGATATTTTATTGAGTGGCTCTGGAATATTCGTGATGAATGTTTTAAATGGACACAACGGTTCTTTGAATTGCCGGGGCTAAATGTTCCAATGACCACAGATATAATAGGCAGACAAATTGGGGGCTGGCGACAATATACCCATTCTGCCACTACAGGAGCCTGGCTGGCACATCATTTCTATTGGCACTGGAAATATACCCATGACGATAATTTTTTAAAGGAACGGGCTTACCCATATTTGCATGATTGTGCCGTGTTTTTAGACGCAATAACAAAAGACTGCCGTTCTGCTGATGGGAAACGGAAACTGCCATTGAGTTCCTCGCCAGAGATTAATGATAATCGTCCAAATGCCTGGTTTGAAGAATTGACCAATTACGATTTATCCCTTATTCGTTGGTTATTTACTGCCACAGCGGAACTGGCAGGTCTTACGGGAAATGAAAAGGAACAAAAACAATGGCTCGAAGTATTAAGCGAATTCCCTGAACTCTGGGTTTCGGAAAAGGAAGGTTTATTAGTGGCAAAAGATTATATATTACCCCATTCCCATCGTCATTTCTCACACCTTATGGCGATATTTCCATTAGGCATGTTAAATCCTTACAGTCAGAAGGATATGGAAGTAATTAATAATTCCTTAAATTACCTTGATACTCTGGGAACTTCCGAATGGTGTGGATACAGTTTTGCATGGAAAGCCATTTTAGCCGCTCGTGCAAGAAGGTCAGAAGACGCTATAAAGAACTTGAAAATTTTCTCGGAAGGTTTCGTGTTGCCCAACAGTTTTCATTGCAACGGAGACCAATCAGGCAAAGGCTACAGTAATTTCACATATCGCCCATTCACATTAGAAGGAAATTTTGCAGCAGGGACCGCAGTTCAGGAAATATTACTTCAGAGCCATGATGGGGTTATAACCGTTTTCCCATGTATCCCTGATAACTGGAAAGATGTAAGTTTTTACCAACTTCGTGCAGAAGGCGGTTTTTTAGTGTCTGCGGAGAAGAAAGAGGGTGAAGTTAAAAAGGTAACTATCCAATCCGATAATGGAACTCAGTGTACCTTTCTCTCTCCCTTTACCGGAGAAAAATTACAATTGTCCTTCCAGCCTCACGAAACAAAGCAATTTACACTTCCCTCAAACTAATTGTTTGTTGCTTTAGTGCTTGACACTCTTTTCGTTTTCTTTGTGTCTTTGTGGTTTATTCTTAAACTCGTAAGACTAAAGATATAGAAAGACTTATCACCCTTTTTGTATCAACTGAATTATTTTTTTCAGAGGTTTTATTTGAAATTTTGGGCTAATTGGGTGAGTCGTTGTTTGACTTTATCATCAATGGATTCTACGCCAGAGCAGGGAGCGATATATACGATACCTGCGGACTTGCATCCTGTAAATTCTACTGTATTTTTATATGCAAGCCCCAAAATATCAGCGTTGTTTTTAATACCGCTACCTGCGGTTACTATTAGTGCCGTAGTTTTCCCTTCTATAAGAGAAGCGTATTCATTTTCTTTTCCTTCCGGTGGAAGTAGACAATACATACGGTCTATGAGTGCTTTCATTTGTGCAGGAAAGCCCCACCAGAAAACAGGTGCAGAAAAGATAATGCCATCGGATTTAATCATATCTTTTAGAACCGATATGCCATCATCATCTTTATTACTACATAGGAACGAGCCTGCCCGTTTGCACCAAAAGCATTCTCTACATCCTTCAATTGATAAAGAAGGCACATGGATATGCTTTATTTCATGGTTCATCTGTTTAAGTTGTTCTTCTAGGTAATTCAACGCATACGCTGTATTCCCCTTTTTCCTCGGACTACCTAAAAGAGACAGAATCTTCATAAAAACTCTTCTCCTTGATATTAATCTAATTAATGTTTTTTTATGTTAGTGTTTTGAAGGATTTTCTTCATCTTCAATTACTTTGAAAGCCCATAAACAATGATGTTCTCTCGCCCAGATGTCGCTGACTTTCCCACCAAAAATGGCTCGTAGACTATGAGGAACTACGAAAGCGGCCAGGTAAACATGAGCAATAAGTACCATAATCATAACTAATGCAGAAACATCATGAAGGGTGTAATATATTTCCTGGTTTAAGAAGTAGAAGTTACGATTTAAAGCCATAACCACGCCGGTTACACCGCAAGTGCCCGCAGCCAGAATGGCAAGCCAGAACAAAATTTTCTGTCCTGCATTAAATTTTCCAGCAGGGACATGACCTTTCACTCCACCTAAATAACCACCTGCTTTTAATAACCAGCGTAGGTCTCCTTTTCCTGGAAACATAAACGCAACCCAGCAAAGGAATATAAGGGCTACACCAGCACAAGCAGCATACCCGAACCAGGTGTGCCAGACTCTTGCCCAGGGTCCTAATGGGTCATTTTGCCCTAACAAGAAGCAGAACCCGGTAAAGGCGAGAAAGACAATGGTAACCATTGCAACAGAATGGGACAATCTTTCATACCAGCGGAACCGCAGCACATTCGGTTTTCCCACAGGTGTTCCTTCTTTTTTGCCTATTAATATATAATGAATCAGGATTATCAACAGTTGAAGTAGGATGAGCCATGCTGAATATTTTTTCAGGATACCCTCTCTCAATGCACCCAGTTTCAGATTGAAAATATCGTATCCCAGAATACTCCATATCGGCACATATTTAGGTGTTCCTTCCTCTGTGAATGGGTCTGTAATAACTTTTTGCATAAAGAAGGGTGAATTTTCAGAGTGACAATCAGTGCAGCCATTAGCACCATAAGCGCGAGAAACAGGCTCAACACCATGAGAAACCGTCCATTCTAGAGGTTTTGCCATAGCCATAATAGATGGATAAGATTTCGGGTCCACTATTTGCTCTATACTTGCTTCATAAGGAGAGCAAATTCGCATTTCCACAGGCGTCCACACTTTCTTTGGCTTATCCCAACTAAACTCTCCTAATTCTTCTTTCTCTTCAAACCGTGTAATTGCGATAAAAGGCTTATTCTCACCGATACGCTCCATATCAATGAACTCTTGTTCATACGGATTTTCTCCACCTTTGATGTTTACATGGAAGATGGTAGTTCCTCTCAGATAATACAAGTCTTTGTCGCGAAGGGTAGGAACAGTCTGTTTCAGAGCCCAGGCAAATAGTCCAATTTCCTCTTTCGAGTTTACCTCTGGAAATGTATCATTATTGTCGTCATATATTTTAAGGAGTTTTACATCAGAGGCTGAATATGTTTTGACCTTTTCGCGGATAGCCGTTTTCAGGTTTTCCTCTAACTCTGCTACCATTCTTATTTCATCGGTAGTTTTTCTACGAAGTGCTGTTTCGAGTGGAGGTGTTGTCTGTGCTTGCAATGCACCTGTATTTTCAGGGGAAGCATTACTTGTTGTCTTCTTAAAAGGATTTTCAGGCAAAGCAGGAGAAGCCTGTCCATTTTGAGGTTGTGAAGGATATAATTGGAAACTATATTCCGGAGATGTAAGCCAATCGTAGGCTTTTTTCATATCTTTCATAAATACAGGTCGGACTTCTTCACCATCAAGATAAACCCAAAAAGCGGAAACCTGTCTATGTTCTGCGTAAATCTTATTATCTGATTTGCTTCGTCCTAAACCAAATTGGGATTCAATAATTGTAGCACCGGGTCGTTTAGGTTGTAATGTAGTTTTCAATTCCCTAATTTGTCCCGCATCATACGTATACGCCTTGTTCCTGAAAACTATGACAGGATACGCCTCCTGGGCAGGACGGAATAGTTGCGATAAGGTAATGAGCATCAGTCCACGGGCTTCTGAATTTTCAAGTCCTTGCTTTTGTTCTATAAAATCTTTAACTTTAATGGTTCCTTCTGGAAGGTCAGTAAAAAAGGCGTCTTTAAATAATTTGCGGATGGTATCCTCTTTAGAAACGGTATACTCTTTTGCTTGTTGTAATTGTTCCCTTGTATACGGGAAGATAAGATTTGCGTCATCTCTGCTTCGTGTCCAGCCCCAGAATCCGCCAAATTCATACGCAGCCAGGTAACTTGAGTCCTGTGTTTCAGGAAGGGTCAGGGCTTTTCCTGTAAGCGGGTCTATAATAGAAACAGGCAAGAAAGGTCTATGGGTTATATGGCAAGCGGTACAATCAAGTCGCTCAAAGTGTAAAGGTGGAAATCCTTTGTGAGCGGCGTAGGTTGCTCCCTTTTCTTGCTTGTCGTGACACTGTTCGCATGAGAGGGTCGTATTATCCAGATCATCTCGAACAGTCTGGTTAGAAGAACTTCCTTTGGCAAAGTTGTGCCGAATATCACCATGGTGACAGTCAATACATTTCAAGCCCTGTTCGATATGAACATCTTGCATATAAGAGGAATGCCATGAAATACCTCGTTTCTGAACGCTGGACATATCATGGCAGAACATACATTGACGGTCTGTCGGTCTACGAATATGCAGGCTGACTGTTCCATCAGCACGGAAAAGGCTCTTATTGTAATATACCTTGGGCTGCTGTCCATCAACGGTAGAACCCCAGACAAAGCCGAAACCGGCTGCAGCAGTTGAGGCATATTCAAAGTTCCACTTTTTAATTTGCTGTGCACGGGCAGAGTATTCATAATCTTCAAGATGGCAAATAAAGCAGTCTGCTTCAAGAACGCCTGACTTCTCCCAGGGTGATTCGTAATAATCCCCATCACCAAAAGTGCCAACCGTTGGATTTGTTTTCTTTACAATATCATATCTTTTCCCAGAACGGTCATATTCTGCGGGACCTCCCCCAGGATGGCATACACCGCAATTTTCTATCCAATCGAAAGGAGTCATATCTACCTGGTCAGGGCTTTCAAAGTGTTTGCCG
This sequence comes from uncultured Nitrospirales bacterium, assembly GCA_964549105.1. GTDB lineage: Bacteria > Hydrogenedentota > Hydrogenedentia > Hydrogenedentales > Hydrogenedentaceae > Hydrogenedens. Next base: position 77,049 of record CAZJTZ010000009.1, read on the forward strand.
ACCAGTTCCCGTTGATATAGCGATAGCCATTTACCAAAAAGACCCGGACCTTTGTCTTTAGGTATTCCGCTATCAGGAGAAGATTCCGTATAAAGTTCATCTCTACCCATTTGAAAGTGATAACCATGAGTAATCTGTTCGTAGGGGTGGCACATACCGCATGTTTGCTTTGTGCTCACGGCCTGGGGAATGCCTTGTTGCTCAGGTGGAAGATTGGGGTCCACAGGTGTTCCATCGGGATTTTTGGTAGGGTCAATAATATTTCCATCTTTGTCCCGTAAATGGAAGGGAGGACAGGAAAGGGGTAATGTGCGGATAATCTTTGCATTGGGGGCACGATTAAAAAGAACCATATCTCTACCAATATACTTATCATAGTTTTCAATAATATTTTGTAACGGTTCTGATTTATCCGCAGCAAAGGTAAAAACAGAGGTTAGAAAAGCAAAAGTAAATATTAGATTGAAAAGGCACTTTTTCCACGATTTACTCATGGTTTTACTTTCTTTTTATATATTAAAGTTTATTGTTTTTTTCTCTATAGCAAGCAAAATATGTTAATTAACTCACCATAGAAGGGTCAGGAGTTGGAAAGTCAAAGGTATATAAAGCGGGGTCTATTTCGACCATTCTTCTCTCTTCAATTGCCTGGAAAGCAGAAAGAGCCATGATGGTAGCACGCAAGCCAACCATTTGATTTGCTTTTGGAGTTCCACCTTCTTTAATGTCTTTGGCAAATCGCATAAATTGAAGTTGGTCAACTGAGCGTGTGTTATCCACGACAATGGGTTTCCCTTCTTGAAGGGCTTTGTTGCTCAGTTTTAATGTGCCGCCGGAAGTAATCACAGTCGCTGTCTGTTCTGCACTACTGGATTCGCCCCAGGATACTTGTGAAGTGGCTTCAGGATAGAAAAATCCACCTTCTTCACTCAATTCAATCGTTCCTTCGTCTCCTTCAATGAGTTCATTACAGCCCTTCTTTGCATTTGCCGTAATACTGGAATAGGCTAATTGGACGGTATAGGGTTGATTGATAGCCAATTTATCTTGATAACTGCTCCTTGCATTGATTGCACGATAGCCCCGATTTTCAGGGGTAATATCAAATTCATAAATAAGGTTGATACTATCATGAATCTCACGCCCATCTCTCCAATAATCCAGACTACCACAGCCATATACTCTGCGGGGCATCGCATCTAAGAACCATGCAACGATGTCTACCTGATGTGTTGCCAATTCTGTTAGAAGTCCTCGTGAAGATTCTTTGTAGAGACGCCAATTCATGTGTCTTTCTAAATCTTTGATAAAGCGTGCTTCTTGCGAATTAAGTCTATGGTCTTTATTGATTGGGCGACGCCAATCGTTATTGCGATGCCATTGAGCGTCAATATGAACAATTCTTCCTATCGTGCCTTCGTTCCATGCCATCATAAGGGCTTTGTTATAAAGTGGATTATACCTCCGCTGATGTCCTACTTGCACCCACTTGCCTGTCTCATTACATTTTTTAACAATATCCCTTGCTTGTTCAATCTCATAACACATGGTCTTCTCACAGAACACATATTTCCCTGCACTTAAACTATCCATAACCATTTGATAGTGCATATTTAAGGGTGTTGCAATAACAACAGCATCCAGTTCCTCTTTTTCTAACATTTCTTGATAATCATAATAACCCTTAGGCTTGAATGCGGTTAATGCCTTTTGCCTTTGTTCCTCAGTCAATCCCTGACCGGGTTCAAGAGCAATACCTGCATTTGAAATTTGTGCTAATTGTATTCCCAATTTTTGATGGGGACCATAAGCATCGCATACCGCTGTGATGACTATATCAGAAGCACCCATCAGTCCATCTTTGATATGAAAACTTCCCTGTCCACCACAACCAATACAGCCTACCCTAACTTTTTCGTTCTGTGCATAGGAGAAAGGGGCTTTACCTGCCATAACGACCAGACCTGTGGCAGCACTTGCTGTTTTGATGAAATTTCTTCTCGATACATTCGATTTCATAACTAATCCTCACTCTGTTTAAGGTTAATGTAAAGTTTATCTAATTTATTATTACTTTCTGACACAAGAAAAACTTTCAAATTTGGAAATTTTTTGCAATATTCCTTTGTTGAATTGATGTCCATTACAAAGAATGATGTGCTTAACGCATCGCTCTCAGTGGCACTTTTTGTAATAACAGTAGAACTGACAATCTTACTTTCAACAGGCAAGCCTGTTTTCGGTTTAAATATATGACCATACTTTTTACCGTTTCGTTCCAGATATTGTTCGGAAGCGGAAGAGGTAGAAAGTGATTCATTGCAGATTTCAAATTCTTCTATCTGCTCATTCTTATTATACGGAGAACGAATACCAATTTTCCAACCTGTTTGGTTGGGTGGAGAGTCTAATGCAATGATGGAACTGGTTCCTGCATGAAGCACAGCAGATTTTATCCCTTGTTCTTTCAAAATCCGGGCAGCACGGTCTAAAGCAAGACCTTTACCTATGCCGCCAAAATTAAGTCGCATACCGGGAACAGTCAATTCAACCGTCTGATTTTCTTCATTAAGTTTTACCTTGTCCATTCCTACTTTTTTTAGCGTTTCTGTGATTTCCTCCTTTGACGGGATAGTATCCCTGCTTTTTTGTGAAAATCCCCAGAGTTCCAGCAATGGACCTACTGTAGGGTCAAAAGCACCATCCGTCTGTTCCCAATACAATTTTGACCAGCGAATAACCTCAAACAAATCGCTATTTACCCTTACTGCACCCAATCCAGCAGATTGATTTAATCGTGCCAGGTCATTATCAGGCAGATAGTGACTTATATGCTTTTCAAGTCTATAAATCGCTTCAATTGCAGGTTCACATAGATTACGAATATCCTCTTCAAGCATACCTTCAGTAGGAGGATAGATTATAAATGCAAATTCAGTTCCCATTGCGGAGAAACGAAGCGTAACAGATTTTACCTCTTCTCCATGCAAAACAGGCGAAGAGTAAAGGAATAGAACCAGTTGAAAAAGTATAATAAAATATTTTTTATTCAAATATTGAAAACCTTAAATAAAAAACTGTATTTGTAATTTATTTATTGAAAAAATTTAAATGAAACAAGAAATTCAAATTATGTAATATTATTATGAATTATATTCCAATTTCAAAAAACAAAAGAACTATATTAAGTTTAATTTATGGTGTTTGTTTGTATAGATAGGGTAATACTATATATTATGCTCATCATTTATTATGAAAATTTAAGGAGAATTTTATGACACATAGAGAAAGAGCACTTGCCGTGTTGAGATATAAGCCGTATGACCGTTTACCTATAGTCCACTTTGGCTTCTGGAAGGAGACATTGGAAAAATGGGCAGAAGAAGGGCATATTACACGAGAGGAGGCACGGGAATGGGCAGACGGTAACCCTGTGGATGAGGTAGTTAGTGAAAAGGTGGGCTTTGATTTTAATTGGTTTTCTGTGTTCCACCCAAACGAACATTTAGACCCCGTGTTTGAGCGAAAGGTTATAGAGGAACTGCCCGATGGCTCGAGAAAAGTTCAGAATGAAGATGGGGTCATTGTCCTTGAAAAACCGGGTGCCGTTTCTATTCCCGCAGAATTTGACCATCTATTAAAGACAAGACAAGATTGGGAGGAACATTATCTTCCACGACTGCAATATAACGAAGGTAGGATATTAAAGACGCTTGTTCGCGTAAATGATAAAATGATTCCGTTTGGTGAAGGTGGCGAATCATTTCTGCAAAAGAATGAAAGAGATTACCTTTATGGTTTGCATTGTGGTAGTTTAATTGGAAAATTGCGAAATATTACTGGGGTTGTAGGATTGAGTTATATTTACGCAGAGGACCCGTGTTTATTTAAGGAAATGATTGATACTTATGGTGAACTTTCTTATCAAAACACAAAGCGTGCCCTCGAAAAGGGTGCGAAGTATGATTTTGCTCATTTTTGGGAGGATATTTGTTATAAAAATGGTCCGTTAGTAATTCCGTCAGTATTTGATGAGTTGGTAGGTCCCCATTATAAGCGTATTACAGAGTTGTGCAATAGTTATGGAATAGATATTGTTTCCTTAGATTGTGACGGTTGTATTGACACGCTTATCTCAACATGGATTAACAACGGGGTGAATACCATGTTTCCAATGGAGGTAGGAACATGGAACGCAAGTATTGAGCCCTGGCGTAGAAAGTATGGTAAAGAGTTGCGTGGTGTTGGAAATATGAATAAGATAGCCTTTTTACGGGACAGGGACGCTGTTGACCATGAAATTGAGAGATTGAAACCTTTAATAGAATTAGGTGGTTTTATACCCTGTCCTGACCATCGAATTCCTCCTGACGCTACATGGGATAATGTCCGTTATTATTGCGACCGAATGCGTCAATTGTTCTAAAAGGGAATAATTATATTTTTCCCTTTTGTTCGAGTATTGTATTCTTCCATTGGAGAGGAATACCTTCATTTTCAAGGCTTCTCTGAAATTTTTCTAATTTATTTTTGTCATTTTTCAACTGTCTGGGCATAAGTCCATTTTTTAAACAGAATGAGATTGCACAACCTACTGCTTCGCCAATATGCCATTCAACCTGGTGGAGTCGGTAAGCACCATTAGTGATATGGGTTGTTCCAATATTTTTTGACACAGGTAGCATGTTCTCAATTCGCTGGGGTATTAATGCACCCAGAGGAATCTGGAAAGGCAATGACTCTACATCAAAATAATTTTTACCATTTGTTCGGGGATGTAAATCTATTCTGTAATAGCCAATACCAACGGTATCAGGGAAGAATTCAGGGGTTATATAAGGTTTTCCTTTCTGCCATTCTTTTCGGACATCTTTACTGATATGTTGTTCACAAATTGTAAATTCTGCTTTTATTCTGCGTGCCTCGCGAATATAGGGTCTCATTGCAAAACCGTCTTCTGTGCCTACAACCTCAGGACACAATCGAAGTCCATGCCAGCCTATTTTCCCATCAGGAGCAGGTGCTTCGTTCTGCAGCCAATAAAACAGGGCAAGACTTAATTCCTTCGCTTTTTTCTCGTGATATAAATCTTGTTCCTTTGCGGAATTTTCTATAATATTCCCCAGAAAATAATCATTTTGAGGCCAGTTAACAAGGGTAATGCTAAAAGGGATTACTTTGGGGTTATATAAGTTTTTATCTAAAATTTGGCGATAGTTCCACCAGTCTGATTTGGTTTTGCCTGTGGGGTCGAAAGGCAATGTCCGTTGTTCAAGGGTAATGGGATGCGTTGTAACATAACTGAGTAAAGGTCCTGCCCAGGGTGGGTCTAATTGAGGCACATAAGAACGCCAGTAGTCATAGTTTGAAGGTTTATCTATTGAGTAGTTTCCCTGTGGGTCGTAGTCCATTGCAAAACACCAGGTACATGCCTGCATGCCTTTCGGGTCTGCTTTTTCAGGGGCATGCGGCTCATTCGTCTCTTTATGCGATTCCATTCCAATTACATACTCAACCTTTCCCAGCGGGAGCAATTCTCCCGTTTCTGTAGCGTCAATATAAAAGGGTGCTTCCAGGGATATTTCATTTCCCGTTTCTAATGAACGAACTCGAACCCCGGAGAAGTAGTCCCCCTTCGTTTCTACCTGAACAGGTATGTGCTTTTTTAAGACTGTTAATTTCCTCCCTGCAATGTATGGAGAAAACATATTTTCAATGACCTGGGCACAGACTCGGGGTTCATGACATAATCGCGAAACATTACCATTGCCGGGGTTTAATGTGGGGTTTTTCTTATGCTCTTTCAGCAGTGGATAGTAAGTCCGATAGAAATTGCGAATTTGGTTTCGGAACTGTTTGTACCTTTTGGTAGAACCTACATCTTCTACCCATGGATTTTCATCGGGAGGGACTGCCTGTGATGTCATTTGTCCCCCTAACCATGAGGTTTCCTCTGTAAGAATAATGGTTAAACCATGTTGTAAAGCCGTCCAGGCACATGCTACCCCACCTATACCCCCTCCAACAATAATAATATCCGCTTTTATATGATTTTGCACTTTTCGATTTTTATACATACCCTTTTGTGGGGTATCGGATTGTTTGCCTTCAACTTTTGTTGCTGATAGGAAAAATAAGGGAAGCCCCCCTATATTAAGAAGAAAATTCCTGCGTTTCATAATATAACCTCGCTAATAGTTTATAATCCATATATTTTCTCTATTATCTTACACTATCTTACATTATCTTACATAAATTAAAAAATAATGAAACCTATAATTAAAGAAAATAGTCACACTTAAACTTATGTAAGATAAGTGTTTTTTAATCAAAAAATAAAACAAAAAAAACTAAAAACCAATAGAGGAGGTTTTCAGATGAAGAGATTTATTATTAGTGCTTTTGTAGCGGTAACTGTGATTGCTATGCTTTCCGTTCTGGGCTGTGCTGGAATGGGCAAAGGTCCGTCAGATGAGGAATTAATTCGTGGTACCATAGACAAAGTCAAAACAGCCCTCGAATCTAAGAATTTAGACTTATTAGTGTCTACTTTCGCCGATGATTTTGAGCATCCGGAAGTCGGTGGAAAAGAAGAAGCCCGCCAAATGTTACAGATGGGATTAGAGTCTGGTTATGCAGATGAAGGCAAAGTTGATTTGTCAAACATGGCAATCAAAATTAATGAAGACGGGACAGCCACAGCATATCCTGTTGATTTGAGTAGTGCTGCGGGTTCGGTTGCTGTGGAAATTGTATTAAAGAAATATGAAGTAACAAATGAGAAAGGGAAAAAAGTTCCCGCATGGTTAGTTAAGACTCTAAATGTTGATGGTCTATAATCATTAAATTTTCTCTCTATTCCTAAAGGTATTTTATACCCTCTGCTTTTATACCCGGTGGTCTTTCAATATGACTGCCGGGTATGTTTTAAAAAATATATGAAAAAAGATTTTGATTTTGGATATAATATTTTCTCATTAATTTTATAATTGTAAAAAGTTTGTGGGTAAACTGAATAGATGGCAACAGAAAAGAAAAGAAAAAGGGTAGGAATTGTTACTTTAGGGTGTGATAAAAACACAGTAGATAGCGAATATTTAGCAGGATTATTAGAAGATTTAGGGTATGAGGTTATTGCGTTAGAGGATTTTAATCCTGATGAAGAATTTGAAGTGATTTTACTGAATACCTGTGGTTTTATACTGGATGCGAAGAAGCAGTCTATTGATGCTATTGCTGAAATAGCAGAAAGCAAGAGAACGAAAGGTAATCCCAGAAAATTCTTTGTTCTGGGTTGTTTGGTTCAGCGGTATCCAGATGAGGTGTGGAAGAAATTTCCAGAGATTGATGGGCTTGTAGGGGTGGGTCAGTTGGAAACATTGGTGAAATATGTGCAAGATGAAAAAACTCCGCGTAAAGACAAGTTTTGTTGCCTACAAAAACCTGTTGTTAATATCAAACAATATATTCATAGGAAAATTATTACTCCTCGTCCTTATTCGTTCTTAAAAATTGCTGATGGTTGCAACCATAGGTGTTCTTTCTGTGCTATCCCGAGAATTAAAGGTCCCTATCATTCTGTCCCGATGGAGATTGTATTGCAAGAAGGTGAATATTTATTAAAGAATGGTATCAAAGAACTTAATTTAATAGCTCAGGATATTACTCGTTATGGTCGCGATTTGAAAAAAGGTTACGGGTTGCCTGAATTAATAAAGGAACTTGCCCAGTTAAAAGGCGATTTCTGGATACGCTGTTTGTATAGCTTGCCTGCGGGCATAACGAAAAAGTTTTTACAGGAGGTTGGAACAGAACCGAAAGTAGTGCATTATTTGGATATGCCCATTCAGCATATAGACAAAAAGTTGCTTAAATTGATGAATAGACCTCGTTATGATATGGATATAACGGACCTGATATGGCACATTCGTAGACTTATACCTGATGTTGTGCTGCGGACAACGGTCATATTAGGTTTTCCCGGTGAATCTTACAGGGCTTTTCAAGAACTTGTGGAGATAGTGGAACAAGTTCGGTTTGAACGATTGGGTGCGTTTATGTTCTCGCCGGAAGAAGATACCCCTGCAATGGATATGCCTCGTAAGGTGGGCAAATTGATTGCGGAACGACGCTATCATATCCTTATGGAGACTCAGGCAGAAATATCGTATGAATTTAATAAAAGCCGTGTAGGAAAGGAATATAAAGTCCTTGTAGAAGATTATGATGTAGAGAAGAAACTCTGGGTAGGTAGGTCTTATGCAGAGGCACCCGAAGTAGATGGGATTATCTGGATACATTCGCAGAAACCATTACAGGTAGGAGAATTTTATCCAGTGAAGATAACCGAAGCAGAAATATATGACCTGTATGGGGAATGCGAGCAGATGCCTATGTCTGGTGGCGAAGGGAATAATAAGAGTGTAGAACAAAACAGAAGTATATAAATAAAATCACTACTATCCGATAAAAGTTTAAGCACCAATTTCCCACGAATTAAGTAATATGTAGAAAAATCTGGAAAATGTGTTTTAGATATTACAATAATTTAATATAGAAGAGTAGTAAAACTTTTTATTTATTTTTTAGAAGAACTGGGTATCAATAGAGTGGGGCTGTCTAAAAAGTCCTTTTTTGAAAAATTTATGCGAGAAATCAGTATCTTTTTATATTGATATATGATTGCCTTTAACTGCTTTTGTAGGTTTTTGAACCACCAAAATCGGCTCAAATTAACTTTTTAGACAACGCCTTATATCGTAAAAGATTATGTATTGTTTATTGCAAAACCAATAATATTTATTCAAATCTTTTAGCGGACAACAATAATCCGTTTATAAAATACACAATTTATATGTATTCAGAGGATATCTATAGTTTTATAAAAAATAATTAGCCCCAATTTACTACTCGAAATTGGGGCTAATATAAAGATATGTAATGTATATTTTAATTCTGGGCTATTGGGGGAATAGAGAAACCTTTAGTTTGGGTTCAAAGGGTGAGCCGTCGAGATTGCGGATTCGTGCACAAAATTCCCATTCTCCGCTGCCCTGACGAATTTTTGCAAGGATATGATTCCAACCTTGTTTCAAATGAATAGGAACTGTATCTTCATCGGGAACACATGCACGATTTGCATTTTTTCCGAATACCTTGTTTCTATTGACCCAAATTCGAACACCATCATCACTGCCGATAAGCAGGTTTGCATCTAATTCTGTATCACTCCATATATAGGTTCGCAGGTAAGCAACGCGATTGTCACCACCTAATATTTTGTGGAGTTCAACGACCATAGGTTTATTGGGATTGGTTCCTGGGGACGCAGGTTTCCAGACAACTTTTGCCTCTTCTTCCGGCTTTTCCGGTGGGAAAGAAAATTCATACAGCATATTTGTATTTATTTCTTCATTTACATAAGGACCCGAAACCATCCAGGCTGTTATGAAATCCTCAAATTTAGGTAAGATTTCTAATGTCTGCTGTGCTTCCTGTTTTATGATGTCCATCTGGCTTTGTGCAATAACCTTTTGGAGAGCAGGAACAACTATATCAGGTGCAATTCCAAGCAACATTTTTGACAATTTGACGGTTGCGACTTCTGCCTCTCCTCTGACCTGGTCATTATCAAGGAATTTTACCACAGTGGCTAATGCCTCTGGATAGTAGGTATTTTGCAAAGCACCAATGACACCTTTTAGCACTTCGGGAGTAGTCGCCATATTGATAGCATCATTGTATAGATTTGTCCTTTTTTCAGGGGAAAGGTCTGGACTGTTTCCTGACAATTGAATCACCCCGGCAAGTGCCTGACGACGAATAGCATCATTATTTGTCGTTTTCGCCAGTTCTAACATAGCATCCATTGGTGCTGCATTTTGCCAATTAGATAGGCAGCGGATTATAACCTCTTTTATGGAGTCTTCAGATTCACGGAGATAAGTCAGAAGCAAAGGCAAGGAACTATCCGCTTTCCTTGCCGCAATTTTCTCTATTGCCATTTTCTTTACAGACTCGGAAGGATTGAGTTCCAGAACAGCAGCCATCCGTTGAATTGCTTCGTCATCAGAAAGTTTGGTCTTTTGTGCTAAATTGATTGTTGTTTCAAGCAATTTATCGCGTTGAGGCAGTTGTGGATTTGCACGAGCAAAATCGAGAAGGAACGGAACAGGTGTATCATCAGACCATTCATTTAACGCTTCCAGAACAGCATTCAAAAGTTCAGGTGCCGTGTTTGCATTAATGAGTGACTTAATTTTCTCCAATCCTGCGGGATTTCCCGAGCGAGCAAGAACACGAAGTAGAACGGTTTGCACGGGCAAAGCGGGTTTTGTGTCCAGCATTGCCGATAGGCTTCCCAATCGTTTTTCAGTTTCTTCGGGATTTAGTAATACTATTTTCAAAATAAGTTCTTCAAATAGTTTTCGCTCTTCATCGGAACCTGCATTGGGTAACAGTTGCAATACTGTATCAAATATCTCGGTTTTTGGCTGTTCAATCAGGCTCTTTATAGCGGCTATTCTGCATTCGAGGTCTGTATCCCCGGCAGATTGAAGAATAACAGGTTCACTTCCCGGAACCCTTCTATCTGCAACCAACGGTAAAAGCAATTTTTTTAGAGCAGGTTCTACATCGGTTTTTTTCAATATATTTAGCATTTCCTGTCCTACTTCCTCGCCGGGCATAGTTGACAAACTCGTCTTTGCCAGTTCTGCTTCTGTTCCTTCGCCAAGTGCTTTCTGGACAAGTATCTGGATTTCAGACTTACCGCCCAACATACCTAAGGCTCGTATACTGGCTTCACGAACAGATACATTTTCACTACTCATGCTTTCCACGATATATGGTAGAATTTCTTTCTTATTTTGTGAGGCAAACAAATCAATAAACTGCACCTGATTTTCTGCTGGTAGGAAGGCTACCTCTTTGCACACTACATTCAGAAGGACTTTTTTATCTTTGATTAGGGGACAGGCAGCAATTGCCAGACGGACAAAGTTAGGGTCAGGGTCGCTGAATGATTTTACAATTGCTTTTGCCCCTTCTTCCTCCGAAAATTGGGCTAAACTGCGAATAGAGGCTATTCGTAGTGAAGAAGGCAGTGTGTTGTCCGCAGACAAACTACGGACAACATCTAAAGCATCTGAGGATTTCTTTTCCTTTAAAATTTGATTAGCACAGGAGAGGGTATATTCAGTTAATTTTAAGCGGGCAGGCTCGATGGCTTGTGTCCGTGCTGTCCAGAGTGCAGAAAGGGCACTTTCCTTACCCATTCTATCCAGGGCAGCACCTGCGGCAACTACTGTGTCGGGGTCGCTATCTTTCAAGAACATAGCAACTGTTGGTATGGATTTTAAATCCTTTCTTAAACCAATAGAGGTTAAAATCCCAATCCGTGCTTTTCCCTCTGTTGTCTGCAAAGCATTGCGTAAGACACGAATAGACTGTTCTCCCGGAATTCTTTCAAGTGCATATCGGGCAGAATCAAATAGTTCGGGTTTGTTCAATAAATCAGCCAAAACAGGCACAGACGCTTCTGAACCTATTTCCCCTAATTTTGAACAGATATATGATTTCGCATCAATTGTTGCATCGGAAAGTAAAAATTTAATCATCTCTTTTTCACAATTTTCTAATGGCCTGTTATCTGAGGTCATTACACGCAGATACTCATTGATTTGCGTTATTGTTGCACGGCTATCCAAAGCATGAAATCCTTTAATTCGTTCAAGCAATTCTGAAAGGGGTATATACCGATATTCTTCCCAAAGTCTAGTTTCATAAGGACTGGGAAAATCTTCTGGGACTGCTTGTGTTACTTTTCCTGTGGCACACCATTCTGCACCGCGTTGAAGCGTTGTAATAAACCCTGCACATCGTAGAGCCACTGGGACATCTTCCTGTGGATGACCTAATGCTGTCTGGAATATTCTCCCCTTGCCATATTGGACTGTGAACAGAATAGGTTCATGTTCGCCTGTCCCCTTTTGTGCAGGGTCGGCATAAGCAGTGGCAAGGATAGTCAGATTTTCTGCAGGTCCCCGTAATTGGCTATATAGTTCATCCTTTGTATGTAACCATACAGGAGGAAGTCCGCGGGTGATGGGATGGTTACGATCGCGAATAATGACCTGAAAGGTATGTTGCGGTCCATGCGCTCCTGCAATCCCTGGTGTATTATCCTGCACAACCTTACCATCGCGCCAACGAATATAGGGACCCCAACGCTCATCACGATTGCCCCAACCACCAAGGCCAATAATCTTATTGAATTCTTTCCATTCAGGAAAGGCATTATTTGCGGCATGATAAATAACAACGCCACCGCCATTTTCCACATAAGAGACAAAGGCTTGCTGAACAGGTTCGGGCCAGAGGTCGCCATTGTAATCCAGAACAACAACCTGATATTTCTGAAACTCAGGGTTGAATGTAGAAAAGTCTCCACCTTGCGGGGGAGTTTGAATAACATCTACTTGAAAAAGTCCTGTCTTTTCAAGGGCTTCTTTTAAGATTGGGAAACTAATATCCCAACGGTGATTGTTCTGACCCGTAATAAGAAGTGCTTTCAGGCTGGGTTCTGCCATAATTGCGTTTGACACAAATATTCCAAAAAGTCCCAGCAACACTATGCAAATCGCAATCTTTTTATACCAATAATTCATACATATATCCTCCATAAAAATTTATTTCTTAGTGATTATAAGTGCCAGGGTTCTCTCATTGTGCGACATAACATTCGATTGGCTTCGGTATCATTGACAAAAGTCTCTGCTTCTGGGTCAAATTTTAAGGGTCTACCCAATCTGAGGGCAATCAGTCCTAAATGACCAATCATAATGGAATGATGAGATACTTCTGGTGGGGTAATGGTCTTTTTCCGCGTGCGAATACATTCTAAAAAATTGCCTATATGATTTGAACTGCGATACAGATGCAATTCATAAGGTTTTATTTCTGTCTGGACAAGAGAACGCGGATGTGCGTCAAAGACATTACGATCTACATGTATCCAGCCTTCTGAACCTTCAAAAAAAGCACCATTTTTCTCACGGGCACTAACTAACATATCAAAGCCTTCCTTGAATTTGCAGAGAAACTCGTAATCCTCAATTGTATCGAACAGTCCATCCTCTGCTTTAGGCCAATTACCACCATGCGGAATAATTTCCACAGGACCTGTCAATTCTGTGCCCATTCCCCACTGGGCAATATCGCAATGATGTCCAGCCCAATCTGTTAATTGACCACCAGCATAATCACTAATCCAGCGGAAATTCCAATGACAGCGTGCCTCACAATACGGTGCATACGGAGCAGGACCCAGCCACATATCATAATCGAACCAGGGAGGAGGTTCTGAGGGCTTGGTATCCCTTTGTTGTACAGAATTTTTATCGGGAAGTCCTACTACAACTTTTTTCACCTCGCCAATATAGCCATTCCTAACCAATTCGCAAGCCTGACGGAAATGTTCCTGTGAGCGTTGCCAACTACCTGTCTGCCAGATACGACCATATTGTTCTACTGCATTTATAATAGCCCTGCCTTCACGAATAGAACCTGCTAACGGTTTTTCTCCATATATGTCCTTACCTGCCTTTGCCGCCATAATCGCAGGAATAGCATGCCACTGGTCAGGCAATGCTAACGAAACAGCGTCAATATCCTCACGGGCAATTACTTCGCGAAAATCTTTATAACCGAGACAGTCCTGATTTCCATACCGCTCATTTACTTTCTTCTTTGCTGCTTCAAGATGTTGTTCATCTACATCGCAGACGGCTACTACCTGTGCAGATGGCTGACTTAAAAACCCATCCATATTCGAGGTGCCCATACCACCCATACCAATACAGCCGATTGTAATACGCTCACTGGGCGGAACAGAACCATCTAATCCCAATGCCTTTCCCGGTATAATATAGGGAAACGCTACGGTCGCTAACGAGACCATCCCTGTCCTCTTTAGAAAATCCCTTCGATTAAGGGCTTCTTTCTTTTGTCCTTTTCGTTTCATAAGGATATTACCTCCATCAATTTGTTTGTTCCTATACAAGTAAAAAAGGATTTTACTATCATAACAGACTATAAAAGTGTAAAACGAGTTTTTTAAAAGACACTATTTTTTTCTATTGTCCTCCAAATTGTAATAGATTTAAAAATTAACAACCTTGTAATCTCTGGATTTTTTTTCATCAGGAAATTTTTTGGGACTATACACATTCTAATTTCTATTGTTATATTTGATTTTCGTAAATATGAATTGATATGGTAGTTTACTCCAATATTGGAGGAAAAATATTTGTAAAGGAGCCAAACCATGAGCACAAAGACCTTGTTTGGGATGCCTCTCTCGGATAAAGCCATAAGAAAAGGGGAGAAATTAAAAAATAAGTTTGCTAAAAAGTTTGGGTATACAGGCAAGGATGAATTTCCCTTGATAGCCAAACCTAATAATGTATTAGGACCTATACTCAACTTGCATGATGTTTTTTCCGAAAAAGAAGGGTTGTCTCTGGACTCTCAACGGGGAATGGCTATTGGCACAATCCGCATGGGATATGGGCATTATCGTATAGGTATGGCAATCGCATCAGCAGTTCATCATGCAGGCTATATTCCTTACTGGTTTGATTTGTTAAATTTTAATAGTGCCGGTGCTCGCATGATACGCTATCTGGATTATTGGTATTCGTTTGGCTCGCGTATCTCGCAAAAATCAAAATCGTTTAATCGCCTCTTTTGGGACCCACTGATGGGCAAATGGTATCGTGGACTGGAAAAGAATTATCCTGTAATGGCTACTGCTGAAATTTTTTCAGATGTGTATCGTCAATTGGACCCTGGTATCCCTGTTTTAGCAACACATCCTTTTAATGCACATGGAGCAAGTTTTGCGGGCATAAAGAGGGTCTTAAATCTCATTCCAGATAACTGTCCCCTGGGATTCCATCTTTCACCCGAGGCATTACAAATTGTGCAGGGACCTTCTGAATATTTTGGGTTCAGAACACTACGCGGTATGATTACCCCCGGCATCAAGAAAGGCATTCCTCAGAATCAAATTTCTGCTGTGGGACATTATGTTGACCATGAATTACTTGCCCCGTTAGAAGAAGATGTTCATAATCGTATACTGCGTATGGATAAAAAAGAGCCTCGCCGGGTCCTTATTTCTATTGGAGGTGCTGGTGCTCAACAGAGTTTGCTGGTAAATATTGTGAAGTCCATATTAAAATGGATAAAAGATGGGAAACTGATACTTTTTATAAACTTTGGCGACCATAAAAACGCCTTAGAATATTTTCGAAAAAACATTCCTGAGTTTGATAATTTGTTGAAACTACATACGCAATGGGATGAAACGCAGCAATTTGTTCAGAAAGCCTTGAATAACGAATTTATGGGAACACTTCACGGCTTTCTCCACGACAATACCTACTCTGCTGTCTATACAACCAATCTGCTTATGCGCCCCAGCGACTTACTTTTGACAAAGCCCAGTGAACTTGCCTTTTATCCTATCCCCAAATTATTACTGGAGCGTGTGGGTGGACATGAAGCATGGGGAGCCATCCGTGCGAGTGAAATTGGGGATAGCACTCCTGAATGCGTTGGGCTTGACTTCACTCTGCAAGCACTCAATATGCTTGTCGAAGAAGATGACCTGCTCAAAATGTATAACGAGCAGATTGTTAAACTAAAAAAAATCGGTATATATGATGGTGCTTATAGAGCAGTAGAAATAGCGAGAGAGATATAAACCTAAATTTATAATAGTCTATTAATATGTCTTCCTATTTAGTCAATGTGCTTGTGCTATTGCCCCTTTGTTATCTGCAAAATTAAAGTATTCTACTTTTCTAATCGTGATATCATACAATTAACGACAGATAAATTGTTTCATAGTTTTTATCCGATTGTCATAGTGATAAAAACCCTATTTTCTTGTAAAATGAAAATTATTATTGGATATAAAAAAATTTGACTTTTTGTTATTAAATATGTATTAATAGAAGTGTAATTATTAAGTGTTTATTAAAGTTTAATTAACTATTAACTCTGATTGTTATCCGGGAGGCTTGCGAGGGTTTGTTCAGGCAGTATAAGTCTCGGGTAACAGAAGAAAAAGGAAAGGATTAAGGTTATGAAGAAACGCGGTTTTACTCTTATTGAATTACTTGTCGTTATTGCTATTATTGGCATTCTTGCGGCGATTTTATTGCCGGCACTTGCACGAGCCCGTGAATCGGCTCGCCGTTCCTCCTGCCAGAACAACTTAAAGCAGTGGGGAGTAATTTTCAAAATGTATAGTAATGAGTCCAAAGGAGAACGATTCCCACCATTGCAAACAGTTAAAAGTGCACAGGCAACAGAACCCTATAAGTTTGATTTGGCAGCGGCTCCTTGTGTAGAAGCAATTTATCCGGAATATTTAACAGACCCGGCAATTGCTATTTGTCCTTCTGATGCAAGAGATAATGTGGATTATTTGAGAAAAGAAGATGGAACTACATGGTTAATTAATGAACCAGGTAGAATAGATGCAAGTTATGCTTATGTTGGCGTCGTATTAGACCGTTGCAAAGAAGGAGGAACAGCACCTTTAAGCAACTATTCAACATTGAATGCTTTAATGTCTTTGTTAGGTTCAACAGGTGCACCTGACCCAAATACCCGCGTTCCTGTTCAGTTTGCTGCGGCAGTGGATAAACTGATAAGCGATGCAATGCCATACATTAGTCAATGCCTCAGTGGTGGAAATTCTACGGCTGCCCAGGAAGTGAAAAAGGTTGCAGATAAAGATATTAAGGTTCCAGATGGAGTAGGAAATGGTGGCAGCAGCACTGTTTACAGATTGCGTGAAGGTATTGAGCGATTCTTGATTACGGATATTAACAATCCGGGCGGTTCAAGTCAGGCTCAAAGTAGCGTCTATGTTATGTTAGACCAATTTTCTGCTTCCGGGGCAATTGATTTCTTTAACCATATCCCCGGTGGCTGCAATGTGCTTTATATGGATGGACATGTCGAATATATCCGTTATATCGGTTCAACTGACCCGAATAATCCAGATGTAAACGCGACAGAACCAGTTCTACCCAGCGTTGGTGTAGTTATTGGTGTTATTGCTCAAGCAGCTAATTATCAATAACAATTAACTCTTTATTCGCCCTCGCAAGGAAAATTGGATGGGGACGGCAAAAGTCGTCCCCATTTTCTTTTTTAAACAGACATATATACGCTACAAAACGATGTCAAATCAACTACTTCCGCCAACAACATAAGTAAAATAAAATCTTTAATCTCTAACTTTTCAAAAATTAAGTAATATGATAATGAATAAAAATAGAAACAAGATTGACTATGTTTTAATTATTACGAAATTGTTACGAAATAGATAGAATATAAGATAATTGAAATGGGAGAGCATGAAAATTATGTTGCTGTATTATATAATATTCCTTGCCAGGTAATATTGTTTATAACATATTTTTAGGTGATTGAATAAAACAATCTATTTCTCTCTTGGCGTCTTTTAGTGTCCTGGTAGTTATTTTTTAAGATTTAACATCATAAATTATTGTTCAAAGGCTTTTCCGTTATATATGTAAATGTCTGTCTGGCAAGACTGGCGACCTTGGCGGTAAAATTCTTATTACTTGATTGATAAGAGATGAATTACTACTTCTATTGAATCTACTGTAGAAATTAAACCCTGCCCGTCTGGCAAGACTTTTACCGCAAAGAATGCAAAAGAAGACGCCAGAACCGCTACGATTTTGGTATGTTTTTACATTTTCTCTTTTGTATTTTAGTTTTGGATTTCAAAATGTCAATAATCAGAGAACAAGACTGTAACACAGCACTTAAAAAGCATAGGGATATAAAAAACTCCTCTCCTTACAAAGGGGAGGTGTCGCGTTAGCGACGGAGGGGTCAATTCCCCTCAAACATCCCCTATAAGGACTTCCCCTTTCGCGAAGAGGGAGAGTCTATTGATACCCAGTTCTTTTAAAAAATAAATAAAAAGTTTTACTACTCTTCCATGTTAAACTGTCGCAATATCTAAAAAACATTTTCCAGATTTCTCTATATGTTACTTAATTCGTGGGAAGTTAGGGATTGATATATTTTTTCTTTTTAGAGAGTTAGAATTGACTTTTTATGTTTTTATATGGTATTACATTGTAATACTATAAAGATTGGAAAATTAATCTATTGTTAAGAATAAAGAAAAGGATTTAACTCATGTCTTCAAGTTCTGAACCACAAGTCATTTCTTTTAAGGCAGATAGAGCTCTCTGGGAAGCATTGGACGGAATTGATAACCGTTCCCAATTTATACGAAACGCTATTCTCATGGCATTGGACAATGTTTGTCCTCTGTGTGGTGGCACAGGTTTAATCTCTGCTTCGCAGAGAAACCATCTGGAAGGTTTTTTGAAAAATCACGAGGTCATTGTTTGTAAAGAATGTAATCAGCGGCACTTGACCTGTTCACAAACCAGGAAAAAGGAAGTTTCTTAAAAGGGATTTATTTGATGAAGACACCGGGTTTATATATTATCAGTTGTAGTTTTGTCTTATTGTGCCTTTGTCCTTATGCCAGCGGGACAGAGGAATCAATGCGTATTTATTACGCAGGGATTCCACCTATTGGTGGGGTTCTTGACCATCTTATACTTTCCCATGAAAGGGTTGAGGTTACAGGCGACACAAATAGGAACCCCCATACCTTTGATATATCCCCATCAGAATTACAGAAACTTACACACGCTCAAATATTTTTCTATACACATTTTCCTTATGAGTTGAAGATTGTAGATACCTTACAAGAGATGAAAATTCCTATACGCTGTGTAGATGTTACTGAGGGTATTGCCTGGCGTAGGGGTGATGCGCATTCGCAAGATAGAAATGCCCATGATGGACAGGAAAGCATGAATGAAGATAAAGATTTACATTGCTGGCTCAGTCCAAACAATTTGAAAATTATTTCTACTAATATTTATAAGGCACTGATTGCCGATAACCCTTCCGCAAAGGATGTTTATCAAGCCCGTTATGAGAAATGGATAGAGGAAATTGAACAGGTTCATTCAACAATTCAACAAAAATTAACACCTTTGAAAGGGAAAAGTTTTTTTGTTTATCATCCTGCATTTGCTTACTTTGCCGAAGCGTATGGACTATATGAAGTTTGTATTGAAATGGAAGGGAAAAGTCCATCACCAAAGCAACTAAAATCACTTATGGAAAAAATGCAAAAAGAGAACTCACGCGTAATTTTTGTTCAGCCTCAATTCGACCCCAAACCTGCAGAAATAATAGCAAAGGAGATTGGTGGCAAGGCAGAAATTGTGAACGACTTTGAAAGAAATGTGTTAGATAATTTGTTAAATATTGCAGAAAAGATATCTTTGTCATACAGCCATAACTAATTAAAAGTGGGAGTATATTTAAGTGCTATGTCTGAAAGAACAAAAAACAGTGTAGAACCGGCAACGAAATTGCACGATGATTTTTGGAATGTTCCAGCAATTTGTATTCGGAATTTATACTTTTCCTATCAAAAAGAGCCTGTGCTTGAACAG
Organism: uncultured Nitrospirales bacterium; assembly: GCA_964549105.1. GTDB lineage: Bacteria > Hydrogenedentota > Hydrogenedentia > Hydrogenedentales > Hydrogenedentaceae > Hydrogenedens. The sequence goes on from CAZJTZ010000009.1 coordinate 96,653, forward strand.
GTAAATCTGGATATTTATGAAAAGGAATTTGTTTCGGTAGTTGGTCCTAATGGAGGGGGTAAAACGACCTTGCTTAAACTAATTCTTGGTTTATTACAACCTCAAAGAGGGAGCATTCTTATTTTTGGTGAGAAGTCTGAAAAACAGCGTGAGAAAATAGGTTATGTTCCGCAGCATGCTCAGTTAGACCTATCCTTTCCCGCTACGGTTCTGGAAGTAGTCTTGATGGGACTTGTCCATAAGAAGCAATGGTTTTCTTTTTCGCAACTTGCCAGAAGAAAGGCGATGGACAGTCTGGCTACTGTAGGTCTTGCTGATTTTTCAAAGGAATTGTTTTGTCATCTTTCAGGGGGACAGCGTCAGCGCGTTCTTATTGCCCGTGCGTTGGTGAGCCAACCTAAAATTCTGCTTTTTGACGAGCCGACTGCCCATGTGGACACGGTTGCAGAGAAAAATCTGATGGATTTGCTTAAACAAATTAGCAGGGAACTAACCGTTGTTCTCGTTTCTCACGATTTGGGATTTGTCTCGCAGTATGTAGATACGGTGGTGTGTGTGAATAGAATGGTGCAGAAGCATCCAACCGATGCACTTACCGGGACAATGATTCAAGACCTTTATAGAAGAAGCATAGAAATGGTGCACCATGAACTATCCCAACCAGAGGAGCAACATCACCATGAATGAAATATGGAGTGCTTTTACCGACCCAAATTTTTATTTCCTTCGATATGCTTTTTTTGCAGGAATTTTAGCGAGTGTTAGTTTTGGCATTGTGGGCTCTTTCGTGGTAACAAAAAATATAGTTTCACTTGTAGGTGCAATAGCACACTCGGTTCTTGCCGGTGTGGGCTGCGCCTTATTTTTAAATTATCGTTATCATTTTACCTATATCACACCGTTTTATGGGGCTCTTATTGTAAGCGTCCTTTCTGCGTTTATCCTTTCCTTTGTGTCGAGGTATTTGACAGGGAGAAAGGATGCCATTATTGGTGCAATCTGGGCAATAGGTATGGCGATAGGTATGATATTTATGGCATATACACCGGGGTATGTTGACCCTATGAGTTACCTTTTTGGAAGTACCCTGCTTATTACAAAAAGTGAAATCAAAAAACTTATATTTTTAGACCTTATTATCTTCCTTATAACGCTATTTTATTACCCCCAGTTATGGGCATTTTGTTTTGATGAGGAATTTGCTCGCGTGCGAAATATTCCTGTGGTGTTTTTGAGTACGCTTTTATTAGTGATGTCTGCTATAACGGTGGTAATGATGATGCCGATGGTAGGGATTATTCTGGTGCTAGCACAATTATCTTTGCCTGTTCTCATAGCAGAGCAATTCGTATCTCGACTTTCCCTGGTTATGCTTCTTTCAACGGTTATCTGCATGCTGACCAGTACAACAGGATTGATTGGGAGTTATAAATTAGACCTACCTGCAGGACCCGTGATAGTTCTGTCTTCTATGACACTTTATCTTATTGTTGCTGGTTGCACATTGGGAGTAAGAGTATTCCGCCCCATTAAAAGGAAGGGATGATTTCTCCTTTTAAGCGGTTTTCCCTCCATCGCAAACGAGTATAGCACCGTTCGTATAAGTAGCCGCGTCCGACGCCAGATAGACAACTGCACCTACAATTTCATCTGGCTGAGCATGCCGTCCCATAGGTGTTGACTGAACATACCAATCGCGGATTTCCGGTGTTTCTACCAGGACGGATGCGAACCGTGTTTCCGTCAGTCCCGGACATACCGCATTGCAACGCACTCCGGCAGGGCCCAACTCGCGTGCAAGCACTTTCGTTAGCATAATCACGGCCGACTTGGTCATGGAATAGATGCCCATAAATGGGGAAGGATGCAATCCCTCAACAGAGGCAATGTTAATAATAACCCCTTTCTGCTGAGCAACCATCATTTTACCTGCCTGCTGTGCCATTAAAAAATAACCTTTGCAATTCACTTCAAATGTTTTGTCAAATACGGCTTCAGTTGCGTCAATGATAGGTCCGAAATAAGGATTGGTTGCAGAATTGTTCACGAGTATATCCAGTCTTCCAAAATCATTCTGTATCCGCTCAAACAAAGCCAAGATTTCTCCACTACGGGCACTGTGACAGGCAATTGCCGTTGCTTTACCACCGTTCTCATTAATCTGGTTAGCGGATTCTTCTAACGGTCCCAGATTGCGTGCTGTGATAATGACATGAGCACCCAATCCTGCCAGAGCAGAGGCAATTGCTTTGCCAATACCCCGACTCCCACCCGTAACTAAAGCCACTTTTCCCTCAAAATTCATCTTCTCGCGAATAGAAAAATGGAAAGAAGTTTTCTCAACTACCATATTGAACTCCTTATCATAACCATACAATATTTTCTTTTATGGCATTCTCTCATATTGATATAACATAGGACAAGAAATTATTTCGTTGCTGGGTAAATAATGAATAACGCATCTATTGGTTCTACTTTTTCATTAAGTTAAATCTTTTCTCTTTGTTATAATAATTTTCAATCGTTTGGGTTTATCTTGCACTGTAAATACATCCGTAGGTGTTCAATAATAAATGTCTACAAATCAAGCATTAAAAAGAAAAAAGAAACTTATAGTAGTAGTTGGATATAGTCTTTTTATTTTAGTGTGGTTGATTGTAATTGGTCTTTCATTAGAACTGTTTGAACGATGGCGATGGAGACACATTGAAACGACAAATAAATTTGTGCGTATTCGGAAAGGGGAATTGTTATTTTCAGAATGGAGTGAAGGACAAGTAGAGGGCATTCAATATGGCGAGGGGAAAAGTCTTTTGGCACCACAAATGCTTCTTGTGGGGGACGATTGGTGTGAGCCTGAACCTGACCCGTTAGAAATTTGGGGCTGGCGATTTAATAAGTATCTGGAAAATGATGATACATTTAAAAAATGTTTTAAGAGTATATACCGTGTTGTAGAAAAAATCGTAAATTTTAGTAAAGCAAAAAATGAAGTAGTTGAAGTAGTTGATATAAACCCAGACATAAAAGATGAACTCTCTTCTTATGATTTAACAAATATAATTTATCAAGTACCCAAGAACAATTTCTATCTCGGAAGAACCTTTCTGAGTGAACATATTATTGGTGATAAAACATTATTATTTTATTTTTCTCCTTATACTAACAGTGAAGACATATCCTCTTTTCATTGCTTTATCGTTCCAATAAATAAGGTTAAAAATTACGACAATCCTCTTATGACGAATGTCTCTGTGAACGAGTTATGGGACATTCCTTATTTTTCATATATGCCGCATATAAATAGTTCTGTAAGTCAGTTCCGAACCAATAATTTTGGGTTTCGAGACCATGATTTTGTTTGTCCAAAACCACCAGGCAAGTTCCGAATCCTATGTATTGGTGCTTCTACCACAGAAGAGGGAATGTCCAATCGAGAAACTTATCCAAAATTTCTTGAAAAGGAATTGCAAAATCATTTCGGTCAGGGGCGTATTGAGGTCTTCAATTGTGGCGTTTCGGGTATGACAAGTAAGAAGCACATTGCTCGTTTGCCTGACTATTTGTATTTTCAACCGGACCTGGTAATATTTTATGAGGGAATTAATGATATTGTCTATGAGGTTTTTCCCTACGCTTTTACTCATTCCCCACAGATATTACGCCGTCTTTTTATATCTTCTCTCTTTGCACGAAGGGAGGCTCGCTATCTTTTGCCATATTCTCAAAAAGAACTGAGTGAAAGCCTAAACCTTGTTATATTCACAGCTCTGGATTATCTTAATGATACATTTCTACAGCAGGGTATTGACTTGTGTATTTCAAGTATAGGTGTTCCATACAGAGACAAACTAACGAAAGAAGAGCGAGATTATTATGATTATTATTACGATAAAGAATGGGGATGGGCTAATTCGACCTTTCAGCAGTATTGCGATATAATGAAAATGTATAATCAAAGGTTGCGAGAGTATTGCAAGGAGAACAGCCTGCTTTATATCCCGGTCGAAGAACATATTCCTGCGGGGACAAAGTATTTTGGTGATGTTTGCCATTTGCGTCGTGAAGGGATAGAATTGAAAGCCCGGGTCATGGCAGAATCTTTAATACCCTATCTGGAACAGATTTTAGACAAACCGGAGGAAAAGGCTATCTCGACCCCGTAGTTTTTTGTAAAAGTTCACGGAACTCTTTGCGGTCGGGTTGGGCAAGGATACATCTTTTAATGTATTTAATTGCTTTTTCAGGTTGATTCTCTTCCATAAAGATTTGGGCTAATTGCTGATTCACAGGCAATAGGTCGGTTTTTACCTGTGCTAAGGGAAGTAAAATTTCTTTGGCAGATTTATAGTCTTTATTTCGTGCATAAAGCAATCCTAAACCTGCAAGGGCTATGGGGTCTTTCGGTCGAAGTTGTAAAGCGAATTTATAATGTTTTTCTGCAAGTTCATATTCACCTGCACGCACCAGCAAATCTGCATAATTCCTGTGCGTTAAGTAGTTTTGTGAATCTACTGTTAAGGCTCGTTCATAAAGTTCTCTGGCTTGTTGGTCTACATGAATTATCACCTTTAAGTCTGCAAGTCGCGTTATAGTTATGGAATCGTTAGGGAAGTATAAAATTGCCTTTTCGAGCAAAGGGATACTTTCCTCTACCCTGTTGAGGTCTGCAAGTAATAAGCCCAATTTATTCACAACTGTTGGTATTTCTTTAATCTCCAGGGATTTCCGATAATTTTGTTCTGCTTGCTTCAGTTCCCCTGTTTTCATATATATATCTGCTAAACCCTCATAAATTTCCGGGTCAGTAGGCAAGGCTTGCGTGCAAGTTATAAACAGATTTTTTGCCTCTGCAAATCGTTCCTGGTCAGACCGTAAAAATGCCAATGTTTTAGTAATGATTGGATTTTGAGGGTCAAGTTTTTGTGCCTGTAATAAAAATTCTTCTGCTTTTGAGTGGTTGCCTAACTTCCGATACAATCCGCCTAACTGGTGAAGAATAGGACTTTGTTCGGGCAATACTTCGTTTGCCTGTTCTGCAAAACTTAAAGCCAGTATTGGCTCGCCCATTTGTTCCCAGACAAGAGAATAATGGTAGAAGGACCATCCTGTCGGTATTTGATAGTTAAAAATTGAGTTTAGCAGAAGATATGCCTCAAAAACATTCCCCTTCTTCAGGAGAACATAAGACAGGGCGTCCTTTGTATCTACAAAGTCTGGATTTAAGGAAAGAGAAAGACGATAGAAGTATTCGGCTTCATCAAGACAGTTAAGATGTTCATAACTGCGGGCAATATTAAACGCATAGATGTTATCTCTAAAAAAAGGCTCTGGATTTAACAGGAAGGCTTTGATAATAAATTCATGTGCCTTTTGCCAGTCCTCTTTCAATGAATAAACGATTCCCAGATGATATGATGCCTTGAACGGCTCATAAGGCATCAGTCTTGCAAAAAGGTTCTGAGCCGTATCGAAATCTGCCTCAGATAGTGCTATAGTTGCCCGTGAGAATAGTGCTCCGATATGGTCAGGATTTTTTTTCAGCGTTTTTTCGTACTCATTTTTAGCGTTTTCCCTATCCCCCCATTGCTCATACACAATCCCCAAATTATAGTATGCCTCTGTATATTCAGGATAATAGGTTAAAAATTCGTTCAGTTCTTGTTTTGCCTTATCCCAATTTTGATTTTGAACAAATTGTAGAATTTTGTTGAACCATGCACCTATTTGGTGAGGGTCCATTTCTAATGCCTGTTCAAAATATTTATAAGCGGTATTTTTATCGCCCTTTGCTAAATAAATATTTCCTAACCCCGCCCATGCGTCAGCGTTTCGTTTGTCTTTTTCCAGAGAATCTTTATAATATTGTTCTGCTTTGTCCCATTCACCTAACAGTTCCCATGCGTGCCCTAAATTAAATAATTGTATAGAATCAAGGGACTGTTTTTTAGTCTCTTCAATTGAACGGATACACGCTTCTTTCATCCCCAATCCAGCATAGCAAACGGCGAGAATAGGTTCTTGCTCCCATTGCTCTGGATTTTGATGTTTCGCTTCTGTTAGATATTGCAACGCCTTTTTATAATCCAACATTTGCACATAACACAAGCCTATGCTTTTGAGCAATTCATGCTCGGGTTTATATTTTCCTTGAATAAATTCGAAATGTTTTATTGCAGTAGAAGGGTTTCGAACTGCTAATAGAACCTGTCCAAGATTAAACTGTGCGTCAGGATAGTTTGGGTCTATTTCAACTGCTTTCTCGATGTATCTTTTTGCTTCTGAAATCTTTCCAAGCCGATATAAAATAGCCCCTGAATGTGTTAAAGCACGGACATGGTTAGGGTCTTTTGTCAATACCTGCCGATAATTATCCAGGGCTTTATCCATGTTCCCTAATTTTTCGTAAGCCCAGGCTAATGCAAACTGCATATCGGGTTTCTGTGGATTTCTCTGAACGGCCTGTTCAAAATATTTTAAGGCATTTTCCCAATCGTTCTTTTGTGCAAATACAAGACCTAAATTATACGGGGCAGAATGGTGTTCTGGGTTTAACAAAAGACACTTTTTAAAAAGTTCTTCTGCCTTATTCCAATAATCCTGTTCGTTTTTTAGTTTAATATCATTCTTTGTCTCTTTCATTGCCAGGTCATACATAAGTAGTCCCAGATGATAGTATACATTGTCATCGTCAGGATAGCGTTCTAATTGTTGTTGGAAGAACTTTATTCCCGGCAGTAGCATTCCTGTTTGTTGATAGCCACGACGCCGTTCATCTAACCAGCGGGCACGGTTCGGTTGATATGGAAAAAAGGAAATATGTGCCAGAGAGAATATAATGACAAAAGTAGTGAGTAAAATGAGCGATTGTTTTAAGTTCCTCTGCTTAACCTTTTCTAAAAAGGTAGAGAAGACATATCCTCCGAATATAAAGAAGTAGGGTATAAGCGGAATACGATAACGACTTCCCGCAATAAGTAAAGAAAAAATACCGATATGGGTCATAATGAAAAGAAGCAAGACAACAAGGAACTTGCCCGTTGTGGGCAAGATATTAACATCTTTCCCCTTCTTTACAAAACAAGGTATAGCAAATAGCAATAGACCGAGAGCGAAAAGACTCCACGGAAGTGGGAAACGGGGTAGATATGACAAAATCCGTGAGGATTCTATCTCATAGTGGATTACCTTGTTTTCATCTAATTCTATAGGCGAAAATGTCCATAAAAAGCGGCGGACACATTTCTTTACACATATCCAGGGATATTCTCTAATGTTCCGCAAGGCTCCTGAAGTAAGATAATCTCGCCATTCCTTATAACTTGCTCTTCTTCCTAACCCTAACTCTTTTCCTAAACCTTTTGTCATACCATCCATATCAAAGATTTCAACGGTATCCTCTGGCGTTTTGTTAAGCCACCGTAACATTTCAGGGGTATGTGGTGCATCTTCAGGTGTATTTGGGTCAAAAGCAATGGAAAGTGAAGCCTCTCCGGTATGTGAAACAGGGGTTAGTGTGCCAGATAGCCGATAATTATAAATTATCAGTGGAAGAGTAGGGATAATTGCAAAAATAAGGAAAATAATGCCCGCTTTTATCGCATCTCTTGCTCTTTCACGGCGGTAGAACAAATATATAATAAAAAGCGAAAGAGGAAAGGTTACAACAAAAGCCTCTCCGCGAAAGAAAGAAGTAATTCCATAAATCAAGCCAGCAAGGGCTAATATGCCCCATCGCTTTTCAGTATAAGACTTGAAGAGTAATAAAAAAAACAGAAGGTTCAGGGTAATATAGATTGTTACTTGATTCAGTTCTAAATCGTAATATACAAATGCCCAGTAAGTTGCTATACCAAGTCCTGCAAAAAGTCCTGCTTTGTAATTGAATAACTTTTTTGTCAGCAAAAACACCAGGTAGATATTCAGTACCCCAAGCACAATCTGAACCCATCGAACTGCTAAATAGTTACCTGAATCAAACCAGTAAATCAAAGCAAGGAAGAACGGATAACCCGGTGGGTTGGGCAGGGGATAGCCTTCCATAAATGGATTTCCTTCGTTTCGCGGTGGGGTATAATCCCCAGAAAGGATAGCATGTGCCCAATAATCCTTAAACTCTGCATCATGCATCGGTGCAGAAAAATCAGGTTGATAAATCGCCTCTGATAGGTAAAATAGTCGTAACCCCAGACCCAATAGCAGGATTAAAAATACCCAGATTGTTTGTCTCGTAAAGATACCCATGAATCCGTTGAACTTTTTAATAGATGAACCCCTCACGCTTCTAAATCGTTTAGTTTATGGGCATTTGCCTGCACTTTTTTTATTATCTTTACGATATCCTCCATATCCTTTTCTTTGCCAAGCAAAATATTATGAGGAATCCATGTCCCACTGTTGTGACATAAATCCTCTGCAACAGGACAACAAGTTCTGGAATAATCGTAGAAAGTAGCATTCTGGAAGGCAGGCTGTTTATACAACGGATAGGGATAACCCGCAGTAATAGGCAAACCTTCCGCTTGTGCGGCTTTTATAAATTGTTCTCGGGAACAACCCAATTCCTCTTTTTTTATTCGTATACACAACAGATGATATGACCTGCGGGTGATACGATTGCTAATAGGTTGAGGATAAATCCCGGGGATTTCTTTGAGTGCATTTGTTAAGTAAGTCCCATTTACTTCGCGCGTGAGTAGTTGTTGTGAGGCACGGGATAATTGGGCAAGCAAAATGTTTGCAGTGAACTCCGTCATTCGGACATTCGTGCCAATACGCTCGTGATAATACCATGGACCTGTTTTTGACCTACCACAATTTGATATCGAGCGACACAAATCTGCAAAGCCTTCATCGTTTGTGACAATCACCCCACCTTCACCTGCCGTGATGTTTTTTGACATCTGGAAACTGAACACGCCACACAAACCAAGTGTACCCGCTCCTTTCCCTTCCCATTGCCCACCCCAGGCATGGCAGGCATCTTCCATCACCAAAAGATTGTGCTTATGTGCTACTTCATTTATTTTGTCCATGTCGCAAAATCTACCGCCAAAATGGACAGGGATAATTGCCTTTGTGTGTTGGGTAATTGCAGGTTCAATCAAGTCTGGGTCAAGACACCATGTATCGTCCACATCTACAAAAATAGGTATACCTCCCATACGAGCAACGGCTGACGCAGTAGCTACAAATGTATACGGTGGAACAATTACTTCATCACCCGGCTTTATGCCAATGGCTTGCAGGGCTATTTCCAGACCTGTTGTACCACTATTACAGGAGACACAATATCGTGCACCTTGAAATCTGGCATACTCCTCCTCAAACTGTTTTACCTTTTCGCCATAGAACCACTTCCCACTTTCCAGCACTTCTAATACTGCTTCCCGTTCCCGTTCATCAAACACAGGCCAGGACTGCCATTTCTTTTCTGGGGGTCGCACCGGTTGCCCACCTAATATCGCCAGATTATCTGAACTCATGATTTATATCCTCTACAAATTGTGTGGTATAAAATATCTTCACTCTTGTAGAGTATGAAAGTATCAATCAACAAATCAAGTAGAGAACAAAAAAACAAATCTGTATTTTTAGATATGTATACTTAATCTGCGGTTGGTTTATTTATTGAAGAAAAATGGTCTACTAACAAAACGGATTTTTTTGTTAGAGTTATTTTTCCGCACAGTTAGGTAAAATTTCATCGGATACATCAGGGAGTAGACGCTGTGACAAGGGTAGTATTTCAAAAACCAGGTCACCTTCAAATATATGTTCCGCTTGAATACCGCCATCATCCTTCATGTTTAGACCACCACTGTAAACTTTGAATCCGCCATCTTTCTCTTTAATATATTTTATCAGTCTATTGGGCAACCATGGGTCTATAGGAACAGATGGTATATAGTTCGGCACTAATTCGTCCAAATTTTCTGGCAGTCGCTGGTGTGAAAGACGGAATCGTTCAATAGCTAGAGCCGTTTGGGTAAGTATGATATAGGTATAGTGCCGAATTTCTGCTTGTATAATACGACTGTCGGCTGCATATTGTATAATAAAGGTTGGGCTTATTAGTTGCATTTCCACTATATCAAACAAATCCATGCTATCCTGAGATGAATCCTCTGACCCTAAAAAGAATTCATATTTGTATTTTTCTGGAAAATACAGGCTCCTTGCATGGATACTTTTATCAAGGTAGTCAGATAATACCAGAGAATATAATAACCCCATTGTTTGGTCTGTGCTACGAGATAGGACAAAATCAAAAATAGGAAGCCAAGTATAGAGTATTTCTCTACCCCATCCATAATCAATTCGAAAAATTCGAGAATAAACTTTATTGTGTGCTTGTGCTTCTTGCAGCAATGTATTTAAGTATTTTGTCGGTTTGGAAGTTGTGTCGAGTAAGTAAATAAATTCAGCATAAAGCCCTTTTTGGAACATAGAACCTTCGTTAACTTGAAGTGCATACTGCTGAACGATATTTTCAAGTTCTATTAACTCGACTTCGGATAACTCTTCATGGTTGACTATCCATTCAAGCATTTCCTCAACTATCCCAAAACAGGCAATTCGAACTAATTGAGAAATAACAACAGGCTCATCTTTAAGAGAATTATACAGTGGAAAACAGGCATATAACGAACGAAACATTTCATTACGGTCTCCTTCAATAGCATGTATAAGGGCTTCTGCGGTTAAGTCCCTCGTAAGTGCTCTAATTGCTGCAAGATGAGGGAGCAAAATATTATAACCAAGTTTCAAATCAATAGGGTATCGTGATTTTGTAAGATTGAGTTGGGCAATCTCTTTCAGTCGGGTGTTCGTGTTTGCACTAACAATGTTATAGTAGGCTTTCGCTAATGTAAACGAAATTTGGGGAAATGGCTTATCATATTTTAGTTCCCTATAACTTAATGGGTAGTCCTTTATCCTTTTGCATTCTTCAGGTATATCCAAACTATCATAATACTCATCATATTTTTTCATTGCTACTGGAAATAACTTATCATACTCCATTATTAATTCCCAATATTTTAAGCCAGAGTTTTCCTGGTCTGGAACTTTCTCATACCATTCGTCCAATTCAGATAAGTTTATTGGCAAACTCCTTTCTTTAAGGAAAGCCGTTATCTTGTTATAATTATATGAAGAATAAAAGCGGACAAAGATAAAAGAACAGGCAATAATAAGCACGAAAAGATGAACAAGGACTATCTGTGTGTTGGAGATAGATAGGTTGGAATAATTAATAAATTTGATAGGTTTTGACCATGTAAATTTATATGCCCTTAAAAGCGATTTCAGCCAGAATATCAAAATCATAGAGGTCAAACCAAGGTAGGTAGCGATGAATCCGGAAGAAGCAGAAAGAATGGTGTCCATTCCATATTGAAATGGAAGTAAACATATAAAGACAAATAGGTAAATGGCTAAAATCAGGAGAATCTCTTTGACCTTTAATATGCGGTTGTAGAAGGCAAGGAATAAATATACAAAGAACATAAAGGTAAGATAAAAGCAAATAGAAAAATAAATTATGGAAATGAATGACAAATAAGAAGGAACAAATAAAGCAATAAAGATAAGAACAATCAGTAGAATGGCATTTACCGGGCTTGATATAAAAATCCAGACAAATGTTCCGCTGATAAGTGTAGTTCCTACAATATATACAAGCAATCCCCAAAAAATAGTGGAAGAAAAGTAATGAAAAGTATCTGTATGTGTTGATAATGCAGATTGAACAGTTTCAAAACCGGGAGATAAATAAAATCTATACATTATGTATACACCTGTAAACTGAATTAGCCAGACTATTATCATAGCAAGGAGAAGATTAAGAGAGAGGATTAGTCCTTGCACATTGACACGCTCTATTGGAAGCATTGGCATCCATGATAACGAATAGGACTTCTGCTTATCTTCTCTAATTATCCTACGAGAAACACGCAGATACCACATTATCCCCGCTAAAATTAAACTGATGTGGGGAAGAATTAACCATATTATTGCGGAATAGGAAAATAAATGAATACTTCCAGAATAATTTTTTAAATAGCGATTTATATATAGATACAGCAATAGCAACGCAATCCCTAAAATCCAGAAGATACAT
>CAZJTZ010000010.1:0-106332 GCA_964549105.1 uncultured Nitrospirales bacterium
TTGATTATATTGTTATATTCCTGGTCTAAAACAATCCTATCCTCTGTGTTTATTATTTTTTTAATAGATACAGTTGCTAAATTGAGAACCTGAACTATTCTTGCAGTGCTTTCATCAGGTTTATTTGAATTGTTTGTTAATTCTTCTGTGGGTTTTGACTGTTCTACCTTTTCTTTTACAGATTGTGTTTTAGGGACAGGAACATTACTGGTTAACTCTTGAGAATTAGCAGCAACATCTTTTGTTTCTTCTGGAATAGATTTAGTCTGTTGAGTTTCAGAGATAGTAGCATTACTGGTTGACTTTTGAGAATTAGCAGCAACATCTTTTGTTTCTACTGGAATAGATTTAGAAAAATTATCTACTTTTTTTCTCTGGATAAATTCGTGATAGATAAATGCCATAACGATTATAGATAACAAAATAATAATGAAGATAGCCACTCTCCATAATATTTTGTTCTTACCACTTTCTTGCGACATACCGTTGCTCCTTTTAATCTGTTTTAATATTCCAATATATATTTATCTAAACGATATTGTCAAATAGAAATCCTGACCATAGATTTTATTCCATAATCCAATTGCATATATTTAACAAATAATAAATGTGTTTTGTAGGGGCGTATAGCGATACACCCCCATAGACGGTGCTATAGAGGTATCGTTTGTTTGCGGAGACATCGTCTTTTAGGGGGTACTGCGATACACTTTAATTAGCGGACTTATTTATCAGAGATTTAATAAGAGTTCTTTTATTTTCATAGCGTTCTTTATACAGGTTATACTATACAAAAAAAATAAGGGGTAGGATATAAATTTCTATGTATAAAGTTCGTAAACCAAAATTGTCAGAAGTTGTGCAATTAAAAACACTCATTGACAACGCAGCCATAAAAGAGTTGGTTCTTCCAAGAACACTGGAAGAACTTTACGAGAATGTTCGAGACTTTTATGTCTCCGCTGATGAAAAAGGACTTGCGGGATGTGTTGCTCTTCATATTGATACCGAAGACCTTGCAGAAGTGCGAACCTTAATTGTTCGTGATGACTTGCAAAGAAAAGGCATAGGCACGATATTATTAAATGCTGTTCTGGATGAGGCATGCGAATTGAATATTCCGATGGTTTATGTGCTGACCCGTTGTCCAGAGTTCTTTGAGAAATCTGGATTTAAAAAAACTTCACTGGATAAATTGCCGTATAAGATTAGGAAGGATTGTGCCCGGTGTTCAAAATATGGCAAATCATGCGACGAAATTCCTATGGTGTTATCCTTAAATAACAATAAAAATAGAAAGTAAATTCATCTTAATAAGGAGCAGAACCATGCAAAGCGAGAATATTCATGAGAACCTTGCTGTATTAGGTTTTGGAAACATGGGACAGGCTATTGTTAAAGGTCTGTTGCGGAAAGAAATATTTAAGCCGTCTCAGATTTTTGTGTTCGACCCAGCAGAAGATAGAAAGAAGGATGCTGGAAATTTGAATATCCAGATTGTTGATTGTGCTGAAAAATTATTAGAAAATGCCCAATCCTTACTTATCGCTGTGAAACCGCAAATGATACAAACAGCATTGCAACCTATGGCTAATAAAATAGACCAACAAATATTGATAATTTCTATCGCAGCGGGAATTTCTATCAACTATTATAAAAACCTATTGAACAAGCCGAATCTTCGTATTGTTCGCACCATGCCCAATGCACCTGCACTGGTTGGAGAAGGAATCACAGGAATTAGTTTAAGTGCGGATTGCACAGAACAGGATAGGAGTTGGGCGCAAAGAATATTCCAGTCTATCGGTGAAATGGTCTTTGTGCCAGAGGAACAGATTGATATAATTACAGCCATCAGTGGAAGTGGTCCTGCATATTTCTATTATTTGTGCGAAGGTATGATTGAATCGGGAAAATCCTTAGGTTTATCAGATGAAATTGCCCTGTCCTTAGTTCAACAGACTCTCTATGGCTCTGGTGCATTGCTTGTGAAAGAGGGAAAATTGCCACAGGAACTTCGTGCACGCGTAACTTCTAAAGGCGGAACAACCGAAGCAGCCATTCAAACAATGGAAACAAAAAATCTTAAATCCATCGTGAATGAGGCTATATATTCCGCATTTCAACGAGCCCAAGAACTTGGCAAATAAGAAAATATGAGAAAATAGTCTATATATAGTGGTAAAATTCTTGTAATAATTTTGACTGAGGACCATTTATGAGAAAAGACAAAGTCATATCTGAGGTGTTAGGTGCCGAAACGGTATTAACACCCAGTGAAATATATGCACAGCGTTTTCCTAAGAGTATCGTTGGGGGATACTCACCAGAAGCCGTAGATGAATTTTTACATCGAGTTGCAGATACAGTAGAACTACTCATAGAGCATATAAAAAAATTGAAAGATAAGGTTGACGAACAAACCAAATTACTTGAAACATATCGCAGGGAAGAGTCTGTTTTGCACAGTGCATTAAATTCTGCTCAAAAATTGAACGAGGATATTCTGGAAAGTGCCCAGAGACAGGCAGAATCTATCATTACGGAGGCTCAAACCCGTGCCCAGCAGATACCTCTACGACTGGAACAGGAGATACAGCAGTTAATCCATTTACGGGATAGATTTCATCATGAGATAAAAACATCACTGCTCTCTTTCCAATCTATGCTATCTGAATTTGAAGCAACACAGGTAAAAAGTCTTTCCCCTGAAAATCGAGCAGAAGCATTAAGCGAAATTAGAAAAACATTAGACCAGGCTCTATCCACAGAGTTTGATTTAGATTTGTTAATAGACAAAAAAGAAAATCAAGAGGATAATAATGAATAAATCGTTTATACCCGCTCTTTTTGCTATTTTTCTTACCATTGTCTCCAATTCAATCTATTGCCAAAACTCAGACAAGGACAAGGAACTAAATGAATTTTTTCGGAAATACACTGAGGCACGCGAAAAGATAGATGTCCTTGTTGCAGAGTTTACACAGAAAAGCATTTACCCTGACGAAACTTATGCAACTTCTGGAAAACTAATCTTTGTAAAACCTCGAAGACTGGTATTCTATACCGAGGACCCGAAAAAATATACAGTTATTGAAAATAAGAAAATTTACGAATATGAGCCAGACATTAAACAGATAACCATTTATGATTTGGATGACCAGATAGACACGGAATTATTTTTCCTTGCATTTGCACAGGACTTAAATGAATTGCGTAAGAAATATCATGTCGTTCCTATTCAGTTGTCAGATGAGCGTGGTAAAAATGGGGTCTCAATTAAGCCATTCAAAGAGAACGAGGAAGATGTGCCGTTTGAAGAAATCGTGCTATATCTGCGTGATGAAAATTTTTTACCTTATCGTCTGCGTATTGTGAATAAAGATGATGTACAGACTATTGTAGACTTTGAAAAGATGGAAATCAATGGGAAAATCAGCCTTGAAGATACACAAATCTACCTGCCCTCAGGCACAAATGTTATAGAGAACGATGTGCAGAAAGAAATTGTCTCTGGGGAAGGAAAAAGGATACCAGAACCTGCCCAATTAGACCCAAAATATATCGGTGCCGCATCATTAAAAAACACAGAAGATATAGGCAAATCCGTAGAGAAAAGTAAAGACACAAAACCCTTAGGCATGCAGCCCAAAGTAGAAATAGAAGAAAAAGACCTCGAACCGATAAAGAAGTAAGATAATCGGAGTAAAATTTCATGGAAGACTGTAATCTACCACTTATTTTGGCTTCTGCTTCACCGCGTCGAAAAGCACTACTTTCATCATTGGGCGTGGATTTTGAAGTAATAGTAAGTTATGCTAAAGAGATAGACGAAGGGACATCGCCAACAACAATAGTTGAGGAAAATGCCTGTGCAAAATGCGATGAAGTATCTTCTCGTTTAGCATATCCCGCCGTGATTATTTCAGCAGATACAATAGTCTTCTGCGATGGCGAAGTGCTGGGTAAACCCCAGGATATAAACGAAGCAAGGGATATGCTTCATCGTCTATCCGGCAATACGCACCAGGTTGTAACGGGTATTGCCGTTGCCAATACTGCCGATGGACAAAAGGTAAAAGGTAATGAAATTACCGATGTCACCTTTCGACCATTGACAGAGGAAGAGATAGAAACATTTATTCGGGTTGTCCAACCACTTGACCGTGCAGGAGCCTATACCGTAGATGGTCCGGGTAGTCTGCTGGTCTCCCGCTACGATGGTTGTTACTATAATGTATTGGGCTTGCCGATAGTGCGATTAGACAAACTGCTTCGCAAAGTGGGCGTATCTCTTTTTCAGCGGATACGCGCCGACCATGCCAAATTTTTATAATAAAAAAATGGCTAATGGTTATTTATATTTTCATCTTTTTATAATAAAAAAATGGCTAATGGTTATTTATATTTTCATCTAACCAATTTTGCAACTGTCTCGCCAACGCTTCTGCCAATAAACGGTGCCCCTGGGGAGTAGGGTGTCCATCAATAGGGAAAAATAAATCTGGGTCCTCTTTACGGCTACGAAACTCATCTGTAATAACAATACATGGCAAATGGATTTGCTGTCCAGCCAGAATATAATGTTCGTCTATCTGATGAGAGGTTAACATCTCAGGTAAAACCTCAAATTGTAGTCGTTTCATATTCTCCCATGCGTGCCGATTCACATAAAAACCCTGTGGAACACTAATAAGTACAATTTGAGCACCTGACCTTTTGCTTATCATATCAATTTCTCTTAATATTCTTTTTAAGTTTTCAATACAGGGTGCTATCGCAGGGTTAGAACTATCTTCCAGTGGCTTTACCGTAATGTCTGGATATTTTATCGCCACAGAAATTAAGAAGGGATTGATTAAGCCATCAAGAAATGCAGAACGAATTTGATTATCAAGTTTGTTGAATCGCTCTTTCTCTTTTTCGTTAAGTTGGGCTAATATTTCCTTCGCAGAATTGCGAGCAGATTCCTGATTTTTCTCAGCACTATTCGAAAGAGGAGGAATCTGTTCACTTTGTTTTATCAAATATTTTTGGACAAAATATCTCTCCACTTTTTGAGTAATATTTGGATAAAAGCAATGAAGTAAGGTAAATATAATATTTTCCTGTTTGTTGGCATGAAACGCACCACAGGTGGCTAATAAATCATCGCCCTGAAGGAGTGCCAATAGAACAAGGTCAGGTTCTAACAAAGGAATTGCTGTTTCCGCTAATTGAAGGTAAGAAAGGGGGTCACCACCAGGTTTACCCAGATTCAATATTTCTACCTTTTTCCCATTTACTTTTATCAAAGTTTCCAACTGCCTGACCCAGGTATCCTCGATATCCACACCCCAGCCATAAGTATAGGAATCCCCTAATACAACTATCCGATAAATATCTTTGCCCTTTGGAATATTAACTTCCCTATCATCGCGAATGCCGACTGAATTACATACTACTTTATAATGGAAATCTGTCGAAACGAATTCTTCTTGTGAATGAGGTGGAAAAATAAGGGCAATATTTTTCTGTAAATGGCTTCCTAATGGAATTTCTATCGTTCTATCTATAACTGCTAACAAAAAAAATACAAAAAAAATTGAAAAGATAACGAGATATAATTCTTTTAACTGAATTTTTTTCTTGCCTTCTTTGTTCATTCGTTTGTTTCAATAGGTTTGGATTTATTTTTCTATATTTTACAGAAAATTAACGGATAAAATCTTTTACATCAGGGGTTATTTCCACAAAAATATAAATCCCCTTACCCAATGGCAGGGTAAGGGGATAGTGTAATACAATAGTTAAAAAATCTTACTTTTATGCCTCCATGGGGAGCATAGGATTGGCTTGTGCGGGGGAATGAACCACCTTTACACCATATAACTGGCAGAAGTTCTTCACATCTCTACGATGATTACCATAGAACACAACTTGGTGAAAACCAAGGACATCCTTCGCTTCTTCTATATTGTCCATCTTAATAGAAAAGTTTGTCCTACATCCACCAGCAGGCGGGGTGTTGATATTTTCTGTCACTGTCCCGTTGTCAAGTATAAGTTCGTTCGGATTATTAAAACGGACCAGGGTCACAGGCTGTCCCACTTTCCACAAAACCTGTAAGGATACACCTATATCCGATTCCGAATGTGAACGCAATATAAACGGCTCTGAATCTTTATCAAACCCATTCAGTTTGGTACCACATACACAGTGTGCTGTGATTAACTCATTTTTTACCGTTTCTGGAACAGGGTCGTTCATAAAACCCGGTTTATCAAAAAGATAACTGGACAACATAAGGGAATATGCACCAAATATATCTGCTTCACAACCATAAGTCACACCTTCATCTTGAAAGATACATGCACCCATACATGGTGGCGTAGGAACTTTTTTCATGGTTACCATGCCAAGACAGTCCGTCGTTATAGCATTTGCTTCTTCCATCCGCAACAGGTGTTTGGCTGCAACATAACTACGAGCCGCATTAATAAGGTCTTCATCGGTTGGCTCAACTACTTTTTTGGCTCTCTTCTTCATATCATGCGCAACCGCTTTGACTTCATCTGTCACAGGGGTATGTTCAAACATCTTTTCCATCATCTCGCGTGGAACATGTCGAACTTTTGTGCCAAATCGTTCTAACACCTCATCTTTTCGCTCTTCTCCATGAACTACCAGTATCCGTGAACTCTCAAGTTGCTTTTTGGCTCGAACCATACGAAGTGCCTGTTCAAGGCAACTTGTATCCAGAGTAGACAATAAACATACACCTTCACGACGGGCAAAATCGTAAACTTGCGTCGTAAATACCGTCCCTACTGGCGACCATACAATCATTGGAATCTTTGCTGAACGGATTTTCTCTATCCTTCCCCATTCATTCAAATGCTGAACATTGATAAGAAGTGCATCTGGTTTCTCTGCAGTCATCTGTTGAATAAACTTTTCCAGGGCAGCATCGTCTTCAATAGGATTGGGTAATATATCCAACTGGACACCTACTTTGTTTGCTGCATTGGCAAATGCTTGTTCGTATTCTTTGCGATGTCCTTCCAAATCGTATGAGGTTCCAGGCCAACCTAACCAATACGGGGGCTTCTCACGAATAACCACACTCACAATACGGACTGCAGGTTTTGGACGAAAATCCCCTAAGTTTATGGGCTGATTGAACTCGCTTTCTGTTGGAAATTCCATTTGAGCCATTGTCAATAGTGGAACTGTTAAACCTGCCACAGCACTCGAAGCAAGGAAACATCTCCGAGAGATACCACAACAACTACAATTAGATGAATGAACATGTTTTGATTCCATTTCTTCGACTCCTTATATATTGATTAATATAAGATTTTTGATTTAATCTTTATAAAAGATAATTTAACATATTTTAAACCGCAAACAAAACTAAAATATCTTCTTTATCTACTAAAAATATTAAAGGATATTGTTGATTTTAATTTCATTGAAATAACATAGGGAGTAAGACTACTATAATTTTTAATTGTTGTTTTATGCTTCCATGGGGAGCATAGGATTGGCTTGTGCGGGGGAATGAACCACCTTTACACCATATAACTGGCAGAAGTTCTTCACATCTCTACGATGATTACCATAGAACACAACTTGGTGAAAACCAAGGACATCCTTCGCTTCTTCTATATTGTCCATCTTAATAGAAAAGTTTGTCCTACATCCACCAGCAGGCGGGGTGTTGATATTTTCTGTCACTGTCCCGTTGTCAAGTATAAGTTCGTTCGGATTATTAAAACGGACCAGGGTCACAGGCTGTCCCACTTTCCACAAAACCTGTAAGGATACACCTATATCCGATTCCGAATGTGAACGCAATATAAACGGCTCTGAATCTTTATCAAACCCATTCAGTTTGGTACCACATACACAGTGTGCTGTGATTAACTCATTTTTTACCGTTTCTGGAACAGGGTCGTTCATAAAACCCGGTTTATCAAAAAGATAACTGGACAACATAAGGGAATATGCACCAAATATATCTGCTTCACAACCATAAGTCACACCTTCATCTTGAAAGATACATGCACCCATACATGGTGGCGTAGGAACTTTTTTCATGGTTACCATGCCAAGACAGTCCGTCGTTATAGCATTTGCTTCTTCCATCCGCAACAGGTGTTTGGCTGCAACATAACTACGAGCCGCATTAATAAGGTCTTCATCGGTTGGCTCAACTACTTTTTTGGCTCTCTTCTTCATATCATGCGCAACCGCTTTGACTTCATCTGTCACAGGGGTATGTTCAAACATCTTTTCCATCATCTCGCGTGGAACATGTCGAACTTTTGTGCCAAATCGTTCTAACACCTCATCTTTTCGCTCTTCTCCATGAACTACCAGTATCCGTGAACTCTCAAGTTGCTTTTTGGCTCGAACCATACGAAGTGCCTGTTCGAGGCAACCTGTATCCAGTGTAGACAATAAACATACACCTTCACTACGGGCAAAATCGTAAACCTGCGTTGTAAATACTGTTCCTACTGGCGACCATACAATCATAGGTATCTTCGTAGAACGAATTTTCTCTACTTTTTTCCAAACTTTTCTACGCTGAACATGTATAAGAAGTGCATCAGGCTTCTCTGCAGTCATCTGTTGGATAAATTTATCCAGAGCGGCATCGTCTTCAATAGGATTGGGTAATATATCCAACTGGACACCTACTTTGTTTGCTGCATTGGCAAATGCTTGTTCGTATTCTTTGCGATGTCCTTCCAAATCGTATGAGGTTCCAGGCCAACCTAACCAATACGGGGGCTTCTCACGAATAACCACACTCACAATACGGACTGCAGGTTTTGGACGAAAATCCCCTAAGTTTATGGGCTGATTGAACTCGCTTTCTGTTGGAAATTCCATTTGAGCCATTGTCAATAGTGGAACTGTTAAACCTGCCACAGCACTCGAAGCAAGGAAACATCTCCGAGAGATACCACAACAACTACAATTAGATGAATGAACATGTTTTGATTCCATTCCTTTAACTCCTTTATATACTTTAAGGTGTGTTTTTTGATATGATATTTTAACTTTAACACATTTTAGGTTAAAAATAAATTTTTAATAGAAAGTTTTCATAAAAAATTAGGTTATAAAGCAGTGGAGTTGTATATATGTATAAAATATTTAAATTTAATGTAGTGCCTAATCTTCCAGAAAGGCTAAACAAACTTTTGGAAATTGCAAATAATCTCTGGTGGTGTTGGGACCCGGAAGCCATAGATTTGTTTTTCCGTATGGACCATAACCTCTGGGTAGAGTGTGGACAAAATCCTCGTTTGTTGTTAGGAAAGATTAAACAAAAAAAGTTAAATGAGTTGGCAAAGAACGATAGTTTTTTGTCTCACATGGACCGGGTATATTCACGATTACAAGATTACATGAATACAAATACCTATTTTGAGCGAAATGTTGATGCACCAAAGGAAATGCGTGTTCTTTACATGTCTGCAGAGTTCGGGGTTCATGAGAGTATAAACATTTATTCAGGTGGGTTAGGTATTCTTGCAGGTGACCATTTAAAAGCGGCAAGTGATTTAGGAATGCCATTAGTGGGTTTCGGGATGCTCTATCGCGAAGGTTATTTTCGACAGTATCTGAATCCTGATGGCTGGCAACAGGAATTATATCCTCCGAACGATTTCTATAACATGCCAATAGAAAAAGTGCGGAATGAAAAGAATGAACCAATAGTGATTGAGGTAGAGTATCCGGGGCGTATGGTTAAAGCATTCATCTGGAAATGTCAGGTGGGTCGCGTACCCCTTTACTTATTAGATACAGACCATGAAGAAAATTCACCTGCTGACCGTGCAATTACGGGGCAATTGTATGGTGGAGACCGAGAAACACGAATCAAGCAGGAAATTATGTTAGGTATGGGAGGTGTTATTGCTACCCATACATTAAAACTTCGTCCTACCATCTACCACCTTAATGAAGGTCATGCTTCGTTCATGGTGCTCCAACGGGTTAAAGAACTTGTCCTTAATGAGAAACTATCATTTGCTCATGCAGTTGAAACTGTTAAAGCCGGGAGTTATTTTACAACACATACTCCCGTTCCTGCGGGCAATGATATGTTTGACCCCAGTTTAATTGAACGCTATTTCGGCAAATATTGTCAAGATGTCGGTATTAGTTTGCATGATTTCCTTGCATTAGGAAGACAGGACCCAAATGATAACCGTGAACCATTTTGCATGACCGTTCTTGCATTAAAACTATGTGCCGGTGCAAATGGCGTAAGTAAATTACATGGTATTGTATCCCGTGAAATGTGGTCAAGAGTATGGAAAGACTTACCAATACACGAAATTCCTATTACTTCCATCACAAACGGTGTTCATATCCGTTCCTGGATTTCGCGCGATTTAGCTGACCTTTATAACCGTTATTTAGGTCCAGGTTGGTTAAATAACCCTGAAGACCATTCTATATGGGAGCAGGTAGAAGAAATACCAGACACTGAACTCTGGCGGACACATGAACGAAGACGAGAGCGACTGGTGGACTTTGCTCGCCGCAAATTAAGCAAACAATTGAAAAGTCGGGGAGCCCCTCCTTCTAGTATTCTTGCGGCAAGTGAATGTTTAGACCCTGAATGTTTAACAATAGGATTTGCACGAAGGTTCGCCACCTATAAGCGTATTACTCTTTTACTACAAGACCCTGCCAGACTAAAACGCATATTACTAAATAGCCAGATGCCGATCCAATTAATTATAGCGGGAAAAGCACATCCTCAAGATATTCAAGGAAAAGAACTTATTCGGCAAATTATTCATTTTGCATTAGAACCCGAAGTCCGTAATCATATTATCTTTCTAGAAGATTATGATATTAATTTGGCTCGTTATATGGTGCAAGGTGTAGACTGTTGGCTAAACACACCCCGAAGACCAATGGAAGCCAGTGGCACCAGCGGAATGAAAGCCGCTGCCAACGGTGCTCTGAATATTAGCATTCCCGATGGATGGTGGTGTGAAGCTATGGAAATGGGTCCGAATGGTTGGACGATTGGAAAAGGTGAAACCTACGAGTCCACAGAGGAACAAGATAAAGTTGAAAGTGCAGCCCTATATGAAATCTTGGAGCAGGAAGTCGTTCCAATCTTTTATGACCGTGGGACAGATGGTTTACCCCGTGAGTGGATACGCAGAATGAAGTTTGCCATACGAACAATATGCCCCGTATTCAATACTTATCGAATGGTTCAAGAATACGCATCTAAAGCCTATATTCCGTTTTCTATCCGACGCATCGCTTTTCGTAATGAGAATCGAAAGTTTCCTATAGAATTAGCTACATGGAAAAATAAAGTACGTTCTGTATGGAATAATGTCCATTTTGTTCGGGTTGAGACTATGATACATGGTGATATACCCGTCGGCACAAATATTTCTACTGAGGCTGACATATATCTTGATACTCTTACAGAAAAAGATGTCCTTGTGGAAGGGTATACAGGGACGATTGGTCCAGATGAAAAAATCCAGGAGGGACATGCCGAACCTATGGAGTTTGAAAAGAAAATTGATGAACATATATATCGCTTCAAAGGATTTATTCCATGTGAAGAAACAGGTCTTTCCGGATATTCAGTTCGAGTATTCCCTTATCATCCCAATTTAGCAAATAAATTCGAAGTAGGATTGGTTACATGGGCATAATATACCTATCTATAGTGCATTTTCTATAAAAAATAAGGAAAAATTATGAGAATATCCTTTGACATTCGTGAATTGCTGGAAAAGATGATAAAGGCGTTAGCAAGCGATTTACATATAGTTGTCGGGGTCCCACCGGTAATTCGGGTTCATGGAAGATTGGAATACATGACAGGTTACCCTCGATTAACCCCTGAGATGACACAAGAATTAATCTATTCGGTAATGAACGAAGACCAAATTGCGGAATTTGAAAAAGAAAAAGAACTGGATATGTCTTTCGGTGTAGAAAGACTTAGTCGTTTTCGCTTAAATGTATATCGGGACCGGGGCTCTGTAGTGGCTGCTTTTCGTGCTATTCCCTATGAGATTTTAAGTTTTGACCAATTAGGAATACCAAGAGTTGTTGCTGATTTTGCTTACCGACCTTTTGGCCTGGTTCTTGTATGTGGTCCAACGGGTAGTGGGAAGTCTACGACTCTGGCGGCTCTAATTGACAAAATCAATATAGAACGAGATGTGCATATCATTACAATTGAAGACCCCATAGAATATTTGCACTCTCACCATAGGTCCATTATTAACCAGCGTGAAGTTAATGTGGACACCAAAAGTTTTGCCAATGCCCTGAAACGAGTCCTCCGACAAGACCCCGATGTTATATTGATAGGTGAAATGCGTGATACAGAAACCATACAAGCCGCATTGACCGTATCAGAGACAGGACATCTTACATTTGCTACTCTCCATACAAACGATGCGGTCCAAACCATTAATCGTATCGTCGATGTGTTCCCTCAAGAGCAACAGGAGCAGGTACGGACTCAACTCTCCTTCGTGCTTGAAGGGGTTGTAATACAGCAACTACTTCCCCGTGTAGATGGGCAAGGACGTGTGCTGGCTACAGAAGTAATGGTCCTTAACGCTGCCATTCGGTCCCTTATCCGCTCTCAAAAATTAGAGCAGATTCCCTCTATGATTGAGATAGGTAAAGGCGAAGGAATGACGACGATGAATCAGTCGCTATACCGACTACTTCGAAGAGGACTTATCACAAAAGACATGGCTTTTAAACACACTTCCAATCCGGAAGGTTTACTAAGCCTTGTTGAACGAGGAGGTACGACGGGGTGAAATCCCGTAACAAAGTTTTAGCCGTTGGCCAAATATACGAAGGACCCGTTCAGTGGTTATGGATTGTTGGTATTAGTAGAATCTTCGTTTTACTTATTATCACTGCGAGTTTCTATTTTTATCTGACCAAACCTTTCTTTCATTTCTTCTTCCCCATTTACATTATTGCTCTAATATTAAGCATCTGGCACTTATGTGAATTAAAAAAAGGTTACTACCAACTCCATTTTTTATTATGGGCACAGATGTTCATAGATTTTGGTGTAGTTTGTGCCACCATAGGAATTACTGAAGGATATGCCAGTTCCTTCACCTTTCTTCTCGTTGTTGTTATCATGGAGGCAGGTTTCCTTTTAGGGATTTACCAGGGCTTCACTTTTGCTATATTTTCTATACTCTTCATGGGCTTACAATTCTTCTTAGACCAGGATTTTAATCTGTCTTCTCTTCAAGAGTGGTATTCATTTCTTATTCAATCTATGTCATTTATATTTACAGGGTTCATTAGTGGGTATTGGAATCAACGCATATCTCTACTAAAACAATTCCAGCAAAATATTTTGAATAATATGAGTAGTGGTTTTTTAATTACTGATGCGAATGGTATCGTTCAGGGTATTAACCGTGCCGGCTGTCATATTTTTGAAGTAGAAGAAAACGATGTTACTGGAAAACATGTAGAAGAAATCATTAAAACTGTTCCTGATTTTGAATGTCCTATCATCACAGCCCTACGAATGAATCGTGATTTCTCCAGTTATGAATTTCGTATATATACCCCCACAGGGAAGCAAAAACTTATCGGATTAACCACCAATCGGATACTTGACCGAAAAGGAAAATTTGTTGCTCTTATTGCCTCTTGCACGGACCTTAGCGAATTAGACCGAATTCGTCAAGATTTGCGTCGGCATGACCGACTTGTCGCCATAGGAGAACAATTATCCGGTTTGGCTCATGAAATACGGAATCCAGTTGCCTCCATCCGTAGTGCTGTGGCGGAAATTCAAAAGAATATGGACAACCCTGAAATGCTTAATCGGTTATCATCTATCGCCGTTAAGGAGTGCGACCGATTAAATTATATTATTACCTCATTCTTAACCTTTGCCCGCGAACCCTCCCAAACAAAGGAAATCATCTCGTTGCCCGAATTATTAACAGACTTCGTTGAACAATTCAAACAGAACTTGCCACAAACAGCAAATTATGAAGTGGAACTAATAATAGCCCCTCATACACAAAATTGTAGAATTAAAGGAGATAAAGAACAACTTCTCTTGGTTTTCCAAAACCTGGCTCAGAACGCCGTGGAAGCGATGAAAGAAGGGGGTAAATTAACCATATCCTTAACATGTACAGCCGAAAAAGGACCTGTAGAAATCCATTTCAAAGATGAAGGGGTAGGAATTTCACCTGACAAAATTACACGCATTTTTGAACCTTTCTATACAGAAAAAAAACATGGAATTGGAATGGGACTTACTATTAGTTTGCGTATTATCTCTGCACATGACGGAACTATTTATGTGGCTTCCAACCCTAAGAAAGGAACAACAATGATAGTGCAACTCCCTTATTTTGAAAAATCTACATAAACCTTAATCGTAATATAATTACTGCTATAGTAGTAGTTAAGGAATTTCATTTATGCTGACGAACAAGTATCAAGTACTGGTTATAGATGATGAAGAAAGCATGAGAGAAATAATTGCGATTATTCTTGAGAGAGGCGGTTTTCTTTGTCAAACAGCAGAAAATGAAGACGATGCCATTAAAATTTTAAAGAAGCAACCCTTTGATGCCGTCATAACAGATTTGGTCATGAATAATAACCCCCTTGCCGGAATGAAAGTTTTGAAATGGATTAGAGAAAATGCTCCCCAAACTCCTACTATCATGGTAACTGCTTACGGTTCTGTTGAAAATGCTATCGAAGCCATGCAGGCAGGTGCCACAGATTATATACAAAAACCTTTTAAAAGCAATGAAGAAATTTGCTTACGCGTAAAAAAGGCTATTGAACAGCAAAATTTACTTAGAGAAAATGAAGCCCTACGAAAAGAGAGAACTCTACTTAAATCATTTGAAGAAATTGTTGGAAATAGCCCGGCAATCAAGCAAATTAAAGAAATGATAACCCGCGTAGCACAACTTCCCAGCACTGTTGCTATTTATGGAGAAAGCGGCGTGGGAAAGGAATTAATTGCTCGCGAAATACATCGTCAGAGTCCACGCGCCGATAAACCATTTCTCGCAATCAATTGTGGTGCTATACCAGAAACATTACTCGAGAGTGAATTGTTCGGCTACAAACGAGGTGCCTTTACAGGTGCAATAGAAAATAAAGAAGGATTATTGGTAGTCGCTAATGGAGGGACCGTTTTCTTAGATGAAATTGGAGAAATGCCGTTAAACTTACAGGTGCGACTTCTACGCGTTTTAGACAATAACATAGTCACTCCTGTAGGCGGAACCACAGAGGTAAAAGTCAATATTCGAATCATCTCTGCCACAAATAAAAATCTGGAAGAGATGATTGAAAAGAAACAGTTTCGAGAAGACCTCTTCTTCCGATTAAATGTTATTCCCATTACCGTTCCACCTTTACGCGAACGGAAAGAGGATATCCCCCCTTTAATACACCACTTTCTTAAAATCCACTCATCTCGAATGGGCTTGCCAACTCCTACCATTGCCCCCGAAGTGGAAAAAGCGTTTATGGAATATTCCTGGCCCGGGAACATTCGTGAATTATCCAATGTAATTGAACGAATTCTTGCCCTATGTCATGAACCAAAAATTGACCTGTCTAATATCCCTGAATTCCTACAAAATGCCGGGAAAAATATACTTACTGTTCCAAAAAATTTAAAAGAATTGGAAGCCATGGGATTACCTTCTGAAGGAATTCAATTAGAAAACTTCATGGAAAACCTGGAAAAAAATCTTATTGAGCAGGCTCTTATCCATGCAAAGTATTCTCAAAAGAAAGCCGCTCAAATATTGGGATTGACACCCCGTTCTCTTCGTTATCGTCTCCAAAAATACAAATTAATTAACGACATAGATGAAAACATAGATGAAGAATAAAATAAAACCATAAATCTGACAATTGCACTACATAATAATAAATCCAAGAAAAAGATACAATGAATCAGGAACAAGAAGGAAAAGATAAACACATTGTTGACTTATCCCTTTTAGTAGCCGATACAAAACTTATAACATCTGAGCACTTTATACCCTGGAACAACGGCTCTATTCAAGGAGTATATCGAAAAATTACATTTACAAGAAGTTCTTTGTTAGGCGAAATATCAAAATATCATTCTGAAGATTATATTCTCTGGAAATATCAATATCCTGATGACTTCAATAGAATCCGCAAAAAATGGTCCGGGAAACCAGAAACCTTTCTTTCGCGATTTATTTTTCTTCACCCCACTCTCCCCTTCCAATACCAACGAAAATCTATCTGGTTAGGGTTTCGAGGCTATATGGACATTATCATTTGCCCCTTCCCCATTTCAGAGCAGAATCTTCACCCAAAAGAGATTTATGACCTTATTCCCTTTTTAAAATTAAAAGAACAAATAAATCAGGAAATATTTAAACTTGAAATTCTTGATAAAAACAAATAATATGAATAACAAATAAATTAATAATATGCTTTTTGGATTTTATTAAATTTTAATAAAGGAGTACCAAAATGATTATTGGCGTACCAAAAGAAATTAAAGTGGGCGAAAAAAGAGTTGGCATCGTTTCCTCTGGAGTATCTGCATTTGTGGCACATGGGCATAAAGTTCTCATTGAAAAAGGGGCTGGGTTAGGAAGCGGAATTTCAGATGAAGATTATCGAAGAGCAGGTGCAAAAATAATGTCTTCTGCAAAACAAGTATGGGAACAAGCCGATATGATTATTAAGGTAAAAGAGCCATTAGAGAATGAGATTCAAATGTGCCGACCGGGACAGATTTTATATACCTATCTTCATTTAGCCTCTAATGAAGCCTTAACACACGGTTTATTAAAGCAACAAATTATTGGCGTAGCGTATGAAACGATACAATTAGAGGATGGTTCCCTTCCTTTATTGACGCCCATGAGCGAGGTTGCGGGTCGTCTTTCTGTTCAAGTTGGTGCGCGCTGTTTAGAAGCAACCTATGGCGGGATAGGTATTCTATTAGGTGGAGTTTCAGGGGTTAAACCGGCAAAAGTGGTTATCCTCGGTGCTGGGGTAGCAGGGTCCAACGCATGCGTGATTGCCATAGGTATGGGCGCCCATGTAACAGTAATTGACATTAACTCAGCCCGACTGCGTTATATGCAAGACATAATGCAAGGGCGACTGACTACGCTTATGTCTAACCGTGCCAATATTGTAGAAGAAATTTCACAGGCTGATTTACTAATTGGCTCTGTATTAGTACCTGGTGCTAAAGCACCTCGGTTAGTTACAAAAGACATGATAAAAAATATGAAACCCAACTCTGTTATTGTGGACATTGCTATTGACCAGGGTGGGTGTATTGAAACATCGAAACCAACTACACATGATAATCCAACTTATCGTGTTAACGATGTAATTCACTATTGCGTAACGAATATGCCAGGTGCCGTTCCACGAACCTCTACCTATGCCCTCACTAATGTTACTCTAGGTTATGGATTAATGATTGCCGATTTAGGAATTGACAATAGCATCGCACAGGACAAAGCACTACGAAAAGGTGTAAACTTATATAAAGGAAAAATTACTTACAAAGCAGTGGCAGAAGCCTTTAACATGAATTGGGAAGAAATCCCAGTAAAACAGGGATAAAAATGACTGAAACTCTCTTTCAAGATAAACTCATTAATATAATTCCTCAAACCTTTGGAAAAGTGCTGGTTATCAACTTTTTTGAAGAACATCTAATACAGCATTTAAAGCAAAACAAAGAACTTTCTCTTGTTGGTATTTCAACAGAAGAAACGCAGAGTATCTCTTGTGAACAGGAATTTAATTTTATACACTATCTTAAAATGGGGAAAAATGAACTCCCGTATGAAAATAAATATTTCAACTTTATTATTGGCAAAAATATCTTTACTGAATGTTTCAGCCTGCCTAAAACAATTAGCGAACTAAACCGTGTTTTATCCCCTGACGGCATTTTAATGTGTATAGAACCCAATGTCCAATTTTATCCTTATTTCATAAATTTGTTAGAAGGAAATTGGGATGAAACTCTTGGGGAAGACAAGCCTAAACTCCATTTTTTTACTCAGGAATCTTTGTCTATTTTATTGTCAAATTCATCGTTTCATGTTCTAGCAAAAGCACCCATAGAAATTGCTTCTTCTGAATCATTTATAATAGGTCCAGACAAATTTGTCCATACAGGTAGATACCATATAGGTCCTTTAAGCAATGACGAATACAAAATGTTTTTATGTAAGAAGTTTCTTATCCTGGCATCAAAATTAAAGTAAGGAAATCTTTTATGAACATCGCAATTCGAGATGAAGTTTTGCTTCAGGCTTTCCCAAATATTGAAGAGGGGTTAAATTACTTAAGTTTAAACCACCTTGAACTACATCTCGACAATGCCTTCCATGTATATAACCTGAACTCAAACGCAAAAATTTCTTTAAATTCCGATGAACAATTATCTTCTTTTAAGGAAAATTTACAGGAGCGAGGCTTTGAAGTATCTGCATTGCTAACCGGATGGGATATAAGTATGTATCCAGTAGAACAAACGGTTGCATGGTTTAAACAAGCAATCTATATCGCTAATGTGCTGCATGCAAAGGCAATCCGTGTGGACTCCATATTACAGCAAGAACACCTATACTCCTTCGGCAAAAAGGTAGAACTGTATTATGAGGTTTTTTCTGAAATTCTTGCTGAAGAAAAAGAAACTACTGTCGAATTTGGACTTGAAAACCACGGGAAAGAGGGAAATAATCCTATCTTTTTGCTCTCTGTGGTCAAAACTATTAATGACCCAAGATTCGGTCTAACATTGGATTTTGGAAACTTCTATTGGCGAGGTTATCCATTATCTGAAACGGAGGCTATCTTAAAATTACTTGCCCCTTATGCCAAATATATACACATTAAAAACATCGCATATCCAGAACCTGTGCAAGAGGTCTATCGCGAGACAGGCTGGGAATATAAAACTTATGTATGCCCTATTTATAAGGGAGATATTAATATTGAACTTATACTTGCTGAATTAAAAAATTGTTCCTACAAAGGTGCAATATGTATTGAAGAGGAATCCCTACACTTATTCCCTGACCCCAATGAGAAAAAAGAAGTCCTGAAACAGGATATTGAATTTATAAACGAGATTACAAACGATATACAATTTGACAACTAAAATTTCCCCCATACCTACCTGAAAAGGAATACAACTATGTGGAAATTTTTTTGTGTTTTAATCTTTGGTGCTTTTTTTCTTGTCTATTCTGCAACGGCACAAACCCTGCCCTCTTCTGATGAATTATCTATAGCCAGTTCTTGTTATGAACGATGGTTTGGACAAGGTGTAACCAACAACATGGACTTATTCCCCGGCTCATTAACAATCGGCAACATTCCAACATCTCAAAACCCAGAAAAATGGAAACGCAAAATTACCTCCGAAGAAAGCAAGGGCACAAAATCTTCCGTTTTAAAACTAACAGACACAGAAGCAGGTCTTTTAGTCCGTTATGACGCCATTTTATACATGGATTTCCCTGTAATAGAATGGACTGCTCATTATCAAAATATTAGTGATAAAAATACGCCCTTACTTCAAGACTTAAAAACCATTGATACCCTCTTTCCTGAATTTAAAAGCCAGAAAACAGTATTACACAGGAATAAAGGCGATAATTGTGTTCCCGATAGTTACGCCCCAATAACTGAACCAATGAATCCCGATTCAAAAATAGTTCTTGCAAACACAGGTGGACGACCTACACAGACAACTTTCCCTTACTTCAACTTTGAGCGAGATAATGCAGGTCTCATCTTTGCAATCAGTTGGAATGGACAATGGGCATGCCAGTTTAGTCGTGATGTTGACGGAACTCTCTACATACAGGGGGGACAGGAATTAACCCATTTCATATTATATCCGGGCGAAGAAGTGCGTGGACCCAGAGTAGTGCTTCTATTCTACACCGGTGATAAACAACATGGCCAAAACCTCTGGCGGCAATGGATGATTGCACACAATTTACCCCATCCTTACGGTGCACCTCCAAAAGTGCCTATGCTGTTTGGTTGCAGTTCACATCAATACGGCGAAATGGTTAACGCAAATACAGATACTCAAAAGATGTTTATTGAAAAATATGTCCAGCGAGGTTTCCATCTGGATTATTGGTGGATGGACGCAGGCTGGTATCCCTGTGATGGACAATGGCCCAAAACGGGAACATGGGAAGTGGATGAAACCCGTTTTCCCGGTGGATTTAAACCTATCTCCGATTTTGCACATAGCAAGAATATAAAAATACTTGTATGGTTTGAACCTGAACGCGTTCATCCGGGTACCTGGCTAACTGAAAACCATCCCGAATGGATTTTAGGTGGAAAAGATGGGGGTCTGCTAAATTTAGGTAATCCTGAAACCCGTCAATGGCTCACTGACCATATTGATACATTGCTAACGCGTGAAGGGATAGATCTATATCGCCAGGATTTCAATATGGACCCGTTGGATTATTGGAGGAAAAATGATACACCTGAACGACAGGGAATAACCGAGATACGACACATAGAAGGTTATCTTGCTTATTGGGATGAACTGCTTCGCCGACATCCAGATATGTTAATTGATTCCTGTGCCAGTGGCGGTAGACGAAATGACCTTGAGACATTACAACGAGCCGTGCCTCTACTACGAAGCGACTATATCATGGAACCCATTGGAAACCAGTGTCATACATGGGCACTGGCAGACTGGTTCCCATTCTTTGGCACAGGCACTTCAAAAACATCTGACTACGAAATTATGAGCGTCCTTTTGCCAAGTTTTACTGCTTGCTTTGACCAAAGGCAGGATGATATGGATTGGCAAAGAATACAAGAATTAGTAGAGCAACGAAACATATATAGTGACTGCTATTACGGTGATTATTATCCACTTACTCCATATTCGCTGGATAAAAATGTATGGATAGCATGGCAATTCAATTTGCAGAGCAAAGGGAAAGGTGTTGTGCAGGCATTCCGTCGTGAAGAGTCCGAAACAGATAACATACAATTACCTCTACACGGATTGGACATAAACGCAACATATCAAATCACTCCACTTCGAAAAGGAATGAGCACGAGTGAATTATCTGGAAAAGATTTGATGGAAAAGGGTATTCCATTAACCATCGCGGAAAAACCTTCTGCCCTATTTGTAATGTATGAAAAAAAGAAATAACCACCAGCAAGTAAGTAATCCTTATATTTTTAAAATGAGTAAGTTAATGTTTCAAACATTATCTATAAATAAGATTTGTCTTATTCTTCTCGCCCTCCCCTTTTTTAGTGTTTTTGCTGAAGACAAACCGCTCGACTTCAAAATCGAAACGCAATGTGCCTTTAGTTATGATGGAGAGGACTTTTGCTGGTTTCATCCACGAGTAGCCACAATACCTATCATTCAAAACAATGGCTATCCGCGTATCCTCATGACTCTACAAAAACACTTAAAGGTGTCTGATTATTATTCCGGCTTATTTACCTCATATACAGATGATGGAGGAAAAACATGGACAGCACCTCAACCTGTGCCTGAGTTGGATTGGGTAAAAGAAGAAGATGGACTTATAGCAAGTGTTTGCGATGTTACCCCTGGCTGGCACTCAGCAACAAAAAAATACATTGCTATTGGGGTACGCGTTCGCTATGATAGTCAGGGGAATCAAGTTCGAGAGCGTGCCCGTCGTGTAGATGGTGCTTATGCCGTATTTGACCCAACAGAAAATTGCTGGACAAATTGGCAAACAATGGAATTGGGTGGAGACCTTTCTAATACCTTTTCTATTATGCCCGGCTGTACCCAGTGGTTGGTTGAGCCTGATGGAACAATACTTCTCCCTATCTACTTCGCTAATACAAAAGATGACAATAGCAAAAATTATTCTGCAACTGTTGTCCGTTTCAAATTTGATGGTCAAAAACTTATCTACATAACTAACGGGAATATCCTCACTCATAGCGTTCCAAGAGGATTGTGCGAACCCTCTATAACCAAATACAGAAATACCTATTACTTAACTTTAAGAAATGATGAGAAGGGTTATGTATCATGGAGCAAAGATGGACTACATTTTGAGCCCATCAAACCATGGCTATTTGATGATAGTACAGAATTGGGCAGTTATAATACCCAACAGCACTGGGCATCACATAGCGACGGCTTGTTCCTGGTTTATACTCGCAAAGGTGCTAACAATGACCACATTATACGCCATCGTGCGCCATTGTTTATTGCACAGGTGAATCCCGACCCTGAAAAACTCTGCATTATTCGTAATACCGAAAAAATTGTGCTTCCCGAACGAGGCGCTGAAATGGGCAATTTTGGAGTTTTCCCTGTTTCCCCCGATGAAACATGGGTAACCGTCGGTGAAGGCATGTTTAATGATGCCCGTCAACGCGGTGCACAAGGTTGCGTCCTTATTGGCAAAATCCTCTGGTCTATCCCCAATCAACAAGTAATCTCAACCTTCCCACATTTCCCCAAATAGCAACCAATTTGAGATAAGACATTTTATAATTCACATACCCCCTGTCCGCTAAAAGTATTAGAAGAATTTTTAAGACATTGTGATAGATGATACGATATCTTTTCTCTTGTAAAGGTAGATAGTAATTTAACCTATCTTCTTTTTTATATCAGAAACAACAGTGATGTTTTTATTACTTTATTTTGTCAAACAAGCATGTTTTTCGGATACAAAAAAATTTCCCTAAATGGAATTTCTATTCTTTGTAGTAAAAAAGTAAGTCTAACTTTGACATATTGCCATGAACAAAAAGTGTTCATCTCGTTGACCTGTTGTTCTGTAAAGTTTATAATAACTGCGAATCAGAAGTTGAGAAGCAAATTAGTGAATAAAGAAACTACTTTAATTAAACATTAACAGAATAAATATGCAAGAATCATTTGAAGCACATACGCAGTTCTGGTCAGAGATATTGCCACAGGTGGAACGACCTTCGCGTTATCTGGGGACAGAATGGAATGCTGTTCATAAGGATTTGAATGAGGTTAAATTGCGAGTTGCTTTAGCCTTTCCTGACCTATATGAACTTGGATTGGGTAATTTAGGTCTACAAATTTTATATTCGCTCCTGAATAGGCAACCTCATATCTGGGCAGAACGAGTATATGCTCCTGCTCCTGATTTGGAACAGGTTCTACGCAAAGAAAATTATCCATTATTTTTATGGGAATCCAAAGACGCAGTAAAACAATGCGATTTGCTCGGATTTACGCTACAATCCGAACTAACTTATACCACTGTGTTGAATATTCTGGATTTATCGCATATCCCCATTTACGCTAAGGAACGGACAAATCATGACCCTCTAATTTGTGCAGGTGGTCCTTGCTGTTTTAATCCTGAACCTATGTCCCCTTTTATAGACTTCTTCGTAATTGGCGAAGGAGAGGAGATAATTCTGCAAATAGCCGAGTTGCTTATGAACAACAAAGATTTGGCAAGGGAAAAGAAATTAGAACTACTATCAAATCTGGAAGGTATCTATGTCCCTAAAATTTTTAATGCCGTGTCTCTTTCTTCTCAACCACAAAAAATACATCGTGCTATTGTAAAAAAACTGTCTATTGATAATTACATAGATAAATATATCGTTCCTTTTGCACCGTTGGTACATGAGGGTCTGTCCATAGAAATTATGCGAGGCTGCACACGAGGTTGCAGGTTTTGTTTTGCAGGTTGCACATTTCGTCCTGTGCGAGAACGGACACCCGAAGAGGTGGAAACGATACTCACATCGCTGTTGCCGAATACAGGACTGGAAACGGTTACGCTGGTCTCTCTTTCTACCTGTGATTATTCGCAAATCCAGCAGTTGCTAAACCAGACTCGACAGATAACGCAGCCAACAACCACCAGTATATCGTTGCCTTCTCTGCGTCTTGATTCTTTCTCTGTCATGCTGGCTGATTCCGTTTCCGCAGTAAGACGCAGTGGCTTAACCTTTGCACCTGAGGCAGGTTCAGAAAGACTACGCAAATTAATTAACAAAACGGTAACAAATGATGACTTAATGGAAATTATTCGTATTGCTTTCCGAAAAGGCTGGACTCATGTGAAATTGTATTTCATGATAGGTTTGCCCACAGAGACGGAGGAAGACATAGACGCACTCATAGACCTATCTATCCAGTGTCTTAACACAGCAAAAAAGGTTCGCTTTAATGCACATATTCATCTTGGCATATCTACCTTTGTGCCTAAGGCATGGACACCTTTCCAGTGGGCTCGACAAATCTCATTGGAAGAGACTAGAGAAAAGCAAATAAGGATTTTGAATGGATTGAAAAGATACAAAGCAATCAAGATTAGTTTTCATGAACCTGAATCATCATTTATCGAAGGAATTTTAAGTCGTGCAGACAGACGAATAAGCGAGGTCATTAAGTCCGCGTGGGAACAAGGTGCAAATCTTGAAACCTCCGCCGATAAGGTATCTCTCGAACGCTGGACACGGGCACTCAAAGAACATGATTTGTCTGCAGAAGCGTTCCTTCGTGAACGCAATGAAGATGAACCGCTTCCGTGGGACTTTATTAATCCGGGAGTTGATAAAGAGTGGTTGCATAAAGAATGGGAAAAAGCACATCAATATAACATCACACCTGATTGTAGGGAGACTAATTGCAATCTTTGCGGAATCCAACGCCGAAAGGACTTACAGTGTCTTCACTGGCAAAAAGGGAAAGAAGAAATTGCAACCGAAGATAAAAATCTTGATTTACCTTTACCTGCGTCTGAGTCAAATAGTTCCGTCCAGAGACTCTTATTAAAGGTAGGCAAATTGGGAGCGGCGCGATTTTTGAGCCACCTTGAATTTCAAACAGCATGGATTCGAGTTTTTCGTCGCACACAATTGCCAGTAGCCTATTCGCAAGGTTTTCACGCACACACGCACATCAGCATTGCCCTTCCCGCACCAGTTGGTGAAACCTTACTTGAAGAATATATTGAAACAAGACTGACCTCTGAAATGAACACAGAAGAAGTGTTCCAACGACTATCTTCTTCTCTTCCTGACGGTTTTTCCATCTACTCTGTAGACAACATTCCAAAATCGAGCCCATCTATCATGGAACGCGTATCAGGTGTTCAATATGCTATGGCTTTACCTATTGATAATCAATACAACAAAACACATATTGACCAGGTAATAGATTACATGCACTCGCAATTAGAACAGGTTTTATCTAGCAAAGGGAATATACCCTCTGAAACATCAGAAATAATCTCTTCTGAAATTTTAGATACACCTTCCATTGAATTTTATTCTGAAAAAAATTGCTACCTAATCCAATGGCTAACACCCGTAATAAAAGGCAAGTTCTTAAAGCCAAAACATATAAAAGAATATATGAAAGAGATAGGTTCACCTCTCCTTCCCACAACACAGACAATTAGAACGAAGACCTACCTCGACAACATTCCTCCCGCTGTCAGTTTTATCTCATTTGAAACAATAGAAAACTTTTTATAAAGAGTAGAAAAAGTCAAAACAAGACCATTAGAAAATTATTGTTTGGTGTCTTGCTCGATTATTTGAAGGAATTGGGGATTAACGGGGTAATTGGCTTTTTGACATTCATGGACAAGTTCTCTTGCTTTTTCTATGTTTCCTAAACGATGGTAAACAATAGCCAGTTGCTCTTTAATAAAATAGTTTTGGGGTTGAATTTGTTCCAACTGGAGTAATTCTTTCAATGACTCATTCCATTTTCCCTGTGAAAAATAGAGAGAAGCCAGGTTGGATAGGACGGCTACATTAAGAGAAGAGTCTTTTTCCTGAACTTCTTTTAATAACTTCTCTGCTGCTTCAAACTGATTTTGCTGAATAAGCAAACTGGAAAGATTTACTTTGATATTTAACAAATTTGGGTCCATTTTAAGGGCTTTTTCCCAGACAGCAATAGCAGACATCGTATCACCCAAATGTGCATAAGCCGTTCCTAAAACAACATACCCTTTAACTTCCTGTGGCACTTGTTGAATTAATTTCTTTGCCCAGGGCACTGCTTCTGCAAAACGATTTGCTTCAATAAGAGTTTCGGCTAATACTAAGTATGCTTCATTAAAATTAGGACGTTCATTAACTATCTTTATTATTTCTTCAATTCCCTTATCCATCTGTCCTGATTCAGTCTCTTTTATAGCATAGCCTAAACGGCGGAAATAGGGCGTTTCTTCTGTTAAGGAGACCATAGGTGCTAAAAGATTTTCCACGGGTGCATATTGGTCTGTGAGGACTTTGGGCTTATTTTTTGCGATTAACTCTTCCATCTTCTCGTCAGGTAGGTAATAAGCATGCACTCCATATTGTTCGATAACCCAGTTTTTTATATCTTCTGGTGGTAGCACTTGTTTTGAACTGACAATAATAATAGTATCCCTTGCTGTTGGGTCGTTTGTCGTATAAAAAACATATAGATAGGGAAATACTTCTTTGCATGTTTTATATATAGTGGTAAGGAAATGTGCATAAGTGAGGCAGTCAATTGTATTGCACATATAAATACCATTTGGAGATAAAATCTTACTTATCTTTTCTACAAACTCCTTTGTTGTCAAATGAAAAGGAACGGTGTAATCGCTGAATGAATCATTAATGACACAGTCATAGAGTTTTTTATCCTCTGTATTTGTCATATCCCTGGCTATATCTTCGACACGATTTCTTCCGTCTTGATGATAGATGGCTAAATGTGTATCTTCGGGTAAGCCCAGTGCGACATGAGCCGCCTTTGTTACTTCAGGGTCAATCTCTGCCACTTCAATTCGACACTCTGGATATTTATGTTCCAAAAAGTTACAAAAAGTATAACCTCCACCACCAATTACCAATATCCGTTCAGGCGGTTTTTCCTTAAAACTATAAGTTAAAACTGAATTGAAGAAATATTCATATACGCCTAACAATTTAAGCGGTTGACTCATATCTTTACGATTATGAATCATTTTGTCCAAAATTAAATCCCTTAAATAGGGTCGTTCTGGGTCAGGGGTCTGAACCTTTATATAGTTATAATGGCTCTCTTTTTCATAGATGACATTTTTAGGATGATACGGTTTCAAGGCTAATTGGAGTGCGAGTGAGTCCCATGGATATTCAGGTGCAATTGTGCTTAAAAAGAGGACAACAACCAGCATGGTATAAGCGATGGAAAGAAGCGACCTTCTCGAGAACCATAAAAAGAACAGTGTAGTCAGCAACATAACAATTGCCAGGGTAAGATTTGAGCCCAGGTACGCAATGGCATAATAGCCTGTGATTAGAACTCCCAGAATCCCACCAATAGCGTTCATAGCGTAAGTCATGCCTATTTTTTTACCCTGCACTTCTCCATGTTCGTCAGGCAGAATCAATTCCACAAGGAGTGGAGATAAAGCACCAAAAGCAACACATGCAGGTCCAAATACGATGATAGAGTGAGTCAATATTTGCATGGGCCAGGACAGATTCCACAGTATAGGAGTCATGGGAAGAAGGGTGTTTATCAAGGGTATGAACAAGGTGCAAATACTTGAAAGGAACAAAAAGCATACGGAGACTTTTCGCGGATTAAAATATTGTCCTAAATAGCCACCTATATATCCGCCTATGGAAAGTGCCCCTAACTCTACACCAATTATTCCTGTCCATGTATATAAAGAGTTCCCAAAACTCCGTGCGAGCAATCTACTTGCTACGGTTTCTATTACCATTACACTTGCAC
This sequence comes from uncultured Nitrospirales bacterium, assembly GCA_964549105.1. GTDB lineage: Bacteria > Hydrogenedentota > Hydrogenedentia > Hydrogenedentales > Hydrogenedentaceae > Hydrogenedens. The sequence goes on from CAZJTZ010000010.1 coordinate 27,812, forward strand.
CCGCCCAGAAAGAAATGATAAGCAATTTATAAAAAGGTGGAAAATTCGCTATATCAATTATTCTACTTTTTCCTTTATGTTCGGGCAGATATGTTTTCTCTTTATATATTGCATTTGAGGTTATAAAATATCCACCTGCAAAATATGCTAAAGAGATAAGAAGCAGTAAAGATGACGAGATAGCAAGGAGTGTTATGTAGGAAAAATGAGCAAGGAGCACATAACCCGTTAGAAATGTCCCGATAAGACTACCTAACAATGAGAAGCCGAAAAAAATACCTACACTTGTTCCATATTTCGGACTGACCAGAATCAAGAGATGAGTCAATACTGGAGATACTGTGCCTAAAATAATAAATGGAGGTAGGAAAAGAAACAAGATATGAATAAGTATACGCCATTCCCATACCAATCCTTGTAGTAGTTCCCAATTGCCTAATAATTGATTAATAAAGGGAATAATAAAAATGCTTATAGCGGCGATGAAAAATTGAATAGGGATGCTTTTTGTATTGGTATATTTATCTGCGAGAATCCCGCCAATATGGTTTCCTATGGCGATTCCAGCAAGGGTCGTAGCAATTATACTTGTCCATGTGTATAGACTCTGCCCTAAATATTGAGCAATAACCCTACCTCCAACAAGTTGCAAAAACATAATTGCCATGCTGGATGTAAATACAGTTAGATAAACTACCCAGGACAAAATTTTAGATTTCATAGAAACACAAAATAATTGAGTTGCAATTTTTCAAAAAAACTTCTTATCCGATATTAAGCATTTTCTTCTTTTTCCCGGTCCCAACGAATAACAAATATCGTTCCTGTAATAAAATAGACCACCGTAGGATAAATAAGAACACGATATAAGTAATTCAAATTTTCTGTAAATCCATTGGTTCCTTTTACAAATACCCAGATTGAAAGTACCAGACAGACTACCAATGATAAGCCCGCGAGAATTCCAGAAATAACAAGCACGGAGTCATTTAAAGGATTTTTTGCTACCTTTTCTGCTTCTTTATTAGTCGTAGTTTTTTGTATCTTTTTTGATTCTGCCGTAAGAATGGTTTCCGTAGCATCAGCGGGAACATCACGCGCACCCATAAACATAGAAAGGACAATATATAGGACGGATGTCATAATCCAAACAGGTATAAACAAGAAAAATAGATGTAGAATACCTGCTCTCTCCAGAACAATCGCAACGGCAATGGATATAACCCAACTTAAAAGTGCAGGCCAGTTCATATCCATCTTTTTCTTTTCTATCCAATATCGTGTCAGCCCTATTTTGGGGAAAATCCAGTATTCTGTAAACGCCACAGCACCTAAAGGCATAAGTAATAAACCATAAATTCCGACAAAGTTAAGTAATTTTGTAAACACAAAAGGTGAACAAGCAATAATAGTAGTAACCGTTCCTGCTATTAATGTTACAAGCCAACGAGGCCAACCGGGTGTCACGGCTTGCAATGCCAATCCTGCACGATACAGAGTTGGATTAGAAGTAGTCCATCCCGCTAGCATCACGGCTAAAATACCAGATATACCTAATGCCATAGTAGCAACGGCACCAGAATCTAATTCAGCAATATTTTTCTTTAGCATTAAAGCAGCCATCGCTCCCATAACACCTGCACATATCCACGCTAAATAATGGCCTAAAAACATACCAAAAGCGGAATATAACCCATAAGCCGAGGAACGGGCATAACGGAATATTGCCATATCTGACATTCCACCGTGCATCGCAAGGTTACATATCCAGGCAAACGCTGCCACATGCCAGAAGGAAATGGGCTTTTCTCCTGATGGAGAAACACCCGTCCAGATATATTTTGTCGCAACCTGCCAGAAATCGTTCCAACTATGAATATCAACTCCTGCTGCAGGAATCAAGGCAATGGCTCCTGCAATAAACATAAGAAACATCCACGGAGAACATACAACTGAGAACTGGGATAAGCGTTTAAACCCTAAAATAGCCAGAGCAACAACCACAGCCCCTACAACCAGCACAACTAAAACAAATCGAAAATCAGTAGGTATCCATTGTGTTTGAGGAGGTATTCCCAACGGCACTCGCACCGCCGACGCAGAAACGGTTATCATGCACCCTGCTAATATACAGAATAAAAACGCATTACACACATTGTATATAGTTGTGACTATAGGTCCTGCTACTTTACGGAGGAACCAGTAAAGCGTTAATCGTGTTCGAACAGCAATGGGTGCACATATAAATGTCCATGTCAATACTGCCATAAGATTACCCAACAATAAGCCTACAAATATATCAAACGCATTGACACCCCAACTCACAAATGTAGCACCTATTACAAATTCTGTCCCTGCCACATGTTCGCCCGCAAACAAACCTGCAAAATATCTACCTGGTTGAAGTTTATCTTCAGTTACAGGTTCGCGTTCAAATTCATATAACGAATCTAGTGCTTCCACTGCCTTAATTGTTTTTGCTTCACTCAAAGTAGGACCCTTTCCTGATAAAATTGTTTTTCGATTAACTTAAAGATTAAGTATAGGAAAAAACATACTTTACAATATAAAAAATACAACCTCATTTTCAAATGACAAATTAATTAGAAGAATAGCGTCTATTTTGACTTAATAAAACAAAAATATAAAAAACTACATATATAAAAAAAGAACCCCGCAAGGGGTTTAGCCTTGCGGGGTAATAAGGGAATTAACCCTTAAATTTCAATACTTAACAATTAGAAGCTGATTTCAGTTTCAGCAAATACATAGTTGAAATCCTGGTCATCAAGTAGGTCATCACCAAAGAAGTGGGAATAACCAGCACGGAAGACCAAGTCTTCACTGTAGTTGTAAGCACCTGTTAACTGAAGTTCCCAACCTAACTTGTCATACTCTTCACTGCATAACCACCAGCCAGTTCGAACTTCTTCGTCTAATTCATAATATAAGCCTTCAAGAGCAAGTTTCACGGCTTCAGTCGGTTGTACACCAACTCCAAGACGATAAATGAAGGCATTGGTTAACATGGTGTTATCAATGAAATCACTGTATTCCCAATTGGAGAACAAGCGATTTAATGCGAAATCATATTCATCTTTCTCAAACCAATTTTTTTCGAAATCCTGACCTCCGAGATATGCAAATCCTGCATAAACTCTGGGCTGCCAGGAAACATCGAAGGTATAACCAAGTTCAAGGTTTACACCCCAGTTATTGTAGTCATAGTCGGTACCAAAGAACCACCAACCTGTGTCTTCAGCATTACCAAGTTGATATATTGCTTCGGCTTCAAAGTCGAAAGCACCCACTTTGCCAGCGCCACGAAGACCAAGGGTATGAAGGTCAGATTCAAGGGCTGTAGCATCATCACGGAGATACATCCAGTAAGCATCAATGACGATGTCTTCAAGACCAGTATAACTACCATAAATAGAGTAGAAGTCAACATCATTTTCACCGAAATCAGACATAGATTCTACTAATTTGGCTGCAATGGCATCAACACTGACTACATCTGTCACATAACTCATGCGAATAGCATCCCAGGAAAGTCCTGTGTAGTAATAGCGCTTGTCATTAGTTCCAACAAGCCAGCCACTACCTAATGTGATTTCCTGACGACCTACTCTTAAGCGAAGGGGAGTTCCCCACATTTCACGGGCTTCGATGTATGCTTGATAAACTTCTACATCATCAACGCTCGCTGCACGAGTGTCTACGCCTGTGAGATAATTTTGGGAACGGAAATCTTCGCCCCAAATATCATAACTGTCTAATTCGATGAACGCAGTCACTTCATCAGTGAAGTCCGCTTTCACATTCAAGCGTGTTCTCTGCTCAACAAAACTCTGTTCACCAAAATCATCATAATCTAACCAATTTGCACGAATACGAATTTTTCCACCGACTTCTACATTTTGAAGTTCGGCATACGACATTGTGCCTAATAGCACTACTGCTACTGCCATAATAAATATGCTTTTACGCATAGTCTTTACTCCTCTACTGTTTTAATTTAATACTTAAGTTAATTACTGCTTCTCAGTGCCTGCCCTCACAGACACCATCATCTTCTCTTATATTTATCGACCACATCGTCCCTGCCCAATTCCAACGAGTTAACCTCTTTAATTTTCATTCCTCCTTTCTGCTCGCAGATTTCGGAATTGGTGGCGATGAACTTTCATATTTAATTTTAATTGAGTCTACCAAAAAAACAAACCCTTTGTCAAGTAAAAAACTTATTTTTTTAAATAATATTTTTTTCTTTTTTTATTTCATAATTTTCTTAAAAATTAAAATACCCCCTATATATTGTAGTAATTAAAAAAAACATATCATTATATAGCAGAACAGCAAAAACACTTTTCTATTCTTCTTTGCTTTTTAATCCTCTTAGTCCCTACTTATTTTGTTTTCTCTTAGTTAAACTTTAACAAATAAAAAATAAGCACAGAACGAATATTTAACAAAATATTTTTCCATGACTCACTCTATAAAATTTTCTTGAATTTCAAAACATAAAAATAGAGGAGTATCCCTATGAAAAAAGACCTGTCAAAAAGAAGCATTCAAAAAACATCAACCATTAACTCATCCACAATCAGAAGAGACTCTTTCAGAAATACCATATTGGTATCACAACATTTTTTAGAACAAATACCAGAAACCCAGTCCCTATGGCATGAAACACCAGAAGAAATTGAGGAAAAACTTCAATGGGGAAAAGAAAAAGCACACCTTTTACAATGGGTTCAAAAACAGATTCAACGAAAACTAACAGCCAGAGAAAAGAACTATATTGAACTTTATTATTTTCAAGGATTAACACTTGAAGTAATAGCAAAAAAACATCATAGCAATCCTTCAAACATTTCACGCACTATTCGAAGGGGAATAAAGAAACTTGTTCAGTTGACGAAGAATGAAGAAATTCATTTCCAGCGTGTTCATATACGACGAGCCAAAAAAGCCAAGATTAAGTCCTCACCTAAAACAGACAAACCTTCCTAACCTTACAATAATTTACTTGTTGTTGCTTTGCTAACATAAAATATATATGCTCATATCAAAAATTAAACATGTCCAAAAATATTATTCGGAGGAAAAAGAATGCCAAAGTCCAACATCGTTCTTATCGGTATGCCGTGGTCAGGGAAAAGCACAGTTGGCGTACTTTTAGCCAAAACGCTCCTATGGAACTTTATTGACACAGACTTACTTATTCAAAGCAATATGGGCAAATCTCTTCAACAGATTATTGACGAAAATGGTGTCAACTCATTTCTCAAAATTGAAGAAGAACATATCCTCAACATCAATCCAGAAAAAAGTGTTATCGCAACAGGCGGTAGCGCAGTTTACAATCATAAAGCAATGGAACACTTGAAAAATATTGGCACAATTGTCTATCTCAAATATCCTTTTGAGGAAATCTATCGAAGGGCAAAGCGAGTTGAAGAACGAGGATTAGTCCGAACCAGGGGGCAAACCCTTTTTGATTTGTATCAAGAACGAATCCCTTTATACGAACATTGGGCAAAAATTAAAATTGAATGCAACATGCAAACTCATGAACAAGTAGTTGAAAAAATTCTTCATGCTATCAAAAAAGAAAATCCATAGGGAAAACTTTCAATTTTTCTTTGCTTGCTTTTTGTCCATTTGATATACTTACGATTAAAGGAAACATACAAAAAAAACAAATGTAAAATAAATAAAAGGATAAGGATACATCTATGACTGAAATTTTAACAGTGATAGGTATTTTTCTTGTGGATGTGATTCTGCTACTTCTTGGCGTCTTTGGTTTTAATGAACTTTTTTAGATTGGCTTAATCCAAACAAAAGGAGTATAAAACAGTGGAAGTTTTAGATGACCTTGCTTATATTGGTTTATGGATAATGGGGTTTTTATTAAAAGCGATTGCAGCATTATTTGGGGTTTTTCTTTTTACCTTATAAAATAGAGACAAAAGTTAAACAACAACTCAAAGGAAAAATACTCCTTGCCTCAAACCTTCTTTCTTACCGGTTGTGCCAGTGGAATGGGACGACATATCACTACTGTTCTTGCAAGACAGGGACATCGTATCGTAGCCACAGACATTGCCGGTGAACAACTGGAACAAGTAGCCACAGAAGAAGGTTGGAATCCTTCTCAGGTTCGTCTTTTCCAATTAGATGTAACCAATTATAAAGCATGGGAAGAGGTTTTCAATAAGGCCGTCAAAGAGTGGGAAGGAATTGATGTTACCATCAATTTTGCAGGGTTACTCCTTTCATCGTGGGCGATAGAAACACCCTTAAAAGAAATCCATTCTCAAATTGATGTGAACTTAAAGGGCACCATCTTTGGCACTCAAATTTCTGCACGCCACATGGTAGAACGCGGACATGGACAGATAATTAACATATCATCTATTGCAGGCATTATCCCTGTGCCTGGCTTATCCATTTATGCTGCAACCAAACATGCGGTTCGTGCTTATTCTCTTTCAGTGGCAATGGAATTACGCAAAAAAGGTGTTTATGTTACAGTAATCTGTCCTGCTACCGTTCAGACACCTATGCTGGATAACCAACTTAATGTAAATGCCGCTGAATTGTATTTTTCAGGATTACGAATCTTGACAGTCCACGATATAGAAAAAGCAATTGTGAAACGAGCCCTACATAAAAAGCCTATGGAGATTTTCTTGCCTCGTTTCAAAGTAAAACTTTTTCAATTTGTGTCTCTCATACCCGCATTGGGACCTTTCATTTCTCCTGTTTACCAATGGGCAGGTAGATGGCGACAAAACCGTAGACGAAAAAATTTGCCCCAATAACCTTTCCTAACAATACTTTTATATGAAAAAATATATACCCCACCTATTTATAATTACATAAGAGAATCTCCTTTTCGGTATAATAAAGGGGCTCTCTGAAAAAAATAATGCAGACAAACAGTTTTTATATCTAGCAAAAAAATTAAACATAAGGTTAAATGAATTATGAAGTTTTTATATTTTTCTTTTATATCTTTATTAGTCTTTCCTTTTTTGTGTTTCTTATCTTCATGTATTCCCAGTACACCAAATCAGGAAAAGGCAACTCCTGTAAATGAAAAAACTTCTTTAGAGACAACGGTTCCTCCTACTTCTACGCCACCCCCCCCGGCTCAGGTTTCTACTCCAAACACTGAAAATAAACCAGTAGAACAGATTATGGCTCAAAAACCTGAAACAGCATCCGAAACAAAACCCAAAACGGCAAAGGCTACTGTCCGATTTGGTGTGCCAGGTGCAGGTTTTCCATTCTCCATACAGCAGTCACCTCTTACAGGTCAGGAAGGCTTTGCTATCAAAGGCTCCTTTGGACTTAGCGGAACGATTACTCGTCCCGACCCATCTAAAGACCTCTGGGTGTTTGCAGGACAATTTGAATTGCCCTCAGAAGATTATGAAATTGGCGAGGTAGGTTTTGATGTTCTAAATGCACCTGTGGAATACTACACCCAAAAGCAACCTTTGCCACCTTCATTTATCTCACAAGTCATGATAACTATTCCAATAAAATTGCCTCCTAATCCAAAAGATGAAAAGGGAAACTTTAAAGTCCCATTTCGCCTCGAAATTCCTGTGCCTGCGAAGGCTCAATTCCAAATCATAATGACAGATAAACGATAATACTTTTTTATGGAAAACAGAAAAATAAATCAGGAACCAACCTCACCTTCCTTTACGATAAAAGGTCTGCCATTAGAAAAACCTCGACTAAAAGATTTATGCAAAACTTACAACATCCGCTTTAAAAAACGATTGGGACAAAATCTACTTCTTGATGACAACATCCACCGTATTATGGTAGAGTCGGCTCGTTTGACAGAAGAAGATTCCGTCATTGAAGTAGGTGCAGGTTTAGGCGCCTTGACATGGCATCTTGTTCAACATGCAGGTAGAGTACTTGCAGTAGAAATTGACCCCTCTTTTATGCCCTGCTTAGAACACCGATTTGGACATCTACCTCATGTAAGGTTATTTCGAGGCGATATATTAAACCATGAGATGGAAGACCTGGTAAATGAATTTCTTCCCGGTGGGCTGCATTATAAAATGATTTCTAATTTACCTTACTACATTACGACACCAACCCTCTTCCACTTTTTAGAATCTTCTGTAAACTTTGAACAAATCGTGGTTATGGTCCAATACGAAGTGGGCACACGAATGTCCGCAGTATATGGGACAAAAGAATATGGGGTATTAAGCCTTGCAATTCAGTCATTATACTATGTGGACCTGATACATTCCGTATCTCGGACCTGCTTCATTCCACGGCCAGAGGTAGATAGTTGTATCGTTCGATTACGAAAGATAAATCCACCACCCATATCTATGGAAAAACGCAAAAAGGTTATGCAAGTAATTCATGCCGCATTTTCTCAACGGCGAAAAAGTCTAAAAAACGCTTTGAGCAAATCCCCCGCTTTACAATATCCTGTTTCGCTGGTGATAGAGGCTTTACAATTAGCAAACATTGACCCTACCCAACGCGCTGAAACATTAAGTTGGAATGATTTTGTACAGTTAACTGAAAAACTTGAAATATTGAATTTTAACAATAAAAAATTATAATCTACTTACATAACTAACATAATAAAATACTTAAGAAGTGTTATGAACCGTCCAGTAAACCAGATTGCACTTAGCGTTATCCAGAATTTAGAGAGTGGAGTCATCGTCATCAATGACGAAGGAACTATCTTAATTGTCAATCCTTCTACTTCAAAACATCTTAAATCAGGATACAAGATGTTATTGCCTGGGGAAAATATATTTGAGCACAAAGAATTAGCCCCTTTTGCAGAAATTTACAAAGAACTGCTCAACATAAAAGAACCTATCTCACGAAGAAAAATATCTATCGAATTTGAAAAAGATGAAGAAGAAAATATATTAGGTCTAACAAGTTCCTTAATAAAAGAAAATAAAAAGATAGTCGGTGCCGTTTTCCTATTCACAGATTTGACACAAGTAAAAAAACTACAGCGTGAAGCAGAAATTAACAGACAACTTGCTCAAATCGGAGAATTAACCGCAGGGATTATTCATGAATTTCGTAATCCACTTGGTGTTATATCAGGAATGACAGAATTGTTGATACAAAAGAACTCAGACAAACCGGAAATAATAAAAAACTTAAAATTAATTTTAAAAGAGACAGACCAATTAAACATGTTGGTAAACCAATTTCTCGGTTTTGCAAAACCACAAGAGATTCAACTCCAAAAACAAACAACAGAATTTATTATCCAAAAATCACTTGAGATTTGTTCACACATAATTGAAAAGTATTCCGCAGATATAGAAGTAAATGAAATTCCAAAATCCCTTCAAATCATCTATGCGGATACCGAAAAACTGCCAGCAGCCATTGCAAATCTAATTCGGAATGCCATTGAAGCCCAATTAGAACAAAAGAATATATGGGTATGTGTATCCGTAAACAAAGAAGAAGAATTTGTTGTTTTTCATATTGAAGACAATGGACCGGGACTTCCTGAAAAAATAAAAAAAAGCGATTTATTTAAACCCTTTGTTTCAAGTAAAAAAGGTGGAACAGGTTTAGGACTATCTATTGTTCAGCGTATTATTATGGCACATCATGGATGGATTAACTGCTCTAATCGAGAACCCCGGGGCGCTGTTTTCGAAATAGGCATACCCTTAAAACCCATAATTGACTTCCCCGAAACAAAAGTAAAAAGCAATCAAATATAAAAATGAGTAGTCCCTCTTTCGAAATCCTTCTTTTCAATAATCCCCAAAATTATGATTTAATTTATCAATATCAAATAGAGCGTAGAGATAAATTACAACAGGGCGATGATAATGAATGTCTCTATTTACTCGAACACACACCTATTTACACGGCAGGACGACAATTTCAACAAGAGCATCTCCTTCTACCTATGGAAGTTTATAAAGAGCGAGGCATCTCATTCACTCATACAGACCGCGGTGGAGATATAACCTATCACGGACCCGGACAATTGGTAGGCTATCCTATACTCAATCTTGCTTCTCGAAACATGACTGTCCATCAATATTTAAGAAACCTGGAAGAAACAATTATTGAGACTCTCCATTTTTTTCATATTACAGCCCATACCCTAAAATCTTTTACAGGTGTTTGGGTTCAGGACCGCAAGATTTCTGCCATTGGGATTGGGGTAAAGAACAGTATTACCTGGCATGGATTCAGTATTAACATTAACCTTGACTTGACCCCCTTCCAGTGGATTATCCCCTGTGGTATTTCCGACAAAACCGTAACCTCATTACAAAAAGAATTAACCAATAACTATTCTTGCCCAACAATAGACGAATTCATCCAGGTATTTCTCCCCATTTTTTTCAAGCAATTTATGATTAAAGACTTCTCCTTTTCACAAATTGATTCCACCCATTAACTCTATTTTAAGTAACCCGCAACAATTCTATCTATTTTAGAACAGTATATTACTTCAGCCGATAGGCAAAGACACCAGGCTTAATAGTAAACACAGCGGTATTGTTCTCCCATTGAAGGTTGTAGTTAGATAAGATGTTTCCTTTATCATCAAGTTCTTCAACTATTTCTACCTTTTTTAACTGCCAGGGTAGTTTATCCCAGAGAAGCCTCATTTCAAATTGAGGACTATCAGGAAGAGGAGTTATGAGGATACCATTTTCGTCATGAGTTAGTCTTGCCGCACCATTAGTAATAATATCGCCAAAATCTATCATTTTCTTGTGGAGGTTCAACTTTGCAAGAATTGGGTCTTCTCCTTCTATTGGCGTAAAGGTTATGTTCTGGATATTATCTCCATCGCCTTCTAATCGAATCTTTCCTAAACGAATGCGTACAGTGCCATCATCAAATCCACTTAATTGCGCCCTTGCTCCTGTTGTTGGATTGAATAACCCTGCTCTTATCTCAAATTCTTCACCTACTTTAATATTTTCAGGGATGAAGAAACTGCCTGAACTTGTGATAGTCCCCTGCCATTGAGTTGTGGGGATAGGGACATTGTTTCCTGACTGGAATGTTATATTACCCGTTCCATCAACAAAATGGACAAAGATAGACATCTCTTCCGACAGGGGTTTTTCGGCTTCCCATTGGAGTTCTATATCGGCTTGCCTATTCCCTTTATATTTTAGAGAAGAAACCTTTACCCTAATTGGAACTCTCTCAATTAATAGCGGTCTGGCATTGACAAATATCGTAGATGGAGAACGAGACCAATCAACAATTACTCCATCTTTTCTCTCTATGGCTGTCTCTATTGTCCCTTCATTTGTCGGTATACGAGTATAAAGACCATATTGAGGAAGTGTGCGTCCTTCCATCTGCCAGTCGTCATTACCCCTGTTAACCCAAATTTCAGCACCATTATCCCATTTAATAAACTGCTTATGAATATCACTATCTATAAATTGAACATTATCTATTTCTTTTAATGCAAGTGTTTGCATAATGTCGTGCAATAGCCAGTATTTTCGGATAACATCTCTGCCAAAAGGTGCAGGGACCATAGCGGGATGACCCGTGAGGACTTCTGTGCAAATATAGTCATCACTATATATTCCGTGGAGGCGTGTATCCAGCCCTGCGGAATAGCGTGATTCATAACCAGCACCATGTAATACAAATTTACTATGATGTGCTGTATCGAACCATGGGATACGCTCAGAATCTTTGCAGTGAATTGCCCAAACAGCCCAACCATAATAGCCTTGTGGTGGTATATCAACCCGCAGGTGATTTGCCTGTGCACCATCAAGCCAACCAATCAATTGGTCATGCCCACTTTCAGAGATTTGTGAAGCATTATTTCCAAGAAAATTTCTTATCCATTCAAAAGATTTTCTCCATACATCTATTGTGTAAAGTCGTGTATAAAAGTTGCCATCATCAGTCCAGTAATCATGAGGACAAGTAGAAGACCAGACATCAATAAAATATGCAGTTGGAGAAAATCCATCTTTAATAAGTTTCAGGTTTCTCTCAATAGACGGAAAAATCTGGTCAGGTCGCCAGCGATAGGCTTGTGCCTGTCTACTCGCATTATACCAGGCTTTAATGGGTGTCCTTTCTTGTGTAAAGACTATTTTATTGTAAGAATAACCTTCTGCATCTGGATAAAAGTCTATGTAATTATCATGAGGAGCAAACAATACTCCGTGTTTCTTACAAGTCTCAACCAGGTAAAGAAAATCCTCAATAGTGCCAAACTTTGGATTTGGTGGATATACATCAGGAAGACGATAGTCATAACCCCATCTTTGCCAGTTATGAAAAACTACTATGGAATCAGTCAAACCATAAAGAAAAGAACGCTCCAAATTTTCTGCACTTTCTTTATATTTCCCCCCCCAGAGGTCAAAGACAAAACGACCCGCCAGATTTTGAACCCCTCCTGCTGGAGAAAGATGGTTTATGTTTCGCCATATTTTCGCACCTTCCCAACTGTTCTCTGAGGGAATAATAGAAATTGTCTGAGTATGTGGGGTGTGAAGGGTGTAAATTTGATTTTCAGGAGTTACTTCAAGATTTTGAGGAACTGCATCAACTCCCTCTACTATGGATAAATCATTGGCAAAATCAAAACCAACGAAGGATGTAGAAAGTTGATGTCCTTCGAACCAGAGATTGAAAGCATCAGGCTCAATAAGGACATTTCCTGCACCTGCATATATTTTACTCGCATGCTCACTCCATTTGCCCAGTGAAACATCTTCAAGGTATATAGCAAACCATGGCTGCGGCTCTGGAATATTCTCCAACCAGAACTTGACCCGTAATGAGTTGTTTTCAATCCATATATCTGAGAGCAGGTCAAAGTCTCCCCGCCAATTTGAAAAGGAATGCTTATAAATAAGATGCTTATCCTGTTCACTTTTCTGAATGCCTTTAACCTGACTCACGGAATACAAATCATTCAAATCATCATTCAGCACCTTTACCTTAAAACCATCTATAAAAAGATGTTTGTCAGAACTTATGAATCCAATAATAGAATCAAGAATGCCCCTTTTCCCTTCCCAAATTTTAATCTCGTAATCATTATTCCCAACTTTTATAACTCCTAAATTATATGAAGGTGTATCCATTGATGGTGGAAAACTTCCTCTCTGGGCAGGTGTCCCAACGGTCAATATAGGTTCACCCCAATACGAGTGGTCACAAGTCGTGTTATTCTGAGGTCCGGGATGAGACTCCAACTGTATACGGATTGTCTGACCAGCAAATCTACTCAAATCAACTTCGCCCTCCTCCCATACCTTTGCAGTAGTATGTTTCTCATAAACGATTTCACCTTCATCTCCATCGGGAGCAGAGAAGGGAAGAATACGCACTCGAAAGGTCACCCCATCACTCGGGGGTTCAGGAGAAACATTATCTCTTATAGCGTTTGCAAATTTAAGTGTAATTGGTTCTTTCTCGGGCAATTTAATGGGAAATTCTGTATAAATCGTTCCAGTAAGATTATTAAACCATGGCGGGTGCATTTCAATCGCTCTCCTTATATCTCCTCTTGCATATTTACCGCCATTATACCAACATGCCTTAGTTCGCATATCGCTACCAGTATTCCCTACGGCTACAATTTGTGGTCCCTCTCCAAAAACTCGTAGAACTACCCTATAAATCTGAAGCCCATTTAAAGAAATTGCACTATCAGGATGTATTTCATAAGGTTTCCAGGGAACAGACAAATTGGGTTTAGGCGGGTCAGGAATATTGGCTTGAAGTATAAGAATTGGATGAAGTTGACACTCCTTGTTATCAAGTTTGTAGTTAATATAGGCATGAATAGGATAAAGAGCATTATAAGTATGGGTGCCAGGTGTAATTGTAAACTCTAATGTTGCATCTCCCTTGCTATTCAGGATAAAGGGCAAATCGGAAGGTTCTGCCACCCAATCATCAATCACTCCAATTTTAACTGTGCCTTCGACTGGGTTGTCCTCCTTATTTTCTATCTTAACAGATATAGAGAAAGGTTTATTTATTTCATTTACCTCACTCGGACTCACAATTTGCGCAGTAATGGGACCCAATGAATCCACAGGCAAATCAAAAGCAGAAACCACACTCGCCCCTAACAAAGAACTTAAAATAACCAATGAACAAACTATTCTAATTTGTAAGTGCATATATTATCCTTTCACTTATGTTCTATTCTCTTGTTTTTTTATTTTATAGAGACAGATTAAAAATATGATTATATATTTTTCTCTTAATAGATTGTAATTCTGCGATTCATAGAACTCAGACAAGCAAAGGAATTGCCATTCAAGACACTGCCGAGCAGGCATTTTTTAAATCCTGTCCTTCTGGCAAAACTTTAAAAATAACAACAGCATCTTTCTTTTTTAAAATTTTAGGACTGTATAAATAGGCATGGTTTATACAAAAGAAATACTAAATTCCCTTTTGGCGTATTTCGTGATTTCCTGGTGTTCTTGGCGGTTAATCTATTAATTAAGACTTTGTTCCCTCTAAAACCCATAGTTAGAATGGCAATATTAGATTTTTACTACATTGAAAACAAGAGAATGCAATATGCTTTTCTTATACAAACTAATCTTTCAGAAGTTTTCATTTACTTTTGTTTCACACTTAACCTTTTGTAATCTTATACCTCTTTTATCATTTCAAACTTCTCTACCATTTTATCTCCATCCCTGTTATCTCGAGCAAAGCAAGAAATCTTAAACCCAATTGTAATTTCAAATACATTTTTTATTATTTCAAAATTTAATAGGCAAAATTTTTTCTTATTCCTGGCAAACAGTAGTAAAATGCAATATTTTATCTTGCGAGTTTTAGAAGATTTTTAGGATATTTTTTGTTTTTATCTTGTTTCACTACAATACGGTCGCCGATGTAATTCTGTTGTGCTTTTTCAACAGGGTCCATTTCTATTTCGCGTGCTTTACGGGCTTGTTGTCTGGCTTCTTGTATCTCCTTCGCCTTTTCCAACCGTATCTGCACTTTTTCGTCACTTTCCACATGAACATGGTCTAACGATACCAACACAGGGAAGGCAGGTCCACTGCATATAAGGTCCCCAACATTCCTCCAAACAACATCCGCCTCTACTTTCTTTGTCAATTCTGTCTTCTCTTTATAAAAATTTGGCTGTTGAGATAGGCAGGAAAAAAGTACCCCTTTCCAAAAACTATACAGAAATTCCGTTGAACCATTACGAACCCCGCGTGCCGTTTCTACCGTTCCCAGGACAGGTGTATTCATGTTCCCTTCAACAAATTTCTCCTTTGTCTGATGTGCAAAGGCAGTTATCCCTCTCCAAAACCATTTATAGGGCCGCAGTGCTGGCTCTTCTGCATTCCCTAACGGACCTACATACGCAGGTTCAATCGCAGAGCAAGCAACAGCAAATAATAAACCCACGAACCACATCACCAATGTAAGCCTTCTCATTATTGTTTCTCCTGTCTTTGAAACTGTTCATTATATAATTGATTTCATAGCCATTATAGTATAATATATCATTATCTCAACAAAATCTCAACAATTTATTATAAAACCCTTGACAATATTTTGACAAATAAGAAATATTGAAAAATAATTAATCGTTTTTTATGGAGATTAAGTGCATGTATCGCCCTGAAGTAAAGATTTTAGATGTAACCATTCGTGATGGTGGTTTAATGAACAATTGGGACTTCTCAAAAAGTATGGTGAAAGACATCTTTCATGGTTTGGCAGAAGCGGGAGTTGATTATGTAGAATTGGGATACCGTGCAGATAAACGGCTATTTTCACCAAGCGAATTTGGACCCTGGCGTTTTTGTAACGAAGAAGATTTGCGTGATGTGGCTTATGAGTGCGACACCAAAATATCAGTGATGTGTGATGTAGGCAAAACCAATCTGGACGATTTTATTCCGCGTTCAGAGAGTATTATCTCCATGGTCCGTGTAGCCTGCTATATTCCCGAGGTAGACGAGGGATTAAAAAATGCACAATACATGAAAGACTTAGGCTATGAAGTCAGTTTGAACCTGATGGCCGTGTCTACTGTAGATGAGCATCTCATTGATGAAGCACTAAAAAAGATTTCTAATTCAAACATTGATTTGGTATACATTGTAGACAGTTTTGGATATTATTACTCTGAACATATTCGTTATTTGACAGAAAAATATATCCATGCACTTCCGGGCAAGGCAATCGGCATTCATACCCACAACAACCGTCAACTTGCCTTCGCCAATTCTATTGAAGCCTTATTGGCAGGGGCACAATTTGTGGACAGCAGTTTGTATGGTATGGGTAGAGCCGCAGGAAATTGCACAACAGAACTATTGTTGAGTTTTCTGGAAAATCCCAAATATGATTTGAGACCTGTCCTGGATTTGATTGAACGATACTTTGTCCCTTTGAAAGAAGAATTGAAGTGGGGTTATGAACTTCCTTATCTTGTTACAGGTGTATTAAATCAACATCCGCGAACAGCATTGGCATATATGAAAGAGCAAAATCAAGGGGGTCAACACAGTTTGAAAGAATTTTACGAATCCCATATAAAAAATGTAAAAACAAAATAAGAGTGAAACAAAAATCTTATAATTTTCAACAAAATGGATAATCTTTTTGAGAAATCGGAATCAAAGGACAATGCTGTAAACGCGCCATTAGCACGGCGAGTCAGTCCACGCACACTGGACGAGTTAATTGGACAGGAAGCAATATTGGGTCCGGGAAAAGCCTTACGCCGTGCTATTGAAAGTGATTCTTTAACCTCATTAATCCTATATGGCCCTCCTGGAACCGGCAAAACAGCCTTAGCACGGATTATCGCCCGACGCACACATGCCTATTTTGAGCCCATCAATGCAGTCATATCCAATGTCCGTGAACTACGCACCATTTTAGAGAAAGCCCGTTATCATTTACAGCGGGAACACCGCAAAACGATTCTGTTCATAGATGAGATTCATCGCTTCAATCGTACCCAGCAAGATGCACTACTGCCCGATGTAGAGATGGGAAATGTTATCCTCATAGGTGCAACTACCGAAAATCCCTATTTCAGTGTTGTTTCTCCACTATTGTCCCGTTCCCAAATTTATAAATTTGAACCTCTCACAGAAGAAAATATCATTCTTATCCTACAACGAGCCTTACATCATCCTCAACGCGGTTTTGAAGGATATAATATTATTATTGATGATGTCGCCTTACATTTTTTGGCAAAATATGGTGAAGGTGACGCAAGGCGTTCCTTAAATGCCCTTGAACTGGCTCTCTTAACTGCACCGCGAAAAGAAAAGAACATCATCATTGACTTAAATCTTGTTCAGGATTGTATATCCGAGAAACTTTTGCATTACGACAGAACGGGTGATGAGCACTATGATATCGCTTCTGCCTTCATAAAAAGTGTGCGAGGAAGCCATCCCGATTCTGCTCTCTATTGGATGGCACGCATGCTGGAAGCAGGAGAACCCCCGCGGTTTGTTGCTCGGCGTCTATGTATTTTAGCCTCGGAAGATATTGGCAATGCCGACCCAATGGCTCTGGTAGTGGCAGTTTCCGCATGGGAAGCTACAGAATTTATTGGCATGCCCGAAGCACGAATTATTCTCGCACAAGCCGTAACCTATCTCGCCTGTGCCCCAAAGAGTAATTCGTCCTATCTGGCTATTGAAAAGGCAATGGAAATGGTTAAATCACAAACAACGGTTCCCGTCCCACAAGCCCTGCGAGATACCCATTATCGCGGTGCTGAAATGTTAGGGCATGGGATGGGCTACCAGTACCCCCATGAAGCAGAAGAAGGTTACATTCCGCAGGACTATGGGCTTCCGCGGGGTGTGTTTTATCATCCTTTACCTCGTGGCACAGAACAAATCTTTTTACAACGGCTTAAACATTGGGAAGAAATGGATAAACAGAATTTAGAAACAGGTGACTCCCAAATTCCTAAAGAAGAAACCGAACAGAAAAATCAAGAATGAGCGAAGAAGTATCAAAAAGAAAAACATGGAAACCCTTTTTATTGGGCTGTCTATGCGGAATATTTATAACCTTATTGTTTATCATTGCCGGCATATTGATTGGTGCACATACCTTAAAATTTCAGATGGCAAAATGGGAAGTATCCACACTACGAACACCCAAAATACAGACCTTCGAAATACTCGACTACTCTGCTATCGGTGTAGATATGGAGGGAAAAAAAATCCCTTTCAATGGTTTCAAGGGCAAGCCCATATTTATATTGGTATGGCATCCCGAGTGTGTTCACTGCCTCTCTACCCTAATGACCGTCCAGAATCTCTACGAATCGCTTAACAGTTTTGATGTGCCAGTACTTGCCCTGACTGAAGGAAAATTAGAAGATATAGCAAAAGTGCGTCGCGAATTAAACTGCACCCTTCCTATGCTTCAAGTAAAAGGGGCATTCGTAAAAAGTTTATGCGGCGATAATGTTCCTTGTGGGCTTATTATCAATCGAGAAGGGAAAATTATCTATCGCTATACCGGTAGTGCAGACTGGGGCAGTGAAGAAATAACAAATTACCTTATAACTCTTCTTGGAAATTAATGACTTATCACTCTTTGTCTACTTCTCTGAGGTCTAATTGCATGAAGGCATCAATCACCTTAGGGTCAAAATGTTTTCCTCGTTCTTCCTGTAAGTAATTCACAGATTCTTCCCTTGTAGCCATACCAGAACGATAAGCACGAGGAGAGGTCATTGCACAGTAGACATCAATTACCTTTAATATTCGTGATAAAAAAGGAATTTCTTCACCTTCAATACCCATAGGATAGCCATCCCCATCATAACATTCATGGTGCGAAGCAATAACCTCCGCTATCTCAGGGAAAATGTTCCTTTCCTTCAAAATATTAGCACCAATATAAGCATGGGACTTTAACATCACCCATTCGTCATAAGTAAGCACCGTTTTCTTTAACAAAATATCGTTTGGAATATTCAATTTTCCAATATCTCTTAACACGCAACTATGTTCCAGAACCCACATCTGATTCGGGACAAGTTCCATGACCTTACCCAATGCCTTAGCCAGTTTCACCATGCGTTGGGCGCTACCTACCGGGATGTCCTCACGACTATCAATAGCGTCGGAGATAAAATAAAATAAAGCATCATATTCATTCCTTGTCGCATTGATTGCGTCTAAAACAGGATTTAAGTTGTTCCCCTGCAGAATAGCCATAATTATCCCTGAAAAAGGTGTATCCTCCATCTGCGGGTTTATAATCACAGGGCTATCTTCTTTAGGAAAAGCACTTATTACTTTTTTTAAAATTTGCGGAGATAATGTGGTAGAAATAAGACGGAAGTTCATATCTTGTCAGTCCTTATCCTTTTTATTTTTATGACTTTTGGGAAACGATTCGGAAAAAGTTATCCTAACCCGCTTTGAAAAATTGATGTAGAGATAACAAATAATAAAGTAGATTAATGAAGCAATTGTCTCATAAGCCACTTTAGAAAGGACAAACTCGTAATAATCTGGTGGAAACTCGACCAGGGAAAATAAAAGGGTTATTCCAAGAACAAGAGAACATAAAAATGTAATTAGATAGGCTTTTGTTAGAACGATTGCACCTCTCCATAATGATAAGATAGATGCCCCAGCAAAAATACCAAATAAAATTACGAAAGCTCGTAAAATTGATTCCAGAATCATGAATAACCATAAACCCGGTATGTAGTCAAAATCAGGAGAAGCATTCTGGTAATCGTTAATTAAATTGTAAATACCAACAAAAGGAGCAAAAAAAATAAATACTAAACATAACAAGAGGAAAAGCCCATTTACTCCGGGCTCCAGAGTCTTTTTTATTTGTAATTCAGATTCACTGCTATTAGATAAATTCATATTGATAAATTCCAGCAACCCTTCTTTAAGTATATTCCTGCAGAATATCATTTTCAAAATGGAAAGCATCCCGAAGTCTTTCCGCGAGTAAGGTATTTCTGCGTATAGATTGAGTAGAATGTAGTGCTTTTTCAATAGCATTGGGAGAACCAATGATGGTTACCATTTTCTTGGCTCGTGTTATAGCGGTATATAGAACATTCCGTTGTAAAAGGAGATAATGTTGCGGTAGCATCAGTAAAATCACCACTGGATATTCACTCCCTTGCGATTTGTGCACAGTGGCTGCATAAGCCAAACTAATCTGGTCTAACTGGTCGTAGGTATATATTACAGGATGTTGTGGTTCAAAAACTACTGTAATGGTCCCCTCATCTTCATCCATCTCAGCAACAACACCCACATCACCATTGAATACATCCTTCTCATAATTGTTCTTTATCTGCATTACCTTATCGCCGATACGGAAAGAGGTCTGCGGAATGGGTCTCCCATTGGGATTCAGGGCTTCTTGCAAACAATAGTTCAAATGGTGTACACCTGCATCACCTCTTCGCAAAGGTGCAAGCACTTGAATATCCTTTACCGGGTTATACCCAAACCTTTTGGGGATTCGCTCTTGAACAATATGCAACAATGTTTGCAAAGCAGTTTGACTCTCACCCCGCCGAATAAAAAAGAAATCATTACGATTAAATTCTGGAAACAAGCCCTGATTAATTCTGTGGGCATTGGTGATAATACCGCTCTGGGCAGATTGGCGAAATATCGTTTTTAACCGTATCACCGGAAATACCTGGCTTGCAATAAGGTCAAAGAGGACATTTCCCGGGCCCACAGAAGGAAGTTGGTCCACATCACCGATAAATACAATATGGGCGGTAGAAGGCACGGCTCGAAGAAGGTTTAATAACAATACCTGGTCCACCATAGAACTTTCATCAACAATAAGCAAATCGCAAACAATCGGGTTTTCCCCATTACGATTGGGTTCACCCGTCTGCGGGTTAAATTCCAGCAGCCGATGAATCGTGCTGGCGGCATGTCCCGTAACCATTTCCATTTGTTTCGCGGCTCTACCTGTCGGTGCCGCAAGAACAATTCGCACAGAATAGTCATCTAAAAAATATACCAGACTTTTAATCAAAGTCGTTTTACCTGTTCCCGGTCCACCAGTAATGACTGTAACCTTCGAAGTAAATATTTTAGCCAGAGCATTTTGCTGTTCCTCATTCAATTTAGGCAAGTGTGAATGAGGTGTAGACAAAAACTGCGATAAAGGCAGATTGGATGGAAAAGTAGTAGGAGAATGATAAATCCGTTTCAGATGTTTTACGCATTCATTCTCTACAAAATAATGAAATGGCAGATATACTGCTTCCTTTTCTTTACATGCCCTATTTGCACTACACATTTCTTCTAGTATCGGTGCAATCTGCGATTCGTCAAGTTTAAGCAATTCAGCCGCAGAATGAATCAACTCATCATAAGGTAAGAAGATATGCCCGTCATTTTCAGCATCATGAAGCGCATAACGAATACCTGCTTCAATGCGACCCGGATGGTCCGGGGCTATTCCCAATTCCTTTGCAATACGGTCTGCCGTCTTAAACCCAATACCCTGTACCTCAGAAGCAATCTGGAATGGGTCTTTCCGAAGATAGGTCAGAACCTGATTCCCATAATATTTATACAATTTTGTGGCTAAACCAATAGGTATATTGTATTGCTGTAAAGAAAGGAGTATTTCCATAAACTCCTGCTTCTCTTTCCATACCTCATGTATCTTTTGTGCCCTTCTTTTTCCTAATCCCGGAACATGGGCTAATCGCTCTGGCTCATGAGTCAAAACATGTAGAGTATCCGGTCCTAATGCTTTTATAATTCGCTCTGCATACCCTGCTCTTATTCCAGGAATAGCACCTGACGCAAGGAATTGAGCAATGGCTTCGGTAGACGACGGCTGTAATAATTCCATGTCTTGCGTATAAAACTGGGGACCAAATCGCGGATGATTGACCCAATAGCCCGAAATACGCACTGTGGCACCCTGTGAAATAGGAAACGATTTGCCCACAATGGTAATAAGATAGCCATTATCTCTGCGTCTCAAACGGGCAACAAAAAAGCCATTGGTCGCATGTTCATAGACTATCTGCTCGATAAGCCCTTCAATTTGTTCCGGACCAAACTCTTTAGGTGTAAACGGAATTTCTAATGAATAAGGGTCCATTAAAAAGTAACTTTTCAAGTATTAGTTAATTTGAGTAATTAAATATTTCCCTGATTATACATTTTACCTGATTTCTTCACATAGCGGTCAGGAGTAGTTTATCTCATTATAAAAGTATAAAGCACCATATCACCAAAAAACTTTATGGACAACTTTTGCTTTGTCTCTGATTAAACTTTATTCCTCCTATTTGTCTTATATGACTTATATAACTTATTCTCTCTCTACTATGGTTAATCTCTTAAAAAAACCTGTTTGTCTGGCAAGACTTTTAACCACCCAGAGGGACACTGTCATAACGACGCAAATATATAATATCGGTCGTGGCTCGCGGATGTTGGGTCAGGAGATACATAACCGCATGAGCCACATCTTCCGGCTGCATCCAGTTGCTTTTATCCCGTTCTGGCATGTTTTCCTCACTAAGTCGGGTAGTAACACCACCAGGACATATTGCATGAACACGAATACCGTAGGGTTTTAGTTCCATCGCAAGCGTCTTGGTCAACCCGATAACACCATGCTTTGCTGCACAATACGCCGACTGTTTGGGAATGGGTCGCAATCCTGAATTGCTGGATATATTGACAATACTCCCACTATTCCTGGCTATCATATAGGGCAGAACACACTTTGTAACAATAAATGTACCCGTGAGATTGACCTCTATTGTCTGCTTCCATTCTTCAAGGCTTAATTCGGTAAAAGGCTTGAATCGTGCAAATCCCGCATTATTAATCAATATATCCAACTGCCCCCATTTCTGAACAATAGTCTCCACGCATTGCTGAATCTGTTGCGGGTTTGTTACATCTGCAATTAAAGGTAAAGCCTCTCCATGCAATTTGCAAATCTCATCTGCTGTTTCTTTGACCTCCGATTCTGTGCGTGCAAGCATAGCCACAGAAACACCCATCTGTGCTAAAGCCATGGAAATTGCCTTACCGATACCTCTACCTGCTCCTGTAACTAACGCTACTTTCCCTTGTAAAGATTGCATATCTTTCCTTTTTTCATTTTTTTGGATAAAGTAAATTATACTAAATAGATAAACTTTGTTTCTAAAAGGTTTAACTTTATAAGGGATTTACAAATGAAGTGTCGTATGAAAATAGGTTTTTTTTGTTTCCTTGTTTTATCTTTTTCTATTGAATTGGCATATCCCGAAGAACTTGTGCTTGATGGTGAAATGGTGCAATGGGTGTTTGAAACGCAACAGGGCCTTTTAACAGAAATCAGATACAATCAGCCCCAGGAAGATAAATATATATTTGAACCTCCTTGTTCTCTCTGGGAATTGAGAGGAAACGGCATTAACCTTTCCGCTAAAACCGATTCTGCTGTTTTTTCATTTACATCTGACAAAGATTCGTGGCAATTTGTCTGGAATGGGTCCGCAATTAATAACATTAATGAAAAAAAACCATGGAAAGTCATATTGAATATTACAAAATCAGCAGGAGACACATTAGAACTCTCCTTTTCCTGCAATGCTCCAGGGTTGCAATTGGACGAAATTGTTCTGCCCACTATTGCAGGGATGAATATGGATACATCCATGCACATTGTTGTCCCTTACTGGATGGGGGAGATATACGACAGCGAGGTTTATCCTGAAAGGAATACAGGTTTTACAGGGGAACGAGGCTGGGAATATCCGGGAACATTATCTATGCAATGGATAGGTGTCTATAATACCAACAATCGAGGTATTTACTTGTGGATAAAGGACACTCAACAAAATTATAAGTCTGTCCATGTTCAGGGCGACGGGAAACGAGGTGGAATAGAATGGAGGCATTTAGTCTCTAATCCAGAAGAAACAACATATCAGTTACCGTATACAGTATGCCTGACAGGTATCTTGGGTGATTGGTATGATATGGCGGTTCATTATCGAAACTGGGCACGACAGCAATCCTGGGCACTACAAAGTCGCAAAGCCCAGCAACAAATCGCACCCTGGGTTGAGGACACCGCATTATGGGTCTGGAATCGCACAGATTCAAAAAAGGTATTGTCCCCTGCAATAGACCTGACAAAACGACTACAACTTCCTGTGTCTGTTCTGTGGCACTGGTGGCATGGCTGCGCCTATGATATTGGCTTTCCGGAATACTTACCTCCACGAGAAGGACAGGAATCCTTTTCCAACGCCTTAACAGAAGCAAGGGAAAAGGGAGTTCATGCTTTAGTATATGTAAATCAACGGTTGTGGGGTACAACTACGAACTCGTGGAAAGAACGCAAGGCAGAACAGTTTGCCGTGCATGGCAAAGATGGAAAAATACATCCTGAAGTATACAACCTATTTAATCCAGCCCCATGTGTTGCTATGTGTATGGGCACAGAATTTTGGCACAATACCCTGTTGGATATTATGCTTCCGACATGGAGAGAAACACCTGTTGCAGGATTTTATTTAGACCAGGCATGTAGTTCGTTACCCTGTTTTGCTACCAACCACGGGCACATTCCGGGAGAGAAAAATTTCTGGATAAAAGGATTCCAGCAACTTACCCTTAGACTACGGGAGGAATGTAAGGAGAAGGATACAAAAATATCCTCTAACTACGAAAAAGAAAAACTTGTTCTCGCAGGTGAGGGATGTGGAGAAGCATGGCTACCCTTCCTTGATTTGTTTTTAAGTTTACAGGTAAGTAAAGAACGATACACCGGCGGAGATGGCTGGCGTTCCATTCCCCTTTTTCAAGCAGTCTATCATCCTGTTGCTATCTTATTCGGAAATTACGCATCATTGACAGAACCACCTTATGACCCTTTATGGGACAAAAAATTTGCACCTACCGAACCTCTCAAACTATTAAATGAACAATGGAATACTCAATTTCGATTTGAGCAAGCCTGTGCCTGGGCATGGGGTCAACAACCCACTATTGCAAATTATAATACAGAACTCTGGAACGATAGAAAAGAAGAACTTGATTTTGTATTAAAATTGGCACGGCTACAGAACAAGTTTCGTGAATTTCTTCTAAACGGTGAACTCTTAAAACCTTTGCCTGAAACAAATATAGATACCTGGGACGAAATTTGCCTATCTGTGTATGCGTATCGAAAAGAGGGAGGAAAAACCTTCCAGAGGAAAGGCTCGCTTTTAATAACGGCACCGTGGCGTTCGCCTGATGGGAAAATTGCCCTGGTAGTTGTCAATGCTGATAACAAGGAACGCACTCTACAGGCACATGTATCCGCAAAACAATGGAACTTAAAAAAGGAAGGAAAGATTATAAAACATCAAATAGACCAGTCCACTGAATTTGGCTCTTATTCCAATGGTGTTATTGATTTCTCACATACCATAGATAAGTGTGATGCACTTCTCTTTGAATTTCAATAAACAGAGTCTCTACAACTATGATAAACAGCAAAATTTTAGAAATACTAATTAGACTGTTGTGTTTTACTTAAAACTTCCATTGCCTTTTCTATGACAATATCTTTTCCTTCTGCCATTCTTTGAAGAGATTCTACGGTAATAGGGATTTTAATCGTGGGAGTAATCCCTCCTTCACCTTTTGCATTTGCCTCAATCTGGATTTGACCGTCCTTATCCAGAGAACGAGCCACAGGATATGACAGAGTAATCCCATTGGGCATACGCACATCGCCACCGGGCACACCCATCGAACCCCGCGTACTGGACATACCAATAACCTGAATATTCTTCTGCTTACTAAGTACTGAAGCAAAACCTTCCGCACTCCCTGCCGTTCCATAGTCCACCAACACCACTATCTGACCACGATAGTGCATAGGAAACGGTTTAATCACAATGCGGTCGCCGGGACTCATCTTAAATCCTTTTTCCTTCTTACTATAGAAAGCAAGGTCATGGAAGAAAGTTTCCTCTTCAACAAAATAGCCAGCAAAGCGAGGTATTAATTCTGGGTCGCCCCCAGTATTGCCCCGCAAATCAATAATCAGTCCAGGAACATCATCACGAATAAAATTGCTTATCATCTTTTGGAAGGCTTGCCCCGGGAAAGGAGTGTTAATGCTGGGGGAGAAAAACAAAATATGAACATATCCATATCCCCCATCTAATATCCTCTTTTCTAAGGGACTATCTGTCGGACCTGCACTAATCTTTTGCCAGACAGGACTCTTCAAAGTTGCATAATCGTCTTCCTCGGCAATCAATTTGGCAACTCTGGTATCGGCTTCTCCCGGATTAACAAACGATACCGCCACTTCTGTATCCACAGGGGCTCTACTCAAAAGTTTACATTTCTCCCAAATCTTTCCGTCTTGCGTGGCGGGTGGAGTATCTGCCCAGAGAACAGGTGTTTCCAGAACGGCTTTCTCTACTGGTCCATTATTCCACTGAACCAACTCCGCACCTACTCGCATCCCTGCTTTTTCTGCAGAACTACCCTCCTCCACATAAAACACAACATAACGATTATCATCTGTGCGAACCATTGCAAAGCCATATCCACCTCCAATATTTGCAGAACGAATCCGTTCATTTGTTTCTACACGGACATTCGCATCAGGAATGGAATACATAAATTCACGAAGAGCAAGATAAAAACCATCACGGTCTCTTTTCCTTTTTACTTCCGCAATCTTTGCCGAATATGTCTTACTCAAATCACTCCACGATATTCCCTTCCATTCCGTATACGGATACTCACGCTCTATCTGTTCGCCCAGCCTGCTAAACGACTTTTTCCATGACAACAAACGATAATCACCTTCACCACTCATAAGTAGTGGAATTTTAGGAAAAGGGATAGGCAACTCGGGAAAAGGCACTCCAACCATAGGCACTTCTATCTTCGTTAAAGGTATTTTTGCACGAGTACAGCCGAAAAAAGAAAGAGAGATACCTACAAAAATAAACAAAATAATAAACAAAAAACGACAATTTTTCATATTTCCATTCCTAAAAATTCTGTTAAACTTTTCAATCGTATACATTATAGTTTTCATAACAATCTTTTAATCACATAATACATTAAATAGTAATTACAAAACAGAATTGTTCTAAATCCAAATTTATACTAATTTTATATTTCTTTTTCCCTTTTCGTTCCAAAAAAATAAAAAGACCACAAATATAAAGACTAATTCATACTTTCTAACTTCATCAGCCAATGCACCTATTATACTTTTCCCATTGCCTCCTTTACATTTTTTCAATCTATGTTCTACTTGTCAGGGAACAGTAGGATATTGCAGGCATCTTGCCCGCGAAAAAATACACTGAACACAGAAGGTAAATATTTAAAAGAATTTTGTGCATACGCCTTCTTTTTCTTACTCTTTCAGCAAGGTAGCGGTAGAAAAGAATATGACATTTATAAAAGGATAACTCGTAAAAGGTTTTAAAAGGTACCACAAGCGTCCACACTCATAAAATTGGATATATGCACACAATACTTCATCAGTCAGAGACATTACTAATAGCTTTTCGCGGGCAAGATGCCCACTATACCCTACAGAAACTTACTAATAGTAATCTCCCCTGTCAATTGGGGTTTTAAAAGGTACCATGAGCGTCCACGCTCGTAGAAAAACAATGGCAAACTCTAAATCTTACTAAAGCCAACCCTTATAGATAGTATCTTAGAAATACCGTTTGTTTGTGAAGGTATCGGGTTTTAGGGCGTATCGCCATACGCCCCTACTTTTTAAAACTTTTTGGACAGACCCTAATCTTAACTTTTTTACACCTAGACTATTTTTACCTATTACTTATTTTTTAATAGGAAGTTAGGGTTTAAGTTTCTGCTTTCGGGTTAGTAACCTTGCCAAGAAATAGGATATTGCCGTTCTCTCTGTCCTAAATAATAAATATAAATGGATAACAAGTATTTATATACTTTTCAACACAATTAACCAATAAAAATATTTAAATCGTCGTTATTTACATTCAGATACAACCTAACAATTCAGAATTGCATGTAAAAATCACCTATTCGTAATTCCATTAACAGATTTATATAATATACAAGAGAGTTTAAAATTACACGCATCAATTTATAAGGGTAAACAAAAGAGATGATTGAAGTAGAACCCAAAGACTATAAAAATAGAACTTACCTTTCTGCAAT
Organism: uncultured Nitrospirales bacterium; assembly: GCA_964549105.1. Classification (GTDB taxonomy): domain Bacteria; phylum Hydrogenedentota; class Hydrogenedentia; order Hydrogenedentales; family Hydrogenedentaceae; genus Hydrogenedens. The sequence goes on from CAZJTZ010000010.1 coordinate 56,053, forward strand.
AGAAGCAGCAAAGTATTTAGGCATTTCAGTTGATACTCTACATAATCTTGCAAATGAGCAGATTATTCAAACACAACTTTCCACAAGTGGACAAATGCGTTTTGATTTAAGAGAATTAAAGCAATATGAAGCAGAATTCAAAAATAAAGGTAAAACAAATACAATAGATATTGATAGCGTAAATATTATTGAAATAAATGAAACTGTCCAGAAAATATTTCTCAAAAATTCTATGGTAATGGATGATCTAGCTGATAATAGTGTTCATCTAATGATAACTTCACCTCCATATTTTGATACAAAAATGTATTCAAGAGAACCCATAGAAGGAGACCTCGGCAATATCCACAATGTAGATGAATGGTTTGAAAAGATAGGTGAGGTATGGAAAGAAGTATACAGGATTTTACAGCCCGGAAGAAAAGCATTTATTAATATAATGAACCTTCCGATAAGAGTTGAAAATGGTGGTTTCAGAACTTTAAATTTGGCAGGTAGAACAATAGATGTATGTGAAAAAATAGGGTTTGTCTTCAAGCGAGATATAATATGGCATAAGACAAATGCAGTTCGGGCTCATTTTGGAACATATCCTTATCCCGGTGGAATCTTGATAAATAATATGCACGAATTTATCCTCGAATTTGATAAGCCTGAGAAAAAGGGATTTAACAAATATGGCCATTTAACCAAAGATCAAAAAGAACAGTCGAAGTTAGATAAAGAATTTTGGCTATCCATAAAAAAGAGTGATGTTTGGGTAATGAAACCGCAAGGGAGTGGAGATAACCGCCGTCATATTGCTCCATTTCCTTATGAACTTCCTTATCGGTTAATTAAGGCATTTAGTTATATTGGGGAGATAGTCCTTGACCCATTTGTAGGTTCTGGCACTACTCTTTTGGCAGCAGCAGATTTAAAACGGAATGGAATCGGATATGAAATAGTCCCTGAAATTGCAAACGATGCTATTAAAGACTTAAAAAACTATCAAACAAAACTTTGGTGAGATAAAAAATGGAATTGGATGGAAAAACAATATATGCACAATCGAGCGATATAAAATCACGCACCTATCTGGAATACCGTAAGGACATGAAGAAAAAAGCAATTGCAGAATTAGAGATATTAGAATGGCTTGAAGGTAAGGTAAAAGAACTATACCCGCAAGAAAAAATTAAAGTTTACAAATCAGGTAGTGATAAATTCCTATGGTTTTTAAGAAAAGGAGGAATCACAAGAAAACCTGATTTTATTGCTGAAATAAATAACAATAAAATAGAATTTGAGTTCCAATATGCAGAGAAAGCAAATTTAGAGTTTTACGATTTCAAAATATCCAAAGTCGCTAAAAAGAAAGGTAGCGAATATGAACCTATTAAAAATAAATTGTTTATATATATTCATAAACCTTTATTTAAATATGCAATATTTAAACCTGAATGGATTACTAATAATGGAAAATATGGGATGGTAGAAGCATGGCGCAGTTATGCTTTTAGAGTCCCAAAAGAAAATTTTGAAAAATTACTTAAACCAGACCTTAATTTAGAAATACTCTGTAAAAAAATAGATTCTAAAAATTTTATTCTTAATTTTCAACATGAATTATTAGATATAAATAAAGAAAAACTTTCATCTGTGCTTCAGAGTGTAATTGATGAAAATAAAATTGTAAAAATCATTCCAAAAGACCTGCATAGTTTTTTTAAGGTTTGCTTCATTCTGGATAATTTAAATAAGATTCCTCAAAATACAAATCTATGGCTTATTTACTTATTAAGTTATATAGATAAAAGTATTTCTCTTGAGAATATTTCCAAAATCGTTTATTGTATTGACTTTCTTTATTCCAAGACTGAGCTGCAACCCAATGAACTTAATCAGTTAGTTCGCAAGGTTAAAGAGTTAATGGAAAAAATTAAAATATTCTATCAAAAAGACGGCTCTTACAAATCTTCTTTAACAGCAAGCCCGTTAGATGAAACAAGATATGCTTTATTTTCAATCAATCTTTTGGAAGATTTGGTTCAGGATATGATTTATTACTACTCTATAACAGAATTAAAGCCAATCAAGAAAATATATGAAAATATAGAAGACATTAATAAAACTTATGAATTAATTAAAAAGGCAAAGCAAGAATGAAAGAAGATTATCTATTCCTTTTCCCTATTTAAAAAGCAAAAATCTTCTTTCTTCACATATCATACTATTTATAAAGCGGCAGGTGTGGTCGGGGATTACCAACAATTAGTTAGTATTCCAAGAATGGCTGGGCTTGATGATAGATGGTGGGCGGTGCAGGATTCGAACCTGCGACCCCCTGCGTGTAAAGCAGATGCTCTAACCAACTGAGCTAACCGCCCAAAAGCACAGCGGACAATATGTTACCAAATTAAAAGCAGACTAATCAATTTTGGGAATGGAACAAGAATAAATCTGTCATTGTTCTGATGGTGAAATCATTTTGCGAGGGTCAACAAGTTGGTCGAATTCCTGAGCCGTAATCAAACCTGTTTTTAGGGCTTCTTCTTTTAAGGTTGTGCCGTTTTTGTAAGCATTTCTTGCAATTTGGGCTGAAATTTCGTAGCCAAGTTTACGGGTCAGGGCTGTTACCAACATTAATGAATTCTGCACATAGGATTCTAATCGCTCACGATTGGGCTGAATCCCGTTCAAACAGTGCTGGGTGAACGATTCGCAAGCATCCGATAACAGTCGTATGGACTGAAGAATGTTGTAAGCAATTACAGGTTTAAATACATTCAACTCAAAATTTCCTGATGCTCCTGCAATGTTTATTGTCACATCGTTCCCTAATACCTGGGCGCAGACCATTGTCATCATTTCGCACTGGGTCGGATTGACTTTGCCTGGCATAATAGAGGAGCCAGGTTCATTCTCGGGTAGGTATAGTTCTGCTAAACCACAACGCGGACCACTACCCATAAGGCGAATATCATTTGCAATTTTCATACATGCACAGGCAAGGGTTTTTAACGCACCTGAAAGCATTACCAGAGCGTCATGTGCCGCCAAAGCCTCAAATTTGTTCTCCGCAGGACGGAACGGCAATTGTGTAAATTCTGAAATATGTGCTACAGCCTTTTCCGCAAATCCGACAGGTGCATTAATACCTGTTCCAACGGCTGTTCCACCCAGAGCCAATTCATAGAGGTCATGAATTGCATATTGGATACGATTCTCTGCTTGCTCTATCTGTCGTGCATAACCAGAAAATTCCTGACCCAATGTAATAGGCGTAGCATCCATTAGGTGTGTTCTACCTATTTTTATTATATTGTTGAATTCTTCTACCTTTTTGTTCAAGGCATCATGAAACTTTTCTAAGGCAGGAATAAGACGATTATTCAGTTCTATCACCGCGGCTACATGAATCGCAGAAGGAAAAACATCATTTGAGGATTGAGACATATTCACATGGTCGTTGGGGTGCATCGGTTTCTTTGTGCTATGCGGATAACCAAGAATCTCATTTGCACAAGTGGCAATCACCTCGTTTACATTCATATTCGTCTGCGTTCCACTCCCCGTTTGCCATACATGTAGAGGAAATTGGTCATCCCACTTTCCTTCAAGTATTTCATCGGCAACCTTTATTATTAATTCACAAAATTCTGAACTCAACAAACCCAACTCTTTATTTGCCTTTGCACAAGATTTTTTAATCAGGGCTAAAGCATAAATAATCTCTATCGGCATTTTTTCCTTACTTATAGAAAAATATTGTAAAGAACGAGCCGTCTGACTTCCATAATAAGCATCTAAAGGAACCTGCACCTCTCCCAGAGCGTCTTTCTCACAACGAAATTCCATTATGTATTCCTTTCCCTTTAACTATTTTTATCTCATGATTGTATTTTACTTCAACTTAATTTACCGAATAAATTCTTTTAGAGTCTATAGAAATAAAAATTATTTCAAAAACAGAAAAAGGTTATTTTTTTATAATTGACAAGAAATAGTTTATATGCTATTATACAATATATTGTGTTTCTATATATTGTGTTTTTGAAGGTTTGATTATGTTTTTTAATAGAAATTTAATTTTAAAAAAACTTGTCTGCTCCGCGGTACTCTTCTTATCCAGCGGTGTTATTTTTCTATCTATTGTTTTCGATTCACCCATTTTATCCAGTAGTGAAAGCCGTCAATCTATAGAACATATTTCTACATATATACCCCTTTTTTCAAAGATACAACACTTAGTTCATTTTTCTCAGATACTTTTTGGACCCGCAATACATGCAATATATCTCATCCTTTTTATCTGGGCTATTGCTTTGTGGGATACACGCCAATCCTTTTCGACTATTTTGCGTTTGATAGGGCTTATAATCCTCTCCATAGGTCTTTCTACTTTTGCACAAGCCTATAATCTATATTTGACAGGAAAGACTTATGATTCATGTATTTTAGGTTTATTTATTGTTAAAAAGATTCTCATCAATAATTTTGGGATTTTTCCTTCCTTGATAACTGCGTTTATGTTAATTCTTGCAGGCTTTTTTTTATCTCTGGACTGGATTGCTTTATATCTTTTACGCCAGATTTTCCTTCTATTCTCGTCTTTCTATGTCATAGGCAAAAAAACATTTTCTTATGTCCAAAAAGGAATTGTATGGATTAATTCAAATGTCATATCATTGGAACAACATACTCTCGTTACAGAATCTTCATCTATCCAATTGCATTTTCCTTTGACAGGCCCCGAAAATATTGATTCTTTTTCTACAAACAAAAAGAATGAAATAAATACTTCATTACTTCCAGACTTACCCTTATTAGATGTAGGTCAAGAAATCCCTGGCATACCGGCCTCACCCGGTTTTGTTCCATCACAACAAGACGCTAACAAGTATAGTGAAGTTGTGTCTTCTATCGAAAATTTAGAATCAAAAAAAGAAAATTTACAGGAAGAATCTACCAACGCAAAAGAGAAAAAAAGTAGGAACTGGATTTTTCTCAAAAGGGAAAACAAAGAAACTCCGGGAACAAATGTATCAACCAACAATAATCTTGTTTATCCTGTTAATGGAGAGCCTATTCGTTCAGGACGACCTACACAGCGGAAATCAGACATCCCCCAACCCCAAAATCCTCCAGAAGAATTTGAATATCCTGAACAATATACGAAACCTCCATTGAGTTTGTTAGATGAACCTGTTCCTCTTCAAAATTCACACTACAACGACCAACTTCAGGAACGAGCAAAAATCCTTGTAGAAACATTAGAACGCTTTGGGGTCATGTCCCGCGTTACAGGGATAACCCGTGGACCCACGATTACAAGATTTGAATTAGAACCAGAGCCAGGTATCAAGGTAACAAGATTTTTATCTCATGCAGACGATATTACCCTTTCATTAAAGGCTGACCGGGTCCGTGTGGAAGCGCCCATTCCGGGTAGAGGCAAGGTTGGCATAGAAGTTCCCAATCTTGTCCGTGAACAAGTGCTATTACGGGAATTGTTAGAAAGTCCTGCAATTAATAAACATTGTGGACGGCTGCGTCTGCCTCTGGGAAAAGACATAGCCGGCGATGTAAAAGTCGTTGATTTGACACAGATGCCCCATTTGCTCATTGCAGGTGCTACAGGTTCAGGCAAAACCGTTTTTGTAAAGGCTTTATTAGCAAGTCTTTTATTCCAATATACCCCTGATGAGTTGCGACTCGTCCTTATAGACCCCAAAATGGTTGAGTTCTCTATATTCAATGATATCCCTCATTTATTAGAACCTGTGGTAACGGATGCAAAAAAAGCAGGGGAAGCACTCGATATTCTTGTAAAAGAGATGGAAGAACGATATAATTTATTTGCAAACACCAATACACGAAATTTAGAAATCTACAATCAAAATGTTGAAAAAGGTCAGTTGGAAATATTCCAGTCAGATGACAAAGATTTATTCAGCACACCTATAAAAGTGACCCGTAAACTTCCTTATATTGTTTGTATTATTGACGAATTAGCAGATTTAATGATGTTACAACGCGCTGCTGTTGAAACTGCCATTGCACGATTGTCCCAATTGGCTCGTGCGGTAGGCATTCATCTTATCGTTGCAACCCAAAGACCCTCTGTAGATGTTATTACAGGTGTGATTAAGGCGAATTTCCCTGCACGCATATCATTTCAAGTTTCATCTAAAATTGATTCTCGCTGTATATTAGATACGATAGGTGCTGAAAAGTTGATTGGACATGGTGATATGTTATACCATAATGCTGGGTTGCCAAAACCAACGCGTATTCAGGGTGCTTTTGTTAGTGATGAAGAAATAGAAAGTTTAGTTAATTACTTGAAATCACAGGCACCACCGCAGTATCTTAATAGCACTGGTTTTGAACACTTATTGAAAAAAGAGAACGATTTCGGAATTGAAAACGACGACCCGTTGTTTGACGAAGCAGTTCGAATCGTTCGGGAAACAAAACAAGCGTCAGTATCCTTACTTCAGCGACGGCTGAGAGTTGGGTATGCCCGTGCTGGGCATTTGATTGATTTGATGGAATGGCATGGAATTGTAGGTCCCCATCGTGGGAGTAAACCACGCGAAATATTGTTACCTCCCCCGGATAGGGGAATAGATAGTTTTGATAAAACAAACGAAAATATGAATCTTTCCGATGAGGAAGATTAAAAATATGAATGATACAAAAAAGGGCTATGGAACAAAAATAAAGGAACAGCGGGAATCGCTGGGCTTATCTATCCAACAGGTTTTTGAACAAACCCGTGTGCCTATTCAATATATCCGGGCTTTTGAAAATGAGACTTTTGAAGTTCTATCAACCAATCCGAACATCTGGGCATTTTTAAGTTCTTATTGCCAATATATTAATGTGGACCCTCGTCCATATTACGATTTATATTTGGAATGGTTAAGAACCCAACATCCTCCTAATGAACGCAAAAAGAACTCAAGCCACAATCCTTCAGGTGAAGCGATTGAGTTGCCTCCGTGGTTAGAACCGCTTATCTCCTGGGGAATTGTTTGTGCCGTTCTCATTTTATCATGGCTTGCTTATTCTTTTTTTACCCAACCTATTCGCGATGACCCTTCATTAAAAGTCAACGCCGGGACGGTGGAAGCACCTATCATACATTTTGAAGAAGAACAATAAAACAAAGACAACACTCATTATAGATATACAAATCCTATGAATATTAATTTACCTAACCAACTTTCAATTGCACGCTGTATTCTTGCAATTGTCTTTGTTGTCTTTATGTCTTTTCCTCATTGGATTACCTTTACTATTGCCTATTTCATCTTTATTCTTGCGGCTATAACGGATTACTGCGATGGAAAGATTGCCCGTAAAAGAAAAACGGTAACAAAATTCGGACAACTGATAGACCCTGTCGCAGATAAGGTCCTTATGGTCGCCGCTTTTATTATGATGATGAAATTAGAGGAATTAAAAATACCTGGTTGGTGTGTAGTCGTTATTTTAGCACGCGAATTTTTAGTTACAGGGGTTCGTGCCATTGCCGCCGCTGATGGCAATATTATCCCTGCAGACCCCTGGGGCAAACTAAAAACAGTCTTTCAGATGTGTTATGTCTTTATATTTCTTTTATTAGCCACTCTACGAAGATTTTTATTAGATGTTCCTTTCCCTTCCTTTCCCCCAGATAGAATACAATCTTTTGACCCCTTATTAGGAAATCTTTCATTAATAGTTATAACATTTGTTTCTCTTTATACCCTTTATTCCGGGACTGAACTCTTATGGAAAAACTGGGGAAAACTAAAACTGGATTGATTGGACCACAACCTTCAAATAAAATAGCAAATGAGGAGTATATGTCTCGCGTTATAATTGATTTAAATTCATATCGTCATAATCTTCAAATCGTAAAAAATCTTGTCGGTTCAAATGTCCGTATCATAGCCGTAGTAAAAGCCAATGCTTATGGACATGGCTTGGTCCCCATTGCTAAATGTGCTGAGGAATGGGGTGTAAATATGCTTGCCGTCGCCAATATAGAAGAAGGAATTTCTTTGCGACAGAATGGAATTAAAATTCCCATACTTGTCTTGCTTCAACCGGCTGAAGAAGAATTGTCCGCCATCATTGAATTTCGGCTTACCCCTTTATTATCCGAAATAGAACTTGCTCAAAAGCTATCCGTATTGGCAATGCAATTTAAAACAAATGTTTTGGTGCATTGTAAGATTGATACAGGTATGGGACGACAGGGTTTTAATATGGATACCGTAGTAGCAGACTTAAAAAGCATTGTTCACTTACCCTATATTGATATTGAAGGTGTGGCAACTCACTTTCCCTGTGCAGATGAACCCAATGATATATTTACGACAAATCAGATCCGCATCTTTTCAAAACTTTTAAGCGATTTTGAACACGAAGGGATTCCCTACGAAATTGCACATGCTGCAAATTCTCCAGCGATTGTTAATTTCCCCAAAAGTTATTTTGACGCTGTTCGCCCGGGCTTAATGACTTACGGTATTTGGCCTACCCAACAGAAACCAGAAAAAAACATTTTGAAACCCGTCCTTCGTTGGGAAGCACAAATAACCCAGGTTCGTAGAATGAGTGCAGGCTCTACTATCGGATATAGTCGAACCTTCACTGCACCTTATGATATGAATATCGCTATTGTACCTGTGGGTTATGCCGATGGATTCCGAACTCAACTATCCAACCGCGGTGAAGTACTTATTCACGGTTTTCGTTGCCCCGTGCGAGGAAATGTATCTATGGACCAAATCGTAGTAGAATTAAAAACCCCGCATCAGACAGAAAAAGGCGATACAGCGATTTTGGTTGGCAGAGAGGGTAACGAAGAAATCACTGTCGAAGAAATGGCAGAGCGAGCAGGAACCCTTACCTATGACATACTTACGGGAATCGGTCCGCGTGTGCATCGTATTTATATTAACGGTGACTCTTTAGAAATCAAAGAGGAACTGGAGGATGTCTGAGCATTATTACATAGATGGATATAATCTGTTACATGTATTTTTGAAAAATAAAAAATCCAGACATACCGACCTCGAACAACAAAGAAATCAATTGATACATCTCCTGCAAGAATTCTCATCACTAACAGGAAGTAAAGTAACCGTAGTATTCGATGGAAAATCAAATGAACCTATCCCTTACCCTTTAAAAAAATATCCGTCCACCTCCCATCAAATCCAAATACTATTTTCATCAGAGGGCTCAGATGCAGATACCCTCATTGAACACTATGTTTATAGAGAGACTGAAAAGGGGAACACTTTTGTCGTTTCGCATGACCGTACACTGGTACAGATTTGTATTGGAATGGGCATATCCGTCATGAAACCCGAACAATTTTTGAAATACTATAATGAAATTCAAAAATCCCTGATAACTCAAAAACATACCTTTTTCCAAACCTTACCTGTGGAAACTTCCCTCCGTGAAAAATTGCAAGATTTTTTAAAGTCAAAAACAAAGAAATAACTATACGCCTTTGTTACTTCCTTATGTAAGCCATATAGAACTTACATGTCCTATTTCCCCTATTAAGCATGAGGATGAGATTTTAGGTAGACTTCACGAAGATGTTCAATGCTAATGTGTGTATAAATTTGTGTAGTAGATAGTTGTTCATGCCCTAAAATTTCCTGAACTACACGCAAGTCCGCACCACCATCTAACATGTGTGTCGCAAAACTATGCCGTAATGTATGGGGCGAAACATCATCTCGCCAGGGTAGGGCTTTTCTCGCACACTTTTCTACAATCCGTTGTATACTTCGCGTCGTCAACGGCCCACCCCGTGCATTTATGAAAACAATGTCATGGGTTGGGTGTCCTAACTCATAGCGAACAAACAGGTATTTTGTCAAATATTGTTTTGCGTAAGAACCCAATGGAACAAGCCGTTCTTTTCGGCGTTTTCCAAAAACACGAATGAGTCCTGAACTTATATCGAGAGAGGAGAGCCTTAATGTTGCACATTCATTAGCACGCATCCCTGTGGAATATAAAACTTCTAATATGGCTCGGTCTCGGATAGATATGGGGTCATCTCCATCAACCGAATTGAGCAGCTGTAGTGTTTCATCAATAGATAAGACAGCAGGTAAATCGCGTCGCTGTTTTGGAGTCCGTGTTGTTAAAGCAGGATTACTTGTTAGAAGCCCCTGCCGAACAAAGAAACGATAAACAGTTTTTAAAGCAGATAGTTTTCGAGAAGCTGTCTTTGTAGAACCGCCAAAACTTTGCACATGAGCCAGGAAACTACGAATATCATTTCGAGTCACTTTTTGCAGAATATCAAGGCTAGCAGTAATGCGTTGTTTTCGGGTTGCTTCTGCTTCGAGAGAAAAGGCTTCTTTTTCGTTTTGCATAAAATCGCAGAAGTGTTCTAAATCGCTTTCATACGCCCGGAGTGTATGTGCAGAAAGCCCCCTTTCAACCCGCAGATGCTCAAAAAAAATTTCCAACGATGAATCAATCATAGTAAAAATATTTTAGCAATGATTTGCCTGCCGATTAAATCTCACCTATATCTTTATCTGAATTTTCTTCAATAGTAACCTGGTGCTTACATTCAGGATTTGGACAAACCTGAACCTTTTTCTCGCCGCGTTTCTTTTGTAGGAGTGTCCAGGAATATCCACATTGAGGGCAAGGGATATCCCTTTGTATTTCACCCGTTAAAATAATCTGGCAGTCAGGATATTTTGAACAACCTAAAAACCGACCCCGCCTACTCATACGATATTGCAATTTTCCATCACACCCTTTTCTCGGACAATTGAGGTTTAAGTCCATCGGCTTCGTAAAACGACATTTTGGATACTTTTCACATCCATAAAATTCCTCATTATTTTTTGATTTACGAATAACCAGATTGGCTCCACATTTGGGACATTTTTCATCAGTTTTAACAGGTTCCTGAACAGTAATTTGTGTCAACTCACCCTTATCGTTAAAGGAATAAATGGACTTGCATTCCGGATACCCTGAACAAAGTAATATAGGTCCTGACTTGGTGTAACGAAGATTTAACGGTTTCCCACAATTAGGACATTCCTTGTCTGTTTTACGGCTCAATACTTTTGGTAAAGATTTGATAAATTTACATTCGGGATAATTGGGACACGCAAGAAAGAAACCAAATCGTCCTTCGCGCACTTCAAGAACGGCTCCGCATTTTTCACAAAGGACATCTTTACCAAAAATTTCCCGAACAAGGTTTTTTTGCGCCTCTGTTAAGTCATTTTTGAAGGCTTCATAAAATCGTTGCAATAGATTTTGCCAGGTTAATTTTCCCTCTTCAATCTCATCTAAATCCTCTTCCATCTTTGCCGTAAAGTTATAGTCTAAAATATCAGGAAAAAGTTGAGTTAGTAGTCGGTTGACCTCTTCACCTAAGGATGTAGGTTTTAATCTACCTTTTTCTCGAACTACATAGCCACGGTCACGAATCGTTTTCATTGTAGGGGCATAAGTACTGGGTCTACCGATACCTTTTTCTTCTAATGCACGAATGAGACTTGCTTCGGTATAGCGTGCTGGGGGTTTTGTGAAATGCTGAGCACCACTGAAATCTTTCCCCAGGAGTTCCTCATTGACTTGAAGTGATGGCAATTTCTGTTTGCTACTTTCCTCGTCACTATTTGTATCCTCTTGCGTTTCCTCGTAAATAGTTGTAAAACCATCAAAAATAGGGGTCGTATCTGTAACACGGAATATAAATTCTCTTTGTTGTCCTTCCACTTCAATGGTAACTTGTTTGTAAATGGCAGGTGACATCTGTGAGGCAAGAAACCGTTGCCAGATGAGGGTATATAATTTATATTGGTCTTCCGAAAGATACGGTTTTGCTTCTTCAGGGGTTCTGCTAACAGAAGTAGGTCGAATAGCCTCATGGGCGTCCTGTGCACCCTTCTTCGAACGATAATAGTTGGGTGTGTCGGGCAGATATTTATTTCCAAATTTTTCTTTGATAAAACTACGTACTTCAGAAATGGCTTCAGGGTCTATTCGCAGTGAATCCGTTCGCATGTAAGTAATCAAACCCACAGCACCTTCCTCACCTACATCCACCCCTTCATATAACTCCTGTGCTAATCGCATCGTGTATTCTGGAGCAAAACGAAGTTTTCGTGAAGATTCCTGTTGAAGAGTACTGGTAATAAAAGGAGGGAAGGGATTTCGCCGAACCTCTTTTTCTTCAATGCTATCTACACGGAAGTTTTTAAGATTTTTCAGTTGAGATATAGTCTTCTGAGTTTCTTCTTCATTCTTGAGTTGGGGCTCAGCGTTATGTATTTTGACAAGTTTTGCCTTAAAATTTTCTCCATTTTGTTTGGCAAAAACCCCTTCAATTGTCCAGTACTCCTGAGAGACAAAACTTCGGATTTCTCCCTCACGCTCACACACCAATCGAACCGCAACTGATTGCACACGCCCTGCACTTAACCCTTTACGGACAGACCACTGGACTAAGGGACTGAGTTTGTAGCCAACCAAACGGTCTAAGATTCGCCGGGCTTGCTGCGCATTTACAAGATTCATATCAATATCGCGTGGATGATTGATAGATTCCTTGATGGCTTTTTCGGTAATGGCATTAAAAGTAATCCGTTCTACCGGTTTCTTTGTCGTATGGAGGACCTCAGCAATATGCCAGCCAATGGCTTCTCCTTCCCGATCTGGGTCGGAAGCAATAATAATTTTATCTGTCTTTTCTGCTTCCTTTTTTAACTGACTTACTATTTTCTTGGCTTTGGGAAGTATCGCATATTCTGGCTTAAAGTCATTTTTCAAATCCACCCCTAATCGTTCCTGCGGCAAATCGCGTATGTGTCCATAACTCGAAACCACATGATAGTTTTTCCCTAAATATTTATTAATAGTCCTCGCTTTGGCTGGCGATTCAACAATAACTAAATTCTTACTCATAATAAACTCCAATTTTCAAAACAGAATAAAGTAAAGTTAAAGAATATATTTTGTTAAAACATTCTCTCCGTTATCAAATCTGTTTTACTTATAAATATAAATATCATTTGGGATGTTATTATCCTTGGTTAGATTAACAGCACTTATTTCATACACAGCCCATATACAAAAAGCCTCGTCTCCAGTAAAAACCCTTTATAGAATTTAAGGGACTCAAACCTACATAAATACTGACTCATCTCCAATGGCTACACCTATAATCATTTTCATAACCTCATAAGAATAACGGGGACCCAAGGCTAATTCTACAATCTCTACCAATTTTTCCAAATTAATCCTACCCGGAACCTGCTCAATCCATTCAAGGAGTAAAATCCTATCTAAAGGAGTAATCATCTGAAAAAAATGTAGCCGTTGTAAAGCAAGATAAGACTCATCACTTAGCCGTATCCGGTCTTTTTCTGAAAGATAAAAATTCGTAGGAACAGTCTTCGGTGCATTTATTTTCTGTGTTTTTTGTGTTCCCTTCCGTTCTTTCCAAACCCGGTTAAGAGCGTCCTCTATATCCGACGACTTAAAACCCTGACGACTCAATTTTCTACGAATAATGGTTTTAGAAACCCTTTCTGAACGAGTTTCTCGCAAAAGAGACCATATCTTATCTTCTATTTTTTTAATTTCTGAATTCATATCTTACTTTTATAAAAATAAAACCTATAGATTTTTAGTTTATTCCATTATACTTTAGATAACAATATACATTATAAAATTATTTGGCATAAAAATTCAATAAAAGAATTACCCCGCTAAAATACTAATAGTGATATAATGGCATGGTTAGTGCATAATATCATCTATATATTTTGCTTTTTTCTCTTCAAATTCTTTACGAGCAGTAGATTGCTCTTTCTTCTGTTTTTTAGCCCTTCTTGATTTAACCGGACCTAATGCAGGGGGACGGAAGCGAATGACAAGCAAAGCAATAATCACAACAAAAGCAACTTCTACATAAACAATCCAGTGGGGCGAATAGGCAGTGCTGTTCCAGAAGTCATAAAGCGGGGTTTTCCAGTCAGGTGTATCGGCAGGGGTTCCATCTTCCCGCAACATTTTCATACTGGTATTTACCTTAAACCACACCACTAAAATTACAAATAAGTGGACAATTATGTGCATGGCAGTAATATAAATTAGGGTCTCAATAGTATAGAAAATTAGAGGTAAAGACCATTTTCGCGTAAAAATAATTATAGGAACCATAAATACACCAATAATAGCATAGACAGTCAAATTTTCCTTGAAATGGTCAAGAATTAAAGTATAAAAGCCGACAAATGTCATTTATCAGTCCTCAGATAAATATTGATTTTCATTATACAAGCAATAAACAATGCTATATTATAGTAAATTGTAGTAAAACAATTGAAAATATAACAAATAATAAAATATTTAAATTTCCACAAAAAAATCTTTAATATTTTTATTCTAACTAATTATAGGAAAAGAGAGAAGCCATGTTTTGCTAAACATGGCTTCTCTTGCAGGTCAATACGGTGTGGTATGATAAAGAGCCTTCGTTTCTATTCGACCTTAATCTGAATTCGGCGAGCCTTTGCAGCCTCGCTTTTAGGTAAGCGAATCTGCAAAACTCCGTTCTTATATTTAGCCTCGGCTTTATCCTCTACAACTTCACAAGGTAAGGGGATAACGCGGGAGAAGGAACCATATTGGCACTCCGTATAGTAATAAGAGCGGTCCTTTTTCTCCTGTTGAACCTTTTTCTCACCACGGAGAATCAGTCGTTGTCCTTGAAGTTCAATTTCAAAATCTTTTTCGGACAAGCCGGGCAATTCCGCATTAACGATAACTTCATCTGCGGTCTCTTCAATATCTACCGCGGGGAAATTTGTGCTATTTAACCAATCGAAAAAGGCAGGCTCTTGTGTCAACCAACCACCGTTTTCAGCACGACCTGGTAAAAAGCGTTCAAACCAGTTATTTACAGTCTGGCGTAAATCGTTTACTGTTTCTTTCACACGAATTGGAACAGATGTGTTTCTCATAACTCTCACCTCCTCTTAAATTTTTGTGAGCACATTTAGTTTTATCTCCATACCTCTGCTCACATTTTTTAACTTACATTTACCGTAATTTGTTTGGGCTTAGCCTCTTCTTTTTTAGGCAACTGGATAACCAGTACGCCATTTTTCATTTCAGCCTTTATCTTCTCTTGGTCTACCCTATCACTTAACTGGAACTGACGGAAGTAAGGATATAACTTAAACTCCTGATAAATCGGTTCTAAACTTAACTTGCTTTTAGGTGTTGCCTTGATAGTTAGAACTTCATTTTCAATCTGAATCTGGACATTTTCCTTCTGAACACCAGGTAAATCTGCAACAACAGTCAAACCCTCAGCCGTTTCGAATATATCTACCACTGGCTTCAAAGTTTTGCCGCTTTCCCGAGTATCTGGAACTCGACGGCCTTCAGTTTTGACAGGAATCGTAGTCTCTTTCATAGTTCAACACCTCCTTTTTAATTTTTATAGATTATTAACTTACTGATATTGCAATTTGTTTGGGCTTTGCAGACTCGGCTTTGGGTAAAGTCAATAACAGAACGCCATCCTTATACTCTGCCTTGACTTTGTCAGCATTCACTTCCACGGGCAAAGATAGGGTGCGAATAAACCTACCTGCACCACGCTCGTTCCTATGGAACGCCTCAGGCTTTACATCTTTTACTGCAGATTTCTCACCTGCAATTTTGACCGTGTTGTTGAGAACAGATACCTCTAAGGTTTCAGGATCTATACCCGGTGCTAACGCCTCCACATACACATTTTCCTTATCCTCTGCTATATTAACAAGAGGATAGGTCTGTGCAGAGACACCGGGCAAAAACGAGTATTCTAAGGATGGCATATCTAACCATCCTTCATCTAATACATGGAACAAATCATCCATCTCACGACGAAGCAGTTCTAATTCCTGAATTGGATTCCACCATCTTCTCATAGCTCCTACCTCCTTTCAATTAGGTTTAGGTTTTTATTTGCCACTTTTTGTATCACTTTCAAATGTCACTTTTATATATAGCAACCCTCATGCCAAATAAAAAATCATTTAAAACACCCATAAAAAATGAATTTGTGTGGTTTTTTTTCTTATTAACCATTAATATCTTTTATTCCCCTTGTTAAAAAATGAAACAACCGTTGCAAAATAACACTGAACTATGCAGAAAGGAACAAACCCAACTATATATAACCAATTTCAATAGTAAATGTTTAAATGTTAACTTTGTTCTACATGTCTTATAGGGCTTATCCACTCTATTTATCTTTGTAAAAATATCAAAAACATTTAAATTGATTTGCATTTTTAAAAACATTGTGTCATAATTTTAATAGAGAATTGAATATATAAGGTTGATTACATACAGCCTTTCATAAAGTTTGCGGGAACTACTATAAGAGTTTCGACAAAGTCCCGAACAGGACTATACGGGCTAAGTGTATAGCCCGCTAAATACCAGCGAAACCATGTAGTTCCCGCTCTTTTTTTAAATTATTGATACTTCCACAAACCTGAAAAATTCTTTTATAAAGCCTTTACATTCAGAAACTTTTTGTCGCAATTATCACAATACATTTTATTTCAGAGAAATGCATGCTTATTATGTATAATAGGAGAAAAGATAATTTCCTAAATAGGAATAAAAATGAGTATAGAATTTGAAAAGGTCAAAAAGAAAGATTTGCCTCCTGGCAGTGAATTATTATTTATCGAAACACAACGATTTTCACAGTGGTGGTTTTGGCTTATCTTTATTATTTCTGTTACTTTTGCAGTTGCACCGATTGGATACGGACTTGTTAAACAATTAATATTCAAACAGCCATGGGGTAATAATCCTATGCCTGACTCGGGTCTAATATTTACAGCCCTGTGGATAATCATTTTTATCGCTTCTATAACTTACCTATTTTATAGGGTTCAACTTGAAACGCGCGTATATCAAGATGGAATATATATTATCTATTATCCATTCCACCTCAAATATAGAAAATTATCATGGGATAAACTTGATGAAATTTCAGGCCATAAATATAGGCCCATAGTTGAATTTGGCGGTTGGGGAATTCGCTGGAATGCAAAAGGATGGGCATATACAGTAAGTGGTAATGAATGTATTGAACTCAAAAAAGGCAACCATAAGATAGTAATTGGCACAAAAAAACTAGATGAGTTGTTATCCGCATTAGACAAAGCACAGAACCTATATATAGCAGAGAGTTATCTAACTCAGAAATAATAGCATTGGGAAGGTAGATATGTATTTGCGGCTAATCAGTTTTTTGGGATTGATAGTATTTTTTCTTATTGCTTTCCTTTTGAGTGAAAATCGTAAAGAGGTAAAATGGAATATTGTAATCTGGGGTATAGGACTTCAACTCTTCTTCGCTATATTCCTTATCCGCGCAGACTTGCTCGTTTTTATACCTAATGCAATAATAAGAAATATAAGTGGCTTATTTGGCATTACAGAACCTATTTTAATTTCGCCCAAAATCGGGATTTACCTTTTTGAATGGATTAAGAAAGGGTTTGACTTAATCACTCAGGCAAGTAGTGCAGGTGCTCAATTCCTGTTTGGAAATTTGACTGAACTTTTTATATTAGACCATGCTACAGTCCAGAATGCAGAAGGTCAATTAACACCCACAGAACCTTTTGTTGTTAGTGCTGTAGTTGCCTTCAAGGTGCTTCCTGTAATTATATTTGTATCCGCCTGTTCCGCTATTCTGCAACACTTAGGAGTAATCCAGAAGATAGTTAAAGGCTTGGCATGGCTTATGCAAAAATCCATGAAAACTTCCGGCGCCGAAACCTTTACCACAGGTTTGCTCGTATTTTTAGGTATAGAGTCTATGAGTGCTGTTCGTGGCTATATAGAGGACATGACCCGTTCAGAACTATTTACCATTATGACTGCATTCCTTGCTACTATTGCTGCAAGTGTTATGGTAGCATACGCAAATTTCGGTGCAGAACCAGGACACCTAATTACAGCCTCTTTGATGAGTGCTCCGGCAGCAATTGTCTTCGCAAAGATACTCATTCCAGAAACAGAGAGGCCACGAACCATTGATGTGAAATCTGTGGACATATCCATTGAGAGCCAGAATGTTTTTGATGCAGCGGCTCAAGGTGCAAGTTTAGGGCTTACCATGGCGTTAAATGTAGGTGCTTTATTATTGGTATTTGTTGGACTCATCCAATTATTTGACACTATTACAATCGCTATTACAGGGAAAACATTGAGTAGTCTATTAAGTTACCTTTTTCTCCCATTTGCTTACTTAATGGGTGTTCGTATAGAAGATACACCTATATTTTCAGAACTATTGGCTATCAAATCTATTTTTAACGAATTTTTAGCATACCAACGATTTCAAACATTAATCGCAGAACAATGTGTTGATAGGAGAACTTTGACTATTGCTAATTATGCCCTTTGTGGATTTGCTAATCCAGGAAGTCTGGGCATTATGATTGGCGGGATTTCTGCTCTGGCACCCCATCGGCGTAGTGAAATTGCAAAGATGAGCATCAAAGCCTTTATCGCTGGAACCCTCGCATGCTTCTCAACCGCTGCCATTGCTGGTATAATTTCTATTGAATAAAGCAGCGTTAGATAATGTTATAGATAGATAAATTCTAAAAAGGATTTGAATTTATGAGTTGCAAAAAAAAAATTCCGAGAGTCTTGACCATTGCAGGTAGTGACTCTGGTGGTGGTGCAGGTATTCAGGCAGATTTAAAAACAATGTGTGCCTTAAATTGTTATGGCATGAGTGCAATCACGGCTATTACAGTTCAAAATACAATGGGCGTTTATGGCGTTCATCCGATACCTCCTGAAATTGTAGAAAAACAAATCGAAGTAGTTTTGTCTGATATAGGTGCAGATGCCATCAAAACAGGTATGCTGTGGGACGCTGATATAATTATGACTGTGCACAAAGCACTCAAACCCTTCCCTGACCCTTACCTCGTTATTGACCCTGTCCTTGTTTCTAAAAGTGGCAACACCCTTCTTCAACAAAATGCCGTAGACGCACTGTTAGAATTATTAGCCCCCCGAGCGTGGATTATTACCCCGAACCTGCCCGAACTGAAAGAACTTACAGGTATCGAACCCAATCATAAAGATAATATTATAAAGGCTGCACAGAAACTTTTAAATAGCGGAACAAAATATGTTCTGGTTAAAGGTGGACATGGACAGGGAGAACAAGTCGAAGATTATCTCATTTCTAATGAAGGCGATATAAGATGCTTCCCCTCTACACGCATCAATACACCCCATACCCATGGAACAGGTTGCACACTATCCAGTGCTATCGCATGTTACCTTGCACAGGGACTTGAAACTGAACTTGCAGTCGAAACCGCCATTCAATTTGTTCACAAAGCCATAGAAACCACCCCCCTACTGGGTAAGGGACACGGACCCATCAACCACCTCTGGAAAAATACCAATTCTTAAAAACAAAAAAGTCAGAATAAATTTGATTTAGTTCATAGAATATATTATACAATATAGTGAAAATATATTCAGTGTAAACTAAACAGAAGAGTTTAATATATGAGCAATGAAAAACTTACCCAGAGGCAAAAAGAAGTTTTAGAATGTATCCAAAAATTTCAAGAACAAATGAATTATCCTCCTTCTATTTTGGAGATATGTGAACAATTAGGTATTCGTTCTACAAACGGTGTTGTCGGTCATATCCGGTCACTAATTCGCAAAGGATATTTAGAGCGTTCATCTAAAGCACGCAGTATAAAACTGACCCCGCGTGCACAAAGGTTATGCCAGCCCCAAACAAACCCACTTATCCCTCTATTAGGTCGTATTCCAGCAGGTTCACCTGTATCCGTAGAAGAAAATATAGAAAAATTAATTGTTCCTAATCTTGACAATAAAACAGATGGTATTTTTGCACTAAAAGTTACCGGCGAAAGTATGATTGAGGACGGTATACTTGAAGGAGACATCATCCTTGTAGATTCCCAAAAACAGGCACATACAGGCGATATTGTTGTGGCTCTGGTCAACGACGAGGTAACAGTGAAACGATTCTATCCTCAAGGTAAAATTACAGAACTCCGCCCAGCCAATCGAAACATGAAACCTATTCATGTTCCCGCAAACCAAATAACAATTCAAGGCGTCGTCATCGGCCTACAACGAAATTACAGATAAAGGCGAGTAAAAGAACATTTTTACTAATGTCATATTTTTACTTTTACAATTATTTTCTTAGTTTGATATAGCCGCAGAAAAGGGATGTAAATTCTCTGCAAAATCAAATAAACTGTCCTGACAATCATCTCTTCTATTTAGCAAGACAAAATATGTGTGTTTTCGTAGCACATAGGAAAAATGCTTTTCAAAGTAATTCCCTCCATCCGGATTATGAAACCCAAAAGGATAAAAAACTGTCCTAAATAGAGGATTTACATTATTAATTGTATTTAATAAATCAAGAGGGAGAAATATGAGACAGGACTTATCAAAAAAGGGATTGGGAGTTTTTTCTATCGTAAGTATTTTGATTATTATTGCATGGGGTCTTTACGCTATTTACGATTGGTGGTCACCACCAGTAGTTCCTGCGTGTGCTTCTGCAAATACATTTTCAGCAGAACGAGCCGTAAAATTGCTGGAATATCCAACGCAAATGATACATCCTTACGGTTCGCAAGAACTTGCAAAGGTTCGCCAATATCTTGTTCAAAAACTTAAATTGTTAGGCGTAGAACCTATCGTCCAAACAGAGTATCTTGCAAACTCCTCAAAACATGGGCACAATTCTATGGAACGAGTAGATAATATTATGGTTGTGCTTCCCGGATATGCACCCACTCGTTCTATTTTACTCATGGGACATTACGACTCTACCCCTTACGGCGTTGGTTGTGCAGATGACGGTTCCGCTGTGGCTACGATGTATGAAACGATACGGGCTCTACTTCATAACCCTCCATTGAAAAATGATGTAATCTTTCTCTTTACAGATGGCGAAGAAGCAGGATTATTGGGTCCCCGTGCTTTTTTGAAACATCCTCTTTTCGAAACAGTTGGGTTATGCTTTAATTTCGAGGCTCGTGGTCATTATGGTCCGTCTATGATGTACCAAACAAGTAATAACAATCTATGGCTAATCAAGGAATTTGCAAAAGCAGCCCCTTATCCGCGAGCAAGTTCTGCAATGTTCGAAATTGCAGGAAAAATGCCCACTTCTACTGACTATTATGTCCTAAAACCCAGAGGTGTAGCCGGCTTCGACTTTGCTTTTGTCGGAGGTATCCGCTACTATCACACACCAAACGATAACATTGAGCATATGTCTCTTCGTTCACTACAACATCATGGTTCGTATGCACTATCATTAGTCAAACATTTTGGAAGCCTCGACCTATCACACTTAAAAATTGGCTATCCATTTGAACCCTCAGCAGAAAACAGTATCTACTTCACTGCCCCTGTAAACCATACAATCGTATATTCAGAAAAGTGGATATTTCCTTTGCTATTATCGGCAATCGTTTTATATCTATTAATGCTTCTTGTAATAAAGATATTCTGGCGAATACGAGTCTGGGATGTTGTTAAAAATCTTATTCAAAATTTAGTGCACATCTTACTCGTATCGGGTCTAATTGGTGGACTTATTGGACTCACATTTTTAATCTACAAACATTATATTGTGTATTATGAACTAACTTACCTTGTGATGGGCTTACTAACGGCATCAGGCCTATTTCTCATATTTCTACCTATTATCTATAAACGGTTAGACCCCCACATTTTCTTTTCTACTGCTTTATTACCATGGTTGGGATTAGCAATTTACTCAAGTATAGCAGCACCAACTGCAAGTTATATTTTTGTGTGGATAGTTATCATTGGTAGTATATGCGGGATTATCGGTTCTGTTCCATTTATACCACAGCATTGGCAAAGGAATTTCTTCTGGTTCACCCTCTGGACTCTTATTCCAACACTTGTGGCTATATATTTCTTTTCTCCATTACTCGTGCTGGGTGTTCAGGCCCTAACACCTATTTTTATCCCTGTGCTTATGGTATTTCTCATTCTTATTTTTCATTTATTTACGGGTCTTCTTTACAATTTAATAGGAAATAAAAAGATTTGCTATCAATGGGGATTTCTCCTTTTGATTATAGGACTTCTCATATATGCCTATCCCATGATATTCTTCCGATTCACCAAAGAAACACCTAAAGTGAACCATCTGTGCTATGGTCTGGACTGGGATACAAATTCAGCATGGTGGATGACTCGGGATAAACACTTGGACAAATGGCTAAAACAATTTTTTCAGGATGAAGAACATTTTCAAAAACCACATTTATTCACTGGAGATAATGAAACTATCCGTTTTTCAGAAACTTCCCTTGCAAATTTTTCTGAACCTATTGTTTCTGTTCTGGAAGATAAAATTGATGGTGATGTGCAACACCTTAAAGTATCCATTGTCTCATTAAGAAAAGCAGCAGAAGTCCAAGTAGAATTGGGAGATGGATTGGAAATTCTATCCGCAAAAGTCAATGGCATAAACTATGAAGGAACAGATGGCAACACTATCCCCAGATGGAATTTGCGGTATCGTGGCTTTCCAGGAGAAAATGGTATCACTTTTGATTGGCAATTAAAACACAAAAAACCTCTGCAAATCACAGTTGTAGAAAAGAGTTATGTTCTCCCTCCTTTACCAGGTATAGGTATGCCTCTACGACCTGATTATATGATAGCCGAACCTAACACAGTCGAATGGTGGAAGGATTTCCGAAGTAATGCAATCTATACCCGAAAAACCTTCCACCTAAATTAATTCATTAATTGCCTGCTACGCCTCCTATTGACGCAGGGGGATGGAAGAAAATCAGGAAAGCAATTGCACAAAGAACTGTCAATACACATGGGACTACAAATATTGGACGCCAACGGAATTTGCCTTCGTTATCCTTAAAGTAGTCCATAATAATCCCTGTGAACTGCGTCCCAATAAAGTTTCCTAAACCTAAGGTTACTACTGTATTAAGTGCCTGAGCAGAAGCACGAATATCTGGGGGTGCCACCTTGTCCACAAATATTTGTCCTGCAAAGAAGAAGAAAGAGTATCCAATTCCATGAAGGGCTAAAGAAGCCACAACCAACCACAGAGGTTTCATCATTGCAAAGAAAACATATCGAATAGGCCAGGCAATTACCCCAATAACAAGAACCCATTGAATGCCAATTTCCTTCATTGCCCACGGTAGAAATACTGCCATACCTAAAATTTCACCTACTTGTGCAATTGTCATAACTGCTGGAACATAGGAATTGGCAACACCTATATCCTGTAAGAAAGGCGCCGTAGGAATATAGTAGAACTGCAGTTCCGTAGTAACGACAAAGGAAATTAATAGGAAAATAAGAAAATAATGTTCTTTCATCAACGAAATTGCTTCAAGGAATGCGAGAGGATTTGAAGGCGTTTCTGGTGGAGGTGTATGTGGAAGTGTAAAAGAATACAGCCCCAGAATAATTGACATAATCCCTGCAATCATCAAGCAATCTGAAAATGTCTTTTTAATTTCTGACTTTTTAATATTCCTCAAAAGACTTAAAAGTAAACCGGCGATAATCCAGCCAATTGTGCCCCATACACGAATCCTCGGCGATACAACATCTATAGCATCAGCAGGGATGTGGCTGAACATAAGAGAATTCACAAGTGCCAATGTTGGTGAATAAAGCAGTGAATATATGAGCATTAATATAAATAGTGGTCCAAACTTCCGTTTGTATGCTGCATAGACAAGACATATACCGCCAAGGATATGAACTATTCCGAGAAAATACTCCGTTGCAAGATAACGGTCTGCAATTTGCCCACCTAAGAATGGTGAGATAATGCAAGCAATCGGAAGAGCCGCATAAATCAAGCCCGTTTGCTTTCCTGAAAACTTCAGGTCATCAATCAGATAAGCCGCCAATACAGGTGCCCATGCACCCCATACCGCAAATTCAAGAAACATCATTACACTAAGTCGAACATACATACCCGTATCAATTCCCATTTGTATCTCCTTATCTTATTGATTTGTTTTTAATTTGAAAAAATTCTTTACATCTAATAATATACACATTTCACGATGTTTATTTAAAACGGTTTCTACAAGGTGCTACACTTAAAAATAGAATAAAGATAGGAAAATTAATTTATGGCAAATCTACTATTGAACGAATTAATGGCTAAATCCCCTATTCCACGGCTGGTTGCCTGTTCCAGCCAGGGTTTTCTAAAAAAAGATATACAGAAAACAGAAAACTATAATGTAGTCGCCTTTGAATTAAGACTTGATTTGCTTCAGAAGGAATATCCTCAAAACTTTAAGCAAATAGTCAACCAAAACCTTCATCTCTTAAGTAATAAAAGAATTATCCTGACAGTTCGGTCTAAGGAAGAAGGTGGGGTCTTTCAGGGAACAACAAAGGAAAAGGAAAAACTATATATAAAATATTTGTCATCTGCCTTTGCGGTAGATATTGAGGTTCGTGAATTGTCTCGTCTTTCTAATCTACTAACAGCAGCAAAGGAACAGAACAAAATTATTATCGCCTCTTATCATAATTTTTCGTCTGTCCCACCGATAAAAAACCTGCAACAGTGCGTTAGTAAAGGGAAAAAATTTGAGGCAGATGTAGTCAAAATAGCGGTATATGCAGACAATCCTATTGACCTGAGCCCTCTCTTGCTTCTTCAATATAAAGAGAAAACAATGCCTCTTTCTTTGATGTCTATGGGAAAAACAGCCCTGCTTTCAAGACTATTCCTTTCCAGTACAGGTTCAATATGGACTTATGCGTCTATCGGCAATCCCACGGCACCCTATCAACCTACTTGCAAACAAATTGCAGAATATTACAAAATGCTTATCCCTTAATGAGTTGTAGAAATCATATCCATTTTGTATAATTATAATTTAATTAGTGAACAAATAAATTATCTGAGGGAGAAGAAAATAATGCAGAAGGCGGTTATCATTCAATCCAATGGTGCAGGAAAAAATGACCTTGAATCTTTACTTCGTCAGGGATGGAAACTTGTGTCTGTTACAGCCAACAACGGTCCCAGTTATAATGATTTTCTAATCATTCTCAGGAAAGATGATACAACAGAAACCACAGAGGAGCAGTAAACTTTTTCGAACAGATAGGTTCTATATATCCTATATAACCTCTTCTCTTATTGGTTAACCTGTAAGGTAGCGGTGAATCGCAGAGGCAGCCGTACGAGCCTGTCCCATAGCACTAATAACCGTTGCCGCACCTGAAACAATATCCCCACCTGCAAAGATACCCGGCACTGAAGTCATCATTGTCTCTGGGTCCACTACAAGCGTACCATGCTTTGTTGTTTTCAAGTCGGGCATAGATTGAGGAATAAGCGGATTGGGTTGATTACCGATGGCTATAATAACTGTATCCACATCCAATCTAAATTCAGAACCAGGTACAGGAACAGGACGGCGTCTTCCAGTGGCATCGGGTTCGCCTAATTCCATCCGTATACATTCCATCCCAACAACGCGATGATGTTCATCGCCAAAAATACGCACCGGATTGTTCAGCAGCATCATTTTCACACCTTCTTGCTCTGCGTGATGAATCTCTTCAGCACGGGCTGGCATCTGTTCACGGGCACGACGATATACAATAGTTACATCGCCTCCCAAACGCAATGCCGTCCTTGCAGAGTCCATTGCCACATTTCCTCCACCAACCACAGCCACTTTATTCCGTTTAATCGGTGGTGTATCATATTTCGGGAAAAGGTAGGCTTTCATTAGATTGGAACGGGTCAAGTATTCATTTGCAGAATATACACCCACCAGATTTTCACCGGGAATCCCCATAAATGATGGCAATCCCGCACCTGTGCCAATAAATATAGCATGGTATCCATTATTAAATAGTTCAGGTATCGTAGCATTACGCCCAATTACGAAATCCATTACAAACTCAACACCCAATCGTTTCAGATACTCCACCTCTGCACGTACAATCTCCTTTGGCAAACGAAATTCAGGGATACCATACATCAAAACTCCACCTGACTCATGCAACGCTTCAAATACAGTAACCTCATGTCCTAACTTAATAAGGTCCCCTGCAACGGTTAATCCTGCTGGACCTGCACCTACTACGGCTACCCGTTTCCCCGTTTTGGGAGGAATTTCAGGTAATCGAACCTGTCCACTGGCTCGTTCAAAATCCGCCGCAAACCGCTCCATACGCCCAATGGCTACCGACTCGCCCTTTACACCTAATATACATTTACTCTCGCATTGTTCCTCCTGCGGACAGACTCGCCCACATACCGCAGGCAGAGCATTTTGTTTCTTAATGTGTTGTGCCGCTTCGAGAAACTTCTCTTCACGAATAAATCGAATAAATCCCGGAATATCTATATGCACGGGACAGCCTTCTACACAACCCGGTTTTTTACAGTCGAGACACCTTGAAGACTCTAACAGGGCTAATTCTGGCGTATAGCCGAAAGGCACTTCTTCAAAATTATGTCGTCTGTCCTCGGGGGCTTGTTCGGGCATAGGTTGCCGTGGAATTTTTGCTCCCTTTTTAGGTGTTGTTCCTGTGGTTTTTATTTCTGGATTCTCTGGTTGTGTCATTGTTTCCTAACCTCTTTCCATACAAGAACAATAATTATGATGATGTTCTCTATGTATCGTTTCTGCTGGTTGTGTAAGGCTAACCGCCTGTATCTCCTCAGCGCTATACGCTTCTCTGCGGTCGCGAACCTCTTCCCAATCAACCAGATGTGCATCAAAAAACGGACCGTCTACGCAGGCAAATTTGGTTTGACCATCTACGCTAATTCGGCAGGCACCGCACATACCTGTTCCATCTAACATAATCGGGTTCAGGGCACAAAGGACTTTCGTCCCCAGAGAACGCGTCTCTTCTGCGGTTATCATCATCATAAATGGACAACCTACTGCTACCACCAGGTCTACCTTTTCACCTGCATTAAGCAGTCGCTTCAACGCATCAATGGCATGCCCCTTTTCCCCTGAGGACGCATCTATAGTCGTCTGGATAAATCGGTCGCTAACCGCACTCAACTCTTTCTGATAATATGCTAAATAATGACTTCGTGCTTCGGAAATCATTATGACCTTGTTTCCCTGTTCCTTCAAGGCTCGAATTAATCGGACTACCGCACCTGTTCCATAACAACCACCTAAAATTACCACAGTGCCATATTTTTTTATCTCAAACGCTGTGCCCAACGGACCAACTACATGTTCTAACTGCTCCCCCTGAAACACAGAAATCATCTTTCGGCTGGACAGGCCTTTTTCCTGAACAATCAGTGTTATCGTGCCTTTCTCTTCATCCCAATCACTCAAAGTATAGGGAATCCGTTCCGAATTTTTATCTACCATCACAATCACAAATTGCCCTGGCAATGCTTTTTTTGCAATAGCAGGTGCATAGATTACAAATTCATAAGTGTTTGGCACTAATTCTCTGCGTGACAAAACCATAAACTGTTTCGGTGATTCTATTGTCTCTGATGTATCTTTTTCCTTTTCAGTTTCAGATTCTTTCCCTTCTTCAAAACCCCTTACTGCTACTAATCCTGAGACATAATTCTCAATCCGATAACCCCTGAACCATTCTCGTCGCTCTTCTAAATTTTGTGAAGCAGGTGGAGGTGTTTTTCTATTTAGGTTAAGACTAATATTTTCCAGTCCTAATTCCCCTGTAATTGCTTCAACCTTATCATAGACTTTCCAATTGTCAGGTGAAAGAGCCTTACCAATAGATTGAATCACTTCCCATTCAGGTTTGGCTTCGCCCGGCGGATTACATGCCTGAACCAGAGGACGCAGACTGTTGTCTTTATCCATTATAGTTCCTGAAACCTCTGCAAACACACCGACAGGATAAACCACATCTGCGGACTTTGTCCAGTCGTTATAAAATATATCTAATGCAATAACCACCTCAAACTGATTTCTCAACTCCTGTGGAATAAAGGGTCCTGTGGTAATTATTGCCTTAACTCCATCAGGAACATGTATAACTTTCGCAAAACCTTTTTTATCTGGCTCAATTTCAAAATAATATGGTGATTTCATTACCTCTTGCGTAAATTTCTTAAAAACATATCTGTCCTCCAATGTGCTGGAAGTATCACAAACAAGTGCAAATGCTTTCCCTGAATAATTTTGTAGTAGTTCTACACAACGATTCACAGTTTCATCATGCGTTACTGGTCTCAACACCTTATTTATGCGTATCTGTGGTGTTCGGAGACGGTCGGGACTGTTCAAAAGTTCAGGTATTGCAAAATGCCCTAAAACGCAAATAGGCAAATTATCATAAAGTCCTGTAGCCATAATAGATTTGCCATTAGAGGCATACACCGCCAATGCACATCCTTCGTCGCAATAAATACAGGTTGTTCCTGTTTTTGTTTCAGGGCGTCCAAACCACTTGGCATAGCGGTCTGATAAAGTGCCGGTAGGACAAACATCTACACAGGAGCCACAAAAGGTGCACCCTGCTTCATGTAAATTACGACCAAAGGCTTGCCCTATATGTGTCTGACTGCTACGATGTACAAAATCTATTACCGATTTCCCTTGATGTAATTTGCAAATTCGGACACATCTACCACAGAGAATACATAGATTCAAATCGCGGTCTATGAACGGTTCTGAACGCTCTATGGGTCTATAATGATACTGTGGTGCAACCATAATCTCAGCCAAACCCAAATCTGCCGATAATTCACGGACCTCACACACCTCTTTATTGTTGCAGGTATGACAACCTGTGGTTGCTCCGACTTTTTCTGACTTTGAACGATACCTATCACATATCTCGCGTCTGTCACATATCAAACAGGCGCTGGGATGTTCTAACATCATCAGACCTAAAATATTTCTGCGTAATAAACGCAACGGCTCGGTCTGAGTGTGGATAACCATTCCATCGGTTATCGGAGTAGAACAGGAAGTAGGATAGCCACGCATCCCTTCTACTTCCACAATACAAATTCGACATGCTCCAAACGGAGGTAAGGCAGGATGGGTGCAAAGATGTGGAATAGATATACCATTACGCAAAGCACATTCTAATATGGTTTCACCTGCTCGTGCTTCTACTTTTTTCCCGTCAATAACTACATTCACGACGATATTACCTCTCTAATTAAAACAAATCCGATTA
Organism: uncultured Nitrospirales bacterium; assembly: GCA_964549105.1. Classification (GTDB taxonomy): domain Bacteria; phylum Hydrogenedentota; class Hydrogenedentia; order Hydrogenedentales; family Hydrogenedentaceae; genus Hydrogenedens. The sequence continues at coordinate 85,354 of CAZJTZ010000010.1, forward strand.
ACCCGTTTTCTTCTTCCGTTCCTTGATAGGCTCATACCGAACCTGTGAACCACTTCGCCTATATACTGCTGCATACATAGCAGGACAGACCCGCAAACATTGACCGCAACGAATACACTTTTCCTGGTCAATGACATGCGGTTCTTTACGCTTTCCAGAAATGGCTTGCGAAGCACATGATTTCGCACACATGGTACAACCCACGCAACGGTCCGGGTCTATATGAAACGATGTTAACGCACTACAAACAAAAGCACGACACTCTTTCGCTTTAATATGTTCTTCGTATTCACGACGAAAATAGCGAAGTGTAGATAACACAGGATTGGGTGCCGTCTGACCCAATCCACATAGAGAACCCTGCTTAACCGTTTGTGCCAAAATCTCTAATCGCTCTATATCCTCTGGTTCACCCTTGCCTGTACATATCTTTTCAAGGATACCCAACATTGCTCGGGTTCCAACACGGCAGGGGGTGCATTTTCCACATGATTCCGTCTGTGTAAATGACAAAAAAAAGCGAGCAATATCTACCATACAATTATCTTCATCTAACACTATCATGCCACCAGAGCCCATGATACTGCCGACTTTTGTCAACGATTCATAATCCACAGGCAAATCCAACATTTCCGAAGGGATACAACCGCCAGAAGGACCTCCTGTTTGCACTGCTTTCACTTCTTTATCGTTTAATATTCCACCACCCACTTCAAAAATAACCTTACGGAGGGGTATGCCTAATGGTATCTCCACCAGACCTGTCCGCTTTACTTTACCTGCTAAAGCAAAAGTCTTTGTCCCTTTGCAATTTTCATTTCCAAATTGCACATACCAATCTGCACCCCGACTTAATATGAGCGATAGATTTGCCAGAGTTTCTACATTCTGTATTACCGTAGGTTTACCCCACAAACCACTAACCGCTGGAAACGGTGGACGAGGCCGAGGCATACCACGATTCCCTTCTATCGAACCAATCAAAGCCGTTTCCTCTCCGCACACAAAAGCACCCGCACCCTTTTTAATTGTAATATCAAATGAAAAATTACTCCCCAAAATATTCTTGCCCAAAAGCCCGCAATCATACATCTGTTTAATTGCAATTTCCAATCGTTTTATGGCTAATGGATACTCTGCTCTACAATAGACATATCCATGTGTAGCACCAATGGTATATCCAGCAATTAATATTCCTTCCAGAACGGAATGAGGGTCTCCTTCCAGGACAGAACGGTTCATAAATGCACCGGGGTCGCCTTCATCTGCATTGCAGATAAGATATTTCTCACTACTAGAAGACTCCCTTGCAAATGTCCATTTCTTCCAGGTAGGGAAGCCTGCACCACCTCGACCACGAAGTCCAGATTTTTTCACTTCCTCTAATACAGCATCAGGACCCATACTTAATGCTTTTAGAAAACCTCTATACCCCCCCTGAGCCAAATAATGATAAAAGTTTTCAGGGTCAATCAAACCACAGTTGCGAAGTATATTACGAACTTGCGGTTGTAGCATAGGATGACGACTAATAGGAGGCAATCCGCAATAACTATCTACACTCATTACACCAATGAGTTTCTCTTCCCATACCGCATCCTCCAGCAAAACTCGGCGTGTAAACTCTACCGCATCTTCAGGCTTTACAGAGCCATAGCATATAGGAATACCGTTCGGAGGTTGAACCATAATAATAGGTTCCAGAGCACATGGTCCCATACACCCTACTTCAATAAACAAAACAGATTTCTGATTTTGTGACAATATATCCTTTATTACCTGTTCCGTCTCGAGAGCGCCTGCTGCACGACCGCATGTTGCTGAACCCACATATACTACAGGTATCTCATTATTTTCTATTTTTCCCCACTCTTCTTGCGCTCGTTCATACAAAATCTCCATAGTATCGTTAGCAATCATTTTTTTACACCTGCTTCCTTTGCTTCTTTTTGACGATATTCATTTAACACTTCGCGAACCTTTGCCCGCGTCATCTGTGCATACACTTTCCCATCAACCACCATTACGGGTGACAGAGCACAACAGCCCACACAGGCAACTCGTTCCAGAGTAAATAAACGGTCCGAAGTCGTCTGACCCGGCTCTATATTTAACTCCTCACGCAACGATTCTAATACATCTGAAGAACTACGCACATGACAAGCCGTTCCCTGACAAATTTGAATGATATGCTTTCCCGGAGGTGTAAACTTAAACTGCGTATAAAACGAAGCCACCCCATAAATCTCCGACGCTGAAATTCCAAGATAATTTGCCATCGCATCTACTGCATCAGGTGGAATATAACCTAATCGTTCTTGAATCTCTTGAAGTAGTGGAATAGTGCTACTACGCTGGGCGGGATATTTTTGAAACACCTGTTGTAGAACTGAAATAGATTCACTAATTAATGGACTCAACTACTAAATCCTTATCTTAAAACGAAAGCAGCATAGAACTAAACTAAAATGAGGTAATCTATTCTACCATGAAAACTACTCAAAAGCAAACCAGTGTATAGAACTTTTTCTATTCTTAATAGAGATTCTTTTTGCTTTTATCCAAATAACAACTTAATTAAAACAAAAATACACATAGTTCCATTATTCAGAAATAATCAAAATAATATTTTCTTTACTCCTCATCCTGTTCAGAAAACTCATCTCTTCTACCCTTGAGAAAAAAGGGCAATAGAAAAATACCTGCAAAAAAACCACCTAAATGAGCCCACCATGCAATACCTGCTACATCTTTATTATCACCCGCCATAATTACTAACCCATTAAATAATTGTGAAATAAGCCAGATAAAACCAAAAAGCAGAGCCGGCATTTCTGTAAAATAGGGGTAGATTATAATAGGTATGATACATAAAATACGGGCTGTTGGATAAAGAACCAGATATGCACCAAGGACTCCAGAAATAGCACCAGAAGCCCCAACGCAGGGCATATTGGAATCTGGCTGAGTTAGAGTATGAACGAGTCCCGCACTAATACCACATAAAAGATAAAAAAGTAAAAAACGCCTATGTCCAATACGGTCCTCAATATTATCTCCAAAAATCCACAACGCCCACATATTTGATATTAAATGTAATAATCCTCCATGCAAAAATTGATGTGTAATCAGAGACAACCATCGAAAATGAGCAGGAACAATTCCATAAGAATAAACTATTGACTCTATCTGTTTTTCTGGTAAATCAAAATACAAGAAAAAAACAACTGTATTCAAAATGATTAACAGCAGAACAACAATAGGTACAGTTCTACTTGGATTAATATCTCGAATAGGTATCATTTATTGTTCTTTTCCTCTTCCACATTCCTGTTATCCTTATTTTTACTGTTATATTCCTCAACCTTCTCCAGTAATTGTTTCAAGTTCTGTGATTCTTTTTTATCCATAATCAAAATTATATCCTGAGATACTGCGACAACAAGGTCATGAATTCCCAATGTTGCCACAGTAATTTGGTCAGAATTTCCGTTATAGATAATAGAGTGTTTCGTGTGTAAAGAAATTGCTTCCCCTTTAACAATATTTCCATCGTCATCTTTGGGTAAGATACGTTCTAACGATGTCCATGAACCCAAATCGTCCCAGTAAAAATTGGCTTTTACCATAACCACATTTTTCGTTTTCTCCATTAAGGCATAGTCTATAGAAGTATTGGGCAAATCCTGAAAAATAGAATTAACCTTATCCCCTTCTCCTTTTTCCAATCCTTCCGACATCTGCATAATGGCTTTCCAATGCACAGGACTGGCTTTTTCAATTTCATCCAGAAAGGTTTGAACTTTCCAGAAAAACATTCCGCTATTCCAGTAATAATTCCCCAACTTAATATATTCTTTTGCAATCTGTTCATTGGGTTTCTCATGAAATTTTTGGACCGTAAATATTTCAGATTTCCCCGATTGTTCTATCGGCTCTTTAACCTCAATATAACCAAATCCCGTTTCAGGACGAGTAGGTAAAATGCCAATAATCCCGAGCATTTTATGTTTTGCAACATAATCCATAACACAGGCTGCTGTTTGAACAAAATCCTCAACCGGCTTTATCAATTGGTCAGCGGTAAGAACTGCCATAACTATTTCTTTTGCCTTTTCCCCATAATCCGCAAGGAGTTTCGCAACCACAAGAGACAGACACCCTGCTGTATTTCTTCGACAGGGTTCTGTAATAATCCGATTTTCAGGAAACAAGCCTAAAGATAAAAAAAGAGGCTTTAAGGTCTCTGAGGTTGCTAAAACAATATTCTCAATAGGAATAAAAGGCAGAATGCGTTCCAGAGCGTCTTGAATAAGGGTATTGCCATGTATCCCTAACGGCAGCAATTGTTTCGGACATTCCGGTTTTGACAGAGGCCAAAATCGTTCACCAATCCCTCCCGCCATAATCACCGCACATTTATCATAAGCAATATTAGAAGTCTCGCATTTATCAGGAGCCATAATTCTATTCCTTTCCCATTCCTATTTGAAAAATTTATTATAACAAAGAAATAAAACTTCTTAATCATTATAAAAAGGAAAAACAATCTACATGGCAAAATAATTGGCTAATGCTTCAGCAATAGTTTCCGCCATTTTTTGACGCCAGCGCGGGTCTGCTACATTTCTTAAATCATCAGGATTATTTAAATTTGCACTTTCTATTAAAACCTTCGTTGGAATCTCCACATTTCTAAGGACAGAGGGGACATAAACGCTTCTATTAGACTTGCGTATTACATTCCGAACAGCAGAACCATTCCCATGTACTGCAATATTATTCTTCTTTGCCGTTGTTATAAGTATCTGGGCAAATGTTTTGGAGCGAACCTCTTCTTTAATGAGTTGAGATTTACTCAAAACCTTAGGATGATATTCTTTCCATTCATTATAAAGAGTATAATTCACCTCTCTACTCTTTTGAGGAAGTTTTTCAATACCATTGCGGTAATTGGCTCCGGGAATATATACCATCAAACCACGCATAGAAGATTTATATAACACATCGCAATGAATGCTAATAAAAATCATCTTTTCACGAGAAATACCTGCTTTTTCCTCTTTACGCATAATGCTATTGGCTAACAGCCATCGCAAATTAGCAGAAGTCGCAAAATCCTGCGGATTATGTGGCGGTGTTACAAGAACCCATTCATCTGTATCATGTTGGAATATCCGTTGAGAAGTGGGTTTGAACCCTTGACTCTCATCTTTAACTGTCATATAAGCTTTTGCTTGCGTCTTTTGTTCAAGGTATTCCTTTAACCGACATGCAATATCATAATTTACTTCATCTTCAAATATTTTTTCCGCATATCGAGGTGCACCATGGTCTTTACCGCCATGTCCAGGGTCTATAACAACAACTACCCCTTTGAGACCACCTACACTTACTCTGGCTTCCTTCCTTCTTGCCATAAGTTCCGTTTCTCTTTTTACCTCATCCGCAACACGACGCTCCTCTTTACCTTCGGGTAGATAAGTATCACTAAGCATATCTATCGGAATCTTTATGGTAGTTCCGGGTTCGATGGCTCGTTCATTTACAATTTTATTCCTGCGTTTAATAATTTCACATGCTTCCAATATATCCCTGTTCTCAAAGTAATCTGTAAACCGAACCACGATACCATACAAAGTCTCTCCACGCTTCAATGTATACACTGTATATTCCCCCTCGGTATCTTTGCCATATTGAAGACCACTGGATAAAGCCATTCCATTGATAACAGAACCGCCTTGCTCTGCAAATTCATTTTCCATAGTATTCATAGGTTCTAAAATAACCTTTGATACCTTTGATGGCATGGCTTGCAATTTTGACATTTTTTCTTTAAGTTCCGGAACCAAATAATTTGTCGGAAAAAAAATCTTCTCCCCTGTAGATAAAGGCAACTTCTTCCCCCTATTTTTAAGGTGCTTTAACACATCTGTTGCACGCTCGGATGTTCCTGTTAAGACTATTGACCATAGATTCAGGGCATTCCCATCAAAAGAGTATCCCTCAGGAACAATATGCAACCAGCCTCCCGCATCTTTAGGGTCCTGTTCAAATAACAGCCAGAAAATCTGCGGATAAAGAGTAATCTTAACCCTACTCAAAGGGATAGCCGCAGAACGCAATCCCACATATTTTTGGGCCTCCGTAGTATCTGCTAACACAGAATAAAGAACCTGATTTAGCGGCTTTCCTGAGATAGCAGAACATTCAAGAAAAATTTGATAAGAAGGACGACAAACAACGGAAACCCCCGATTGAAAGCCTACACGAATTATCCCCGATTGTGCATAAGACAATAGACTCAGTAACACACTTATCAAGGTTACTACAATAAAACAAAAAAAACTAATTCTTATCTGCAAATAATGTCTTATCAATACAAATCCTACTCACCACTAATTATTATAAGTCCAAATTTAACATGATGAAATAAATATAATGATATAAGATAAACAGGTTCTTATTCATCTTCATACTATCTCTTTTCATTATCTTCATTCTGCAACAGGTTTGCTTTCAGAAAAAATCACAATTCTTGTCCATTTCTCAGAAAGGAATCGCCAGATTAAAACCAGGCCCAAAACAATCGTGTATATCGTTGCAGCAATCCATGAGCCTAAAGCACCCCATCCTAATACAAATCCCATAATGATGGTAAGCGGAAGGAAAAAGCAATACGAAATAAGCACCATTGCCCACATGACCCAATGTGTATCCCCTGCACCTCGCAACGCTCCAGAACAAGTAATGTTCATCGCATCAAATACCTGAAAAAGTGCTGCTAAAATTAACAACTGGTGTCCAAACCGAACCACCTCCGGATCTCTACTAAATATATAATAAATCAATTTTTCTCCAAACACCGCTAGAAGAAAGCCCACTGTAACCATATATCCCATACACAATATCAGGGCGACATAAACCCTCTGTTTTGCTACTCGAATCTGTTGTCTTCCTAACCATTGCCCAACAATCACAGAAATACCTATACCCACCGCTACCGCTGGCATAAAACATAAGTGCATAAAACTCACGGCTATATTATGTGCCGCAAGGGATACATTCCCGAAACGACCTATAACAAAACTTGTAAATATACTCCAATTAAAAATATCTAAAAACATAGCCAGACCTGCCGGCAACCCTATCCAAAAAAGTTCTTTCATTCGGCGAAAATCAAAACAGATATAAGTCCGTGTCCCAAATTCTTGGTGTAGTCCCGGTGACAAAAACACAGCAAACAGCACCAAGGTTTGTATCCACTGTGAAATTATTGTCGCCCAACTTGCACCCGCAATTTCCATACGCGGGAAACCAAATTTCCCGAAAATTAAGAGGTAATTAAGTCCAAAGTTTATGACATTACCCGATATCGCTGCATACATCGGCACACGAGGTCTACTAATGGATGGGAAAAATGACGATAAGGCAGAACCCACCGCCATAGGGAAATAGCCCAAAAGTCGAATACGAAAATAAATCAATTCCTGCTGCGTAACTTCCGGACTATGTTTCATCCATAGAAACAATTTATCTGAAATAATTGCCAATACCCCTGCAAGTAAAAGTGAGAAAAAAGCCAGGTAGATTCCCTGCCATGTATATTTTGTACAATCCTCCCATTTCCCCTTGCCATAGGATTGAGCAACAAAAGTCCCCACACAACCGACAATACCCAGAAGCAATGTACTCATTGTATATGACCATACCCCACCAGAACCTACCGCCGCTAAAGGAACTGTCCCCAACTGTGCTACCATCCATTTATCGCAGAACTCCATCACCGTGAAGGAAAACGAGCTCAACACAATAGGCCAGGACATATAGAAAACCTCGCGAATTGCTTCCCACCATGAAATGTGCCCCTTTATATTCTCATCTGAAGGTTGAAACATAAAAACCCTAAGTAATTCTAAAATATGATTTGTCTGTTTTGCAATGTATTATACTATTTGTAATTAAAACTTATAGTTATAATAAGGAAAATTTTTAATGGCTCGCATAAAACTGCATATTCAACAGCCAATAAGCGAACTTACACTAAAAACACTTCTTGAAGCAAAAGGATATATTATTTCAAAAGATACATTCGATATATTAATTACGGATGACTATCTCTTTGCACTTAATCATGCAAAAATATTGCCAACTCTTGTTCTGGCTACGGTACAACAAATTCCACAAGCAGTAGAACTAATGAAAGAGGGAGTCTTTGGATACATTTTTGTTCCCTTTCAACCAGAGGAAGCATCCATGATGATTGAACGAGCCCTGGGCTTATGGAAAGTTGAGAAAAACCCTTCTAAAAATACTTCCCCATCTTTAATAGAACTTGAATCAGAACTTATCTTAAAGACTTTTGCAGAATGTCACTTCAACCGTTCTAAAACGGCTCAGCAACTCGGGATTGCTCGAAATACTCTCTGGCGTAAACTAAAAAGAATTAAATCCCAACAAAAGAATATTTAAAATACTACCAGAGAAAAACTATGGACACTTATAGAAACAAATTGGCTTCTATCTATATTCCAGAATTAAGTTAAAAACTATTTTTTATTTTGTTGAAGATTGGGATTAGAGTTACCTGCTGGATTCGGATTCTCCGGCGCACTGGGTGGTTTCATGGTGCATTTACCTTCAAAAACGACTCCCTCCGCTATACTCACACGCGGAGCCGTAATATCCCCTATCACTTTACCTGAAGCAGTAATTTCTAATCGTTCCATAGCAAAGATATTTCCCTGAACCTCACCACTAACTACAACCTGGGCTGCACGAATTTCTGCCTTTACCTTGCCATTCTCTTGAATAATCACTGTTTCTTTGCTACTAATCTTCCCTATAACTTCACCTTCCACTCGAATAGAACTCTGTGAATCTATATTCCCATTTACCACAGTTCCAGGACCTATTACACTTGATACATTCATTTCATCAGGACCTTTCTTTCGAATATCTAACATAACAAATTCCTATTCTTATATTTTACTTTCTCTTAAAAACGGATAGTGTAAACGAACAACTACTTAATTTACTATCTATTGATGTATTTTAATGGATTCCCTGGCATATTTCCAACTCGAACCTCAAAGTGCAGGTGTGGACCAGTACTTCTACCTGTACTTCCTACCGCGCCAACTACCTGCCCTTTCTCCACCTTCTGTCCTACTTCCACACTTATTTTCGACATATGAGCGTATACTGTTTGTAAGCCGTTCCCATGCTCAATAATTACCATCCTGCCATAATCCCCTTCACGACCAGCAAACTTCACCACTCCTTTACCCGCCGATATGACTTGTGTCCCATACGGAGCCGATATATCTAACCCATCATGATGTCTTATTCTCCGTGTAAATGGGTCACGCCTATAACCAAAATACGACATTATCCTGCCCATTCTCCGAACAAGAGGCCAACTATTGGGTGTCCGTTCAATCTTCGCATTCTGGGCTTCAACGCCATTTAATAAATCTTGTAAACCAATTTTACGAAGTGCTATCTCCTGCAATATCAAATCTGCTGATAACCGATTGGAACTATGCAAAAGCGTTGGAACAGCAATCTTATTTCGATTAATATAAAATTCTGCGCTATAATTACTTCCCGCCGGACCACCTTTCCCACCTTCTTTATGTGCAGTATCTCCATTCGCGGGAGTCTTATATCTCGGAGTAAGTCCTGTTGCCTGACGTGCTTTAGTCTCTACCTCAAATAATTCATTCAATTGAGATGTAATAACGGCTATCGTTGACTCATACTCTGAACGAAGTTGATTCTCTAAACGACGGAGTTCTTCTTCCGAGATCTGATTCACACCTCCAGAATTTATACTCCCATTCCCCGTCGCATATTCCAGACTACGATTAATCTGCTTCAATTGCGATAAATGAGTAGAAATAATATACTGACGGGTATATAAAAAAGAGGTAAAGAAGGTAAGAACAGCAATTAAAAACAAAATAAATCCAAAACCCACCGGAGATAATCTCACATGGTATTGCTTACCTTCCTTTTTCGGAAGCCTAATTATTGTCCACGATTTCACTCGTCTCGGCTCCTCTGAAAAGGTTTATCCCTTCACTTTATCTTTAAGATTACTTAACTAAAAAAATTTTCAATTTTATATAAACTCAAATTTAACATGAATGTACTGGCTTTGTCAAGTAAAAATTTCTAAAAAAATTAAATATTTGTAATATTTTTTCCGTCTATTTGTATATATTTATGAAATAAAAGGAGTTATTTAAGTTAAAAACTTTATTTTTTACATATAAAACCTTAAAGAATCAGGTATAATCTTATTAAAGATATTCAAAAAATATAGATTGTTAGACATGAAACAATAAGGTTTCAAAGGGGTGTAAAAGGTTTTCTATATTTTCTATATCTGTCAACAATTTCTTTTTTTCCTTTACAACCTACCAATCATATATAATGGTTCTCGCTATCAAGTTTGAATAACTTCTTAATCAACCCCAATAGGAAGGATACTCAATATGCTGTCAACACAATCAAAAGAATTTTTATATGACCTACTTAATATTCCAAGCCCCTCTGGATTTGAGGTTAAGATTCAGGAAAAATGTAAAGATTATATGAAAAGGCATGTAGATGACATTTATAAAGATGTCCATGGAAACCAGTTCTATGTCATAAATAAAGACGCTCCCCTGCGTGTAATGCTGTGCGGACATGTAGACGAAATCGGTCTAATGATAAATTCTATTGACGAGGATGGTTTTATCCGAACCGTAGCCATCGGCGGTATAGATGTATCCGTTCTCATAGGACAAAGAGTGGCTATACATTCTGCTAAAGGAACTATCTATGGAGTTGTTGGAAGAAAACCCATCCACCTGACACCAGAAAAAGAACGCGAAAAGACCCCAGAACTTCATGAATTATGGATTGACATTGGGGCTACCGACAAAAAGGAAGCAGAAGAACAAGTATCTATAGCCGACCCTATTACAATAGATGTCCCTGTCCGCGAACTTGCAAACAACCTGCTCACCGCTCGCGGATTAGACGACCGCATCGGTGCTTTTGTATGCCTGGAAGCCATACGAAATCTGCCAAAACAGAAACTAAAGGCTGCTGTCTTCTGCGTTACAACCGTCCAGGAAGAGATTGGTTTACGCGGTGCCATAACCAGTGCTTATGCCTGTGAGCCCCACACTGCTATTGCAGTTGATGTTGGCTGGGCAACTGACCATCCGGGCATTGACAAAGCAAAATATGCAGAAATTAAATTAGGTAAAGGTCCCATTCTGGATAAAGGTCCCAATATAAATCCCGTCGTCTTTGAAGGAATAAAAAAAGTCGCCGAGACACATAAAATCCCTTATCAAGTCATGCCGGCCCCAAGAGCCACTGGCACCGATGCCAATGCAATCCAATTAAGCCGTAAAGGTGTAGCCACAGGTCTCATCGGTATCCCTAACCGCTACATGCACACCCCTGTCGAAATTGTTTCCCTTACTGATGTGGAAAATGCTATTAACCTGATAAAAAATTGGATACTTTCATTGAATACCTCTGTATCCTTTATTTCATAAAAATCACCATAATTTGTTCTTGAATAATACCCAAATTAAATCATACGATTTTATGTAACAAGACTTTACATAAGTTAAAATCTACTCTTCAAATATAAAACTAAAAAGTGGAACAAAACCATAGATTAAATGTTATATTATTAGGTAAATAAGTTAAATAAAATCCGTACCTGAGGAAACAAAGATATGAATATAACACTTTATTATTTAAAAGCCTTATTCGTTCCCTTATTTTTCATAGGAGCGATAATTGCTTTAACAGGTTGCCCAAAACAGCCCGATTTGCAAGTATCCGCCCTAACACATCATTTCAGTGGAGACATATATACAGGCACAATTGAAACAGATTGGAGTTTTCAGGTCTGGAATGCAGGCGAGCAAGACTCTATCCTTTCTTTTAGAGTAGAACCCCAACAAAAATGGATTACAGTTAATCCAACCACAGGAAAGGTTAAGAAAGATGAGTCACCCATAGATATAGCCGTTCATATTAATCGTGATAGCGACTCTCAAAGTAAAGCCATTCCCTCTTTCGCTACCGGATATATTAAAGTTTCAGGTGGAGGCAAAGAAAAAGTTTTAACCGTTACTACCGTTCCCAATTTCTACACAGAGGTCTTCGGTGGTTTCTATAACCGTCCCTTTGACTTATCAAATACAACGATAGTATTTATTCCCGACAAAGGTGGATTACATTTCTATAACGAAGGGATAAAGAAAAATGTCCAGAATTTTCCAGAGCAGTCCAATTCCGGAAATTTTGCCTATTTTTTAGTGCAAGACCCCTTTCCTATAATACTAACGATTGCGGCTGTTCCTTTTTACGGTATTGAATACAAAAACATCTATGTATCCAGCAAAGGTTATATCAGTTTTGGTTCAAATGGATTAGAGCCGACCTCTGTGGGTAAGCACTTTGCCTATCCCCAAATATCCCTACTTCCCGTAGATGCCTCACAAGTAAACGAAGGTAGCGTATATTACGCCATATTCCCACAAAAATTGGTAATTACCTGGAAAGATATTCCATTATCAAAAAATCCAACACTGGACGAGAATAACCTACCCTTCAAAAATAACTTTCAAGTAGAACTATTTTACAATGGAACCATTCAGATTACCTATTTAAGCATAGACCCAAAAGTTTCTAACGCTGTAATTGGTTTATCCTGTGGGGGGGGTGATGGAACTCTTCCTCCCATGCAGGACTTTGTAATCAGCGACCTATCCGATGCCCCAGAAATTTAATATCATAAAAAAATAAAATGCTTCTGAATTGTGTGATTCAGAAGCATGATTTTCAAACTTACATTCAATCGCAAATTTAATAGATTGAAATAAAAGAGTGGAATTTAGTTCACTGGGGCGTTTCAGATTCCATAATACTCCGCGACACGGCTTTAATCAATCTTCTCCGTTTGCGTTCTGACGGCTTTTCATAGTGCCGAAGTTCGCGTAACCTCTGCATAAGCCCATCCTTATTGCACTTTTTCTTAAAGCGACGCATCGCCTTATCAAAAGACTCCTCAGGCTTTATTCTAACCTTCGTCAAAGGAATCAACCTCCTTTCAAAAAAAGTATAATTTTCCAAACCTTATGCTGTAAAAGAGAACTTATTATATATAAAACCCAATCCCCATTGCAATATCTTCTTTGGCCACATCACATCTACACATTAAGTGATACAATGGACTGTTAAAATATAAACATAAAGATTTAACTTTACTACGGTTTTAAATATCAAAAAGGAAATTATCGTAAAGAAATATACTCAAGCAATATGAGTATAGAACAAAAACCTTTATTTCACCATTTTTCTATCAAATTACTTATTTCTGCTGGTGTATGTGTATTAATAATTTTTATCGCCATGTTTATCACAAAACGCTACTTCGGCTGGACTCATAACTTACCATTGAAACCTTAAACATGTTGTTTAATTGTCATTCTGAATAATCCTACCTCAATAAGAGAGGCAAACAATAAATCTATTTTCTTTTATTATTTTAAAATTCTTAAAAGCAATAAAAAATTGAATACAATATGTCTCTTATGAGATAATATCTTATCCCTGATAAATAAAAAGAGTCTTAGGGGCGAATAATAAATTCAATTACATTAAATCTAATCTGAATATAAACTTGGTAGTATATTAAATACATTTATTTATTATCGGCTTTTTACTAGCAACAATTTTATCAGTAATATAAAATTAAACAAATTAACCTTAAATTAAGAAAGGGTTCATTTATGACAATCAAGATAGGTATTAATGGTTTTGGCCGCATTGGCCGCAATGTATTCAAACTTTTACTTAAAAACTCCGATTTTGAAGTTGTCGGGATTAATGATATTACCGACGCAAAAACCCTGGCACACTTACTTAAATATGACAGTGTGTTTGGAGTGTATGATGCAGAAGTAAAATCCACAGAAGATGCTATCCTTGTTAACGGAAAATCTTACAAGGTAAGTGCAATAACTGACCCGGCACAAATCCCATGGAAAGATTTAGGTGCTGAAATTATTGTCGAATCCACAGGCAAGTTTACAAAGAAAGATGACTGTTTAAAGCATGTTTCCGGAGGTGCAAAAAAGGTATTATTAACCGTTCCACCTAAAGACAAAGTTGATGCTATTATTGTTATGGGTGTCAATAACGAAACCTTGAAGCCCACAGATGTAGTCGTTTCCAATGCAAGCTGCACAACCAACTGTCTTGCCCCCGTAGCAAAAGTCCTACATCAAAATTTTGGCATCGTTCGTGGCTTCATGACAACAGTTCATGCCTATACAAACGACCAGCGTGTTCATGATATGCCACACAAAGATTTGCGTCGTGCTCGTTCTGCCGCTACTTCCATTATTCCAACAACCACAGGTGCTGCCCGTGCAGTGGGTGAAGTCCTTCCTGAACTGAAAGGCAAGTTAGATGGATTTGCAATGCGCGTCCCCGTCATTGATGGCTCTGTAGTTGACCTGGTCGCAGAATTAGGTAAAAAAGCAACTAAAGAAGACATTAACAAAGCCATTAAAGAAGCCTCTGAAACTTACTTAAAGGGCATCCTTGCATACACAGAAGACCCCATCGTCTCTTGCGATGTAATTGGTAACCCACATTCAAGTATTTTTGATGCTTTAAGCACAATGACTATGGGTGACAATTTCGTGAAAGTCGTATCTTGGTATGACAACGAATTTGGTTATTCCAATCGCTGTGTTGATTTGCTTAAAATTATGGCAAAATAACTTCTATAAAGAGTATGAGATACATAAACAAACCACCCCTTATGGAGGGATGTGAATATGAATAAACTTACATTAAAAGATGTAGATGTCCGTGGCAAACGCGTTCTTATGCGGGTAGATTTCAATGTCCCTCAAAACGAGGACGGCAGTGTTCGTGATGATACCCGCATCCGCGCTGCTCTGCCAAGCATCCAGTATGTCCGCGAAAACGGCGGAAAGTTAATCCTTATGTCTCATTTAGGCAGACCTAAAGATTACATTAAAGCAGGAGATACCGAAGGATTAAAAAAACTTCGGATGGACCCTGTAGCAGACCGATTAAAAGAATTAGTCGGTGGCAATGTAAAAAAACTTGACCAGGTGGTAGGCCCCGAAGTCGAAAAAGCCGTCGCAGAGATGCAACCTGGCGACATCATAATCCTTGAAAATACACGGTTTGAAAAAGGTGAAGAGAAAAATGACCCTGAATTGTCTAAACAATTAGCCAAATTAGGTGATATTTATGTAAGCGATGCTTTCGGCACGGTTCATCGGGCACATGCTTCTACGGCAGGCGTAACAAAGTTTATACCTGTAAGTGTAGCGGGTTTCCTCGTTGCAAAAGAAATCGAATACTTTGAAAAGGTATTAAACAATCCTGAACGACCATTAGTAGCCATCCTTGGCGGTAAAAAAGTAAATGACAAAATCAAGGTCATTGATAATCTTTTAAACCTGGTGGATGTGCTCATTATTGGAGGTGGTATGGCTTACACCTTCCTGAAAGCCATGGGATACGAAATCGGAGATTCTATATTAGACCCCGAAGGGATTGATGCTGCAAAAAGCGCTATGGAAAAGGCTAAACAGCGTAACATTCCATTGCTATTGCCAGAAGACATCGTCGTAGCCAACCGGTTTGCTGCAGACGCTGATACAAAAGTCGTCCCTGCAAACGGTATCGAACCCGGCTGGATGGGTGTAGACATTGGTCCCAAAACCATCGAAAAATTCTGCAATGAAATTCGCAAAGCCAGAACGGTCGTATGGAATGGACCTGTGGGCGTATTCGAAATGGAACCTTTTGCTAAAGGTTCTCGTACTATTGCAGAGTGTCTTGCCAATAGTAGCGTAATAAGCGTAATTGGCGGAGGAGATACTGCCGCAGCAATACAGGCTTTTGGACTGACAGACAAAATGTCTCATGTATCTACGGGCGGAGGTGCTTCTCTCGAAATGTTAGAAGGGATACAACTCCCCGGAATTACTGCTCTTACAGACAAAGACGCTTGCTGTACCGGTTGCGGTTGTTCCTGCTGCTAAAATGTGTTGTATTGAGATAGCATATTTATTAAGTCTATAATATAACTAAATTTTAATTACCCATCGCTTGGAGAGGGGAAATGTAGACCCCTCTCTAAGGTTGGGCGAATAATAAGGATAAAAACAATGGCATTAACAAAGGAAAAGAAACAAGAACTTATTCAAGAATTTTCACGCACAGGCGGAGATACAGGTTCTCCTGAAGTGCAGGTGGCAATTTTAACCGAAAGAATCCGTGAACTAACAGAACACCTAAAAAAGCATAAAAAAGATTTTGCAAGTCGTCGCGGATTATTACAAATGGTAGGAAAAAGGCGTTCTCTATTAGCATACCTTCGCAAAAGTGATTTTGAACGTTATCAATCCCTTATTGACAAACTTAACCTAAGAAAATAACACAACAATTTATTACTTCACGCCTAATTATAAGAGATAATCAAATATGATAGAAAAAGTATCCATCACAATCGGTAGCGAGGAAATTTCATTTGAAACAGGGAAAATTGCAAAACAGGCTAATGGTGCTGTGATTTGCCAATGCGGTGATACCATAGTGCTTTCTACGGCATGCGTTGACCTGAATGCAAAAATGGATGTGGATTTCTTTCCCCTTACAGTGGACTACCGAGAAAAGTTCTATTCTGTCGGACAAATCCCCGGCAACTTCTTCCGACGCGAGTCCAAACCTTCGGAACGCGAAGTCCTTGTCTCTCGGTTGACCGATAGACCTATCCGACCCCTGTTCCCTAAAACATTCAAGAATGAGGTCCAAGTTTGTCAAACAGTTCTCTCTGCGGACAACATTCATGACCCCGATGTCCTTTCCATCAATGCTGCTTCCGCAGCACTGCACATCTCCTCTATCCCACTATTAGAACCTATCGGGGCAGTCCGTGTTGCTTATATTGATGGCAATTTTATTGTGAACCCAACCATTCCGGAAATAGAAAACAGCCAGATTGACCTTGTTGTAGCCGGTACTGAAAACGCTATATGTATGGTCGAAGGAATGGCAAAAGAAGTTTCCGAACAAATCATGCTCGAAGCACTTGAATTTGGCCATACATGGATACAAAAGATAGTCTCCGCCATTGAAGAACTACGAACCAGGTGCGGAAAAGAAAAAATTAAGGTAGAAGAACCTCCCAAAAATTTTGAATTAGAACAAGAGATTCATCAATGGCTAAAAGATAAAGTTGAACCTGTTCTTTTCAATCCCATAAAACAGGAACGCAGAGAAGGCATTATCAAAGTTGAAGAAGAACTACTCTCCTACATTAAAGAAAAATACGGAGAAGAAAAATATATTGAATTAGCAAATCTGACGAAGGAAATTTTCGAAGAAGTTGTCCGAAACACCCTTCGCGGACAGGTGATAAAAGAAAATCGGCGTTTAGATGGTCGCGGATTGGACGAAATTCGTCCTATTAGTATTGAAATAGGAATTCTTCCGCGTGCCCATGGTTCTGCCTTATTTACCCGTGGTGAAACCCAGGCATTAGTAACAACCACTTTGGGTACCAGCCAGGATGAACAGCGTTTAGATGAACTAACAGGAGACGCATTTAGCCGATTTTTCCTCCATTATAATTTTCCACCATGGTCTGTGGGTGAAGTAGGAAAGTTAGGAGCACCGGGACGCCGTGAAGTCGGACACGGAAAATTGGCAGAACGCGCCCTTAGTCGTGTTCTCCCCTTTGACCCTAACGATTCCACACTTATTACAGACCCAGAAGCCACCTTTCCTTATGTAGTTCGTGTCGTCTCGGACATTACAGAAAGTAACGGTTCCAGTTCTATGGCAACCGTTTGTGGTGGCTCATTAAGCCTGATGGATGCGGGTGTCCCTATTAAATCACATGTAGCAGGTATCGCCATGGGATTAATAAAAGAAGAAGAGGAATTTCGAGTTCTTACAGACATTTTAGGCGATGAAGACCATCTTGGCGATATGGATTTCAAAGTTTGTGGAACACGCAACGGTATTACAGCCTTTCAGATGGACACAAAAATCAAGGGTGTCCCGCATTCTGTAATGGAACAAGCATTAGAACAAGCACGAAAAGGACGCTTGTTTATATTAGATAAAATGGAAGAGGTCATTTCAGCACCTCGACCCGAAATTTCGCCTTATGCACCGCGTATTTACACAATAAAGATTGACCCGGACAAAATCCGTGAAATTATTGGTCCCGGTGGAAAAATCATTCGCGATATCCAGATGAAAACAGGGACAGAAATTACTATCCAGAATGACGGCATGGTCCTGGTTGCAGCAGCAGACAAAACCAGCGCCGACCATGCGATTGAAACGATACAAGGGATTACTGCTGAAGTAGAGGTGGGCAAAATCTATCATGGAAAAGTCTCACGCATTATGAACTTCGGTGCCTTCGTAAGCCTTTTGGGCAATCGAGAAGGACTCGTGCATATATCTGAACTAGCTCCCCATCGGGTCAATGAAGTGACAGACGAAGTGAATGTAGGTGATGAAGTAGATGTGAAGGTCATCGAAGTGGATAAATTCGGACGCATTAACCTCTCAAAGGTTCAAGCAGACATGGAATTGGGAAAAATACCCAATACCCCAAGGCCCAGAAATACCCATAGCGATTCTTCTTATGATAGGAAAGACCATGGTGACCGTGGTGGAAGAAATTATAATCGTAACGATTCAAACCGACACCGTCGCTAAAACTTCATTGCAAATATTAAAAGACTTTTTATTAAACTTATATTCTGATGAAAAATTATAAAAGGGCAAAGAACCTATTACTTCCGTCGTTGGAAGAAAATATTCAGACTCATACTTTGCCCAATCAAATACATATTTTTACAAAACATCTTCCCTATCTTTTTTCGGTTACCATTGGGATATGGGTTCCCGTAGGTTCCACATCCGAGCCCCAGGGGAAAGAAGGTCTGGCTCACTTCTTGGAACATCTCTTCTTTAAGGGCACTAAAACGAGAACTACCCGAGAAATTATGGAGGCAATTGAGTGTAAAGGCGGTCAAATTAACGCCTTCACCACACAAGAATATACCTGCTTCTATATCAAGTCCCTTTCAGAACACCAAAACCTGAGTATAGAAATCCTTGCTGACATACTGAAAAACTCAACCTTCAAAGAGATTGAAAAAGAGAAAAATGTCATTTTAGAAGAAATCTCATCATTAGAAGATACCCCTGAAGAAATCATCATCGAACTATTTCATCAATTTGCATGGCAAAACCATCCTCTTTCAAGACCCGTTTTAGGAACCATAGAATCCGTAAGCCTGATAACCCAAAGGGATATTCTCTCTTTCTACAAAAAAGTTTACACTACCCAGAACATTATTGTTACGGTAGTTGGCAATTTTGATAAAAAGGAATTATTACAATCATTCCGCTATTTTTTCAAAGATTTCCCTGAACATACTCCGCCAAAAAAAATACAAAAACAGCCTCTTTTTCATTCAGGTATAAAACATCATCCACGCAACATTTCACAAATCCACTTTTGCCTGGGTTTCCCTGCACCTTCTCTTACAGAACAAGAACGCTCTATATGTGAATTAGCCACGAATATTCTCGGTGGAGGCTCAACTTCTCGACTTTTCTACCGCATCCGAGAACAGGAAGGGCTGGCATATAATATCTTTTCCTTTAACGACCTATTTCGTCATGCAGGTACTTTTGGTATCTATGCCGGAGTCGCCCCTGAAAATTTTGAAAAAGTCCTTAAAATCATTATTCAAGAAATAGAAAAACTTAAAAACGAACCCATTTCACTCAAAGAATTGGATTTATACCGGCAAGAACTTAAAGGTGAATTACTCCTTGCCCATGAGCATTCATCAACACACATGAATCGAATGGGAAAAAGTATTATATATGAGAATCGTATCGTTTCCATTCAAGAAATACTTTCCGAATATGACCAGATTACCCCAGAACAAATTTGCAACTTCTTTAGAAAATACTGTCAGTCTTCTAACTCAGCCCTCGTATCCTTAGGTCCTGCAAAATATAAATTAAAAATCCATTCTATCCCCCTATAGCCATTTATGGTAAAATCAACATAAAAATATAACATAAACTTACATAACATATTCCTATGACAGAGAATCCTATCAAAGTAAAGATTTACAAAGAACCCGGAACCGAAGACATACCCTTACCAGAATACCAGACAGAAGGTTCCGCAGGGATAGACCTTCATGCAGCCATCTATGATGAGATTATTCTCATGCCCGGTGAACGAAAACAAATTCCTACGGGCATTAAAATTGCCCTTCCCCATGGTTACGAAGCACAAATCCGTCCCCGAAGCGGATTAGCACTTAATCATGGCATCGGCATGCCCAATGCACCCGGAACCATTGATTCCGATTATCGTGGCGAAATATGCGTAATTTTGATAAACTGGGGACAGGACCCTTTCCACATTAAACGGGGAGACCGCATCGCCCAGATGATAATTGCTCCTGTATCTCATATCCTGTGGGAGCCTGTTCCATCTCTGCCCTCTTCAAACCGAGGTCATGGTGGATTTGGACATACAGGCATAATACAAGACAAAACTCCAAAATAATTCTTTATTTGCTATTCTTTACTGCTCATATCCGTTAAAAAATCAGGGGAAAAGTCCAAAAAGCCAAATTGAGTCAATTCTACCGAGAGAAAAACCAATAAAAATAGCCAACACCCTCTTATCATTTCAAATCCCCTGTCATTTTTGAACATAGCGATAAATCTTTCTCTCTTAATCATCATTTATTACACAAAAATCTTCCCTCCTATAAAACAGTTCCGCAGGGGAAAGGTTGTTTCCACCTGCGGAACTGGAATGTTCCATCTCGTTCTTATGATTAATTATGA
>CAZJTZ010000011.1:0-104376 GCA_964549105.1 uncultured Nitrospirales bacterium
CCGTATCAGAGAACCTGACCAACAATTAACCCTATTCTAAACAAAATACTTCCCCCAATTCTTTTAGCGGACAGTAGTGATCTTTATTATTAAAATAGCAAAGATATATTTAACAGTTTTATCCTCATAAAAAAATTTTGCTTTTTATATGTGCTAAACTGTTAATTATCTTGTTATAATATTAATTGATAATTATTAAACATTTTGTTTATATAAAAATTTGTTTTGAGTATAAGAATATAATTATATATATAAGGAATAATAAAAATAAGGTTTTATGGAGAAAGAGAATAGCGAGTTAGCAAAAATAGAAAATGTTATTGCAATGGATGGTCCAGCAGGGGCAGGTAAAAGTACAGTTGCTCGTATTGTGGCTAAGGGATTGGATTATCAATATTTAGATACGGGTGCAATGTATCGTGCGGCTACATGGTGGGCATTGTATTCAAATATCAATCTGGACAATCCTCAAGTAGTTGCAGAAAATACGAAAAGGATGGATTTGGCATTAATTCCTACCGACAAAGGGATGCAGGTCATGGTGCAGGGGATAGATGTAACACAAGAAATCAGGACTCCTGAGGTTACAAGAGTAATTTACAAACTGGATGAAAATCCCGAAGTTCGGACTCATCTTGTTCATTTACAGAGGCTTTTTGCATCAAAGTATCCTACGGTTGCTGAGGGTAGAGATATGGGAACAGTCGTATTTCCCAAAGCAAAATGTAAAATTTATTTAGATGCTCAACAAGAGGTAAGGGCATTAAGAAGGCAAAAAGAATTGGAACAAAGAGGTATTTTTATTCCTTTAGAAGATTTGCTGGAGGAAATAAAAGAACGCGATCAACGAAATATGAGGAGAGAACATTCTCCACTTCGTCAAGCGGATGATGCTGTTTATATAGATACTTCATTTCTAAGTATAGATGATGTCTGTAAAAAAATAATTGCTCTGGCATACGAACGGTTAGCGATATGAACGATATACTTCAAAATACAACATGGAAAATTAGTTCGTGGGACCATGATAAGGTTAATCATATCGCAAATTCATTGGAAATTCCCCCTCTTATTGCACATCTTTTAATTAACCGTGGTATTGATACGGTTAGTAAGGTGGAAGAGTATTTCAAGCCTTCTATCTCTCAGATTGCATCTCCTTTTTTATTAAAGGGGATGGATAGTGCTGTAGAACGCATTATGGAAGCAAAAAATAGGAATGAGAAGGTCTGGATTTTTGGAGATTATGATGTTGATGGAATTGCTGGAACAGCATTACTAACACGAGGCTTGAAACGATTCGGGATTCAGCATGTCTATCCTCATTTACCTGAGAGATTGTCCAATGGCTATGGACTAACCCCTGATATAGTAGAGAGAGCGCACTCTGACTCTGTGAGTTTAATTATTACAGTAGACAATGGAATTTCAACAATACCTGCTGGTTTAAGAGCAATGGAATTGGGTATTGACCTTATTATTACAGACCACCATATTCCATCTAAAGACTTACCTAAGGCAAAGAGCATTATTAACCCACGGCTGGAAGAGCCCGACCATCCCAGTGCCAATTTGTGTGGTGCAGGAGTTGCATTTAAATTATCTTTGGCTCTTAATGGTTCTCCAAATGATTTAGACCTTGTTGCCCTGGCTACCATTGCAGATGTTATGCCCTTGACAGGCGAAAATAGGACTCTGGTTGCTCTTGGATTAAAGCATTTGTCGAAGTATAAGAGAATAGGTCTTCGTACTCTTGCAGAAATGTCAAATATCACTTTAGACGATATTGATGTAGAGAAAATCTCTTACGGTTTGGCACCGAGAATCAATGCGGCAGGTAGACTGGATAGTGCATTCAAATCCTTGGATTTGTTGCTCTGTGAGAATGAAGACAAAGTTTTTGAATTGTCCCGGGAATTAATAAATGCAAACGAGGAAAGAAAAAGTATTGAAAATGAAATTTTAACCGATGCACTGGCAGAAATTGATGCGTGTGTAGAGAAAAATGCTCCTGTAATTGTTCTAACTCGTAAGAACTGGCATCAGGGGATTATCGGTCTGGTGGCAAGCCGACTTGCCCATCGCTATTCTGTTCCTGTGGCTTTGATAACGGTGGATGAAAAAGGTATTGCGAAAGGTTCAATAAGAAGTATCTATGGAATTGATATTATCCAGATATTAAATCAGTGTAAGCATGTATTGGAACAGTATGGAGGGCACAAATTAGCAGCAGGTTTTACTTTACAGGAAAATAATATCAGTAATCTCGTTGATTTGCTTAAAGAGTTTTTATCTCAAGAATATACTAAAGAACGAGAAAATACATCTTTAGAAATTGATAGTGTTGTCAATTTTTCAGAAATTGATTCGCCTTTACTTCAGTGGTTACAACGGTTTGAGCCTACTGGGTATGGGAATCCTTCTCCCCTTTTTTGCACTACCAATGTAGAAATTATTCCGCACACAGTTCAAATATTTAAAGATATTAATATTAGAATGGCAATGAAAAAGGACAATAGATTATTTTATGGGACAGGATACTATTTAGCAGAGCGTTTCTTCAAAGAAGCAAATACAAAAACAATAGATGTTGTATATACCCCTAAAATTTCTACATCAAAAATTTATGGTGGATGTAAATTTTATATAAAAGATTTTAAGCCATCAAATTGAAAGTAAACATTTCCTTTGTTAATATCTATTATTTTATTTATAATTAAAGGATAGATATGAATGTAATGAAAGGAGGTTTGTATTTTGTTGAGTCCGAGTAAAAAATCATCTGCAACATATAATAGAAGGATAGCACCAAGAATACCCTCTTGTAGGCCCTGTCTTATCTGGAAAAAAGAGACTCCTGATGATAAGAAAAAAGGGGTTATCATGAATTTAAACAGGTATGGTTTACGGGTTCGAACTTTCGAAAATTTTGAGGTTGGACAAGAGATATTTATCCAGATGATGAAAGATGAAGAGTATAAAGTACCCTTAGGAATTCCTATTCAAAATACTATAGTATATTCAACCATAACCCCTCAGGGTTTTATTGATTATGGACTTAAACGAATTTTGGAAGATATAAGAAAAGCGGAGAAATGGGAGCAGGTTGAAATTAGGCGACCCAGTTCAGTTTCGAGAACTTCTCCGAGAATGTATACTTTAGAGATAAAAGAGGAAAAAAATAGGCAATAGAAATATTTGGAGAATAGAAAATGGACAAGTATAAAGTGCTTGTAGTAGATGATGAACCGGATGTTGTAGAGTTGTTAGAACGAACCTTAAAAAGTGAAGGATTCCATGTAATATCTGCTTATGATGGGATTGCAGCATTAGATTTGGTATCTACGGAGAAGCCTGACCTTGTTCTATTGGATTTAATGATGCCTATGATGAGTGGATATGAAGTGTGTGAACAAATAAAGTCAAATCCACAGACTCAATCCATACCTATAATATGTGTAACATCTGCTCATACTCCTGATGCACGGGCTCGTAGTTTACAGTTAGGCGCTTCGGATGTTATAACAAAACCTTTCTATCCCAGTGAACTCATTACAAGAATCAAAAGGCAAATCCAACCACGGGAATAGGATTTTGATAATACAGGGCATCAGCATACCGCAAGATATAATTGGCTTTGATACAAATTAGAAAGGGGTAAGATGTGACAATACCTAATTTGCTAACATTTTTTAGATTGCTTCTAATACCTATCTTTTTGATAGTAATATTTTTTTATTCTGAGGGGGAAGATTATCTGCGTTATATCGGTTTTACTATTTGTATTGTTGCTATTGTTACAGATTTGTTAGATGGGTATATTGCAAGAAAGTTCAATTTGTGTTCAGAATTAGGGGCAAGATTAGACCCCCTTGCTGATAAACTTGCTGTAAATTTAGGTCTTGTTTTTATCGCTGCTAATACTTCCTTTAAATATCCAATTCCTTTATGGTTTCCACCCCTTGTATTATTTAGAGATATAGTGCTTGTATTAGGCACATGTCTTATTAATAAAAAACTAACTAAAGTAAAGGTAACTCCTCGTTTTTTGGGGAAAATAACTTCTTTTACGCTGTCTTTATACACCGCCATAGTGCTTTTAGAAATTAAAGTATTAGCATTTTTATTTCTAATTTTGGGAACAATTCTTACTCTTTTATCACTTTTTGACTATCTCTGGATAGGCATCCAATTTTCTTTGAAGTATAAAACAACTAATGAAAAAGCCATTTCCTAATTTACCTATTGTTGCCATCTGCGGCAGACCCAATGTGGGAAAATCTACCTTGTTCAATCGCCTTGCAGGTAGAATGCAGGCTATTGTCGTTGACCAGGCTGGTATTACCCGTGATAGATATGAAACGATTGTAGGTGTTAAAGATAAGAATTTCATTCTTGTTGATACAGGCGGGATAGTGGATAAATGGGAAGATTCTATTACAGGAAAGGTTCAGGAACAAGTAAAAAAGGCATTAGAAACTGCTGATGTTATACTCATGGTTGTTAATGGAAGGGAAGAATTAACGGCGTTAGATTTTGATGTTCGCGACTTTATTATAAAGTTAAATAAACCTAAACTACTTATCGCAAATAAGATTGATGATGAGAAACATATTCTTAATACGGTGGAACTTTATAGATTGGGTATGGGTGAGCCGCTTTCTGTATCTTCCCTGCATGGAAGTGGAATGGAAAATCTTTTACAGACCATCTATGATATTTTGCCAGAGCAAGAGCCTACGACTATTGAGACGGATGATAATACTACTGTAACAAAAATTGCAATCATTGGGAAACCTAATGTTGGGAAATCTTCATTAGTAAATGCACTATTAGAAGACGAAAGAGTTATAGTAGATGAAACACCAGGAACGACAAGGGATGCCATAGATATTCCCTTTAGCATGAAAGGGAAAAATTATGTATTGATTGACACTGCAGGCATGCGTAGAAAGGCACATTTAAGAGAGGCTGTAGAATTTTATAGTGTTCATAGGACATTGAAAGCAGTAAGGAGAGCCGATATTGTTCTTGTATTGATTGAAGCCACAGAGGGAATAACAGACCAGGATAAGAAAATTATTGGATACGCTATTGAGCAAGGGGTAGGGATTATATTAGGGTTTAGCAAGTGGGATTTGGTCCGTGATAAAAAAAGGCATATCTATTATTTAAATGAACAGTTGCAACAAGAGTTGCCTCATCTTGACTATATTCCTACAATACAATTATCTGTGCTACAGAATCAGCCAAAGTTTTTTTATGAGTTGTTCAAAACGGTTGAAAAAATTCAAAAAAATACCTTGTTCCGTGTATCTACTTCTGAATTTAATCAATTTATTTCCGAACTAAAAGTAAAACATCCTGCACCTACAAAAGGTGGAAAGAAGGCTAAAATATATTATGGTGCTCAAGTTAGTGTAAAACCGACGAAGTTTTTACTCTCTGTAAATCAGAGCAGGCTGTTTCATTTTAGTTATTTGAGGTTTATTGAAAATTCTGTAAGGGAAAGGTTTAATTTTACCGGGGTACCTGTTAAAATACAATTACAAGAAGGAGATAAATAAATGCAAGAAATTATGGGTAATATATGGGTTTATTTATTACTTCTTCTCCTGGGTTATGTAGCAGGTTCTATACCTACCGGTTTTTGGATTGGGCTTGTATTTTACAAGAAGGATATTAGGAAATTTGGTAGTGGAAATATTGGTGCTACCAATGCAATACGAGTATTGGGTAAAATTCCCGGAATAACAGCACTACTGGTTGATGCCTTAAAGGGATTTATACCTGTATTCTTAACTAAATATTACTTACCCGATTATCCTTATCTTCCACTTCTTGTGGGTATTTCAGCGATTTTTGGTCATTTATTTTCTGTCTTTTTGTTTTTCAAGGGTGGAAAAGGAGTTGCAACAGGAACAGGGGTATATCTTGCTCTGGCACCGATTCCAACCCTTGTAGCAGGCGTTGTTTTTTTAATTGCAGCCTTCTCAACACGCATGGTAAGTGTAGGCTCTATATCTGCTGCATTAACCCTTGCAATACTAACCTTGTTCTTTTATAAAAGTGATATTATTTTCGTAGTTGCTACATTTATAATCGCTATCCTAATCGTCTATAAGCATCGTTCTAACATTCAAAGAATTATCCGTGGAGAAGAAAATCGGTTTTAATTGGAGTAAAGAGAAAAAATTTCCCATCATCCTCAATTATGTGATTGGGATTTTTGTTTTTCTTTTTCCTTTCTTTGTTTATCTTTTAACTCTGGCGCCAACTGTAACAGCAGAAGATAGCGGTGAATTAATCACGGCATCCTATTTTCTCGGGATACCTCATCCCCCGGGTTATCCAACATGGTGCTTATTATCCCATCCGTTTGTATATCTCCCCCTTGGAAATATTGCATGGAGAGTCAATCTTTCTTCTGCCTTTTTTGCATCATGCACAGTGCTTTTAGTCTTTTTGTTTGTCTTCAAAATATCAAAAAGTAGGATTGCATCAATAAGTAGTGCATTTCTCTTTGCCTTTTCATTAGAATTCTGGGAACAATCTGTTATTACAGAGGTTTATGCATTAAATGCTTTCTTTCTTGTTTTATGCTTTTACTTGCTGTGTTCGTGGAAAGAAACATATAAACCCAAATATTTGTTGTGGTTATCTTTTTTCTATGGGATAAGTCTGGGCAACCATTATACGATGTTTATAGTCGGACCTTTACTCGCCTTATTTGTTTTGCTAACTAATCCAGATAACAAAAAATCTCTACGAACTTATGTGTATTGTTGCAGTATAGCCTTATTATCCTGGATTTTAGTATGTTCTTACCTTTATATTCGTTCTTTATCTAACCCACCTATGGATTGGGGAAATCCTGAAAACTTCACAAACCTTTTTTATTTAATTACTCGCAAACAATATGCTTTTATGTTTACACAATACCGAAGAAGTTTAGGCAGATTATTAAAACAATGTTATGTTTTCTTTAGCATGGGCTCAAATCAGTTCGGCTCTCCCCTATTCTTTTTGTTGTGTTTGATTTCTTTTTTGCCAGTTTTTGTAATACATAAGCCATGGGGTATCCTTCTATTTTTAACAGGGTTTATTACAAGTTTTTTAGCCATTCTGGCTCAAAATTTTAATTTTGACCTTGAATGGTTAGAGGTTATGTCAGTTTTTGCTATCCCTCTATATTTGTGCTATAGCATAGTTCTGGGCATTATATTAGGGGAGATAATAAGATGGTTGCATTCTAAATCAAAAAAGCATGTTTATCTTATTTGTATTTTGATTTTACTCATTTCATTAATCCCTTTGTATAAAAATTATAAAGAAAATGATTTTTCTGAGTATTGGTTTGCAGATGAGTTTGGTAGAAATATCCTTAATGCCATGAGCCCAGGTGCCATTTATATACCTTTCACTGACCATGCGAGTTTTCCTTTAATATATTTACAAAAGGTAGAAGGGGTAAGAAGAGATGTAACCATTGGAAGGATTTGTGGCTATTTAAGTCCTGAACTGTTTGAAGACATGGAAAGAACCCAGTGGGCTCAATATGCTCCTTTTCCGAGGGGGAGGTATGAAGGTGAATTGATGGGTTGGCTTATTGATAATACAAACAAACCAATTTATTCTGAAAGAAAAGTGAAACTTGTTTCAAAATCGCATGGGAAATGGGTTCCTGCTGGAATTATTTACCGTTATCAAAGGGAAAATGAGGAGGTTCAACCATCCGATAGTTATTGGCAAAAGTATAAATGGGAACATATTAAGGAAGAGAAGATTAAGGATTTATCCTCTGCGTTAATATGGCTACAAATTCAATGGGCAAGGGCAAGGGATTGTTTTGAAAAAAACGAAAATGAAATGGCTATTGAATTCATAAAAAATGGAATAAAACATTATGGAGAGGATGATGTCATATTAAATAACGCAGGTGCGTTATGTGCTGAATATAAGGACTTTATCCATGCCAAAGAGTTTTTTGAAAAGGCATTTCAGTTGAACAGAGAAAATGCAATAGTAATAAAAAATCTACAAAAAGTAGAAGAGAAAATTAACCCAAACAAAAACTTGTAGATTCATTACTGCTTTAATGTTAGTTTTTCTAAAAATACAAAAAATCCGCAGGCAAAAACCTACGGATTTTTTGATGTGCAATATTAAATAAATATACTCGTATATTTTATAGAACTTGTAACTGGCTCTTGGAACCTACTGGAAGATTATTGAAATCATCACCATTATCGTCACCTTCAATAGTTTCTATTAAAACGGCATTGGCTTGTTTGAAGAATTTTCCAATGATTGTTACCGTTTTGCCTCTCATCTGGTTGCCTGTAATGAGACTATCTGCATCTTTGGTGGGAAGGTAATACACGATTTTACCTTTCAGGTCGTCAAGTGCTTTTCCATCTACATCTTTGGCTTCTGTGACTTTCAGCACATTTAACTGTGCTATAGCAGCATTTGCAGATGCAGTTGAACCTTTTGCCAGTGTCTCAAAAAGTCCAACATTTTGCCCTGTGATAGTAACACCAACAGGCTGGTCTGCGTTTTCGCCCTGGGCAAAAACAACAAACGAGGCAACGAACATTACACAACTCAATGCTAATAAAACTTTCTTTAACATAGATTTACTCCTTTATGTTTTGGTTTATTTTTTACTCTTCATCTTCTCTATACCACGATATTATTATACAAATTATTCAATTTTAGTTTCAAAAAATGTCTTATAAAACTTGTTGTTACTCTTTGAGTCCAGTTAAATAATAAGAAATTCATCTTTTCCATCACCTTCAACGGTTTCTACCCAAATAGCGTCGGATTGCTTGAAAAATTTACCAACGATTGGTACTTTCAGCGTTTTTATATAACGATATAATTATACTTGAATTTTATAAAAAGAAAATTTAAAGTTATGCATTATTTTTCTTTATATCTAGCTCTAATGCCATTTTTTTAAGTGCACGAATATCTAATTTACCTGTTCCAAGAACCGGGATACTCTCTACTCTGTAGAAAGCATTGGGTCGAGGTTTCCATAGATTAGGTAATTCTGATTTATCTAAAAGTTCAAATAGTTTATTCAATTGTTCATCTTCTAAAGTATGCAGGACCACCAGTTTTTCACCTTTTTGTTCGTCAGGAACTCCTGATACGGCTAAACTTAAATCTGTCAGTCCTAACAATTCATGTAATATTTCTTCCACACGAGTATGTGAAACCATTTCACCGCCTAATTTACTAAACCGAGCGAGTCTATCTGTTATAGTTATAAAGCCATCTTCATCTATTTTTGCTATATCCCCTGTTCTATACCATTCACCTCTTAATGCTTCCTTCGTTTTTTCTGGAAGATTTAAGTATCCTAACATTATATTTGGTCCGGATACTTCGAGCATGCCTTCCTCATCTACTTGCAAAACTTTACCTGTGTCGGGGTCTGTAATCCTTACGGACACTCCGGGTATAGTTCTACCTATAGAACCTACTTTGTTGAATTGATTAAAAAATCCTGGTGACTCAAAATCAAGCAAATTTGTTGAGACTAACGGAGAACACTCTGTCGCTCCATATCCTTCTAATGGTTCAATTCCGAACTTTTCAAGAAAACCTTTTCGGATACGGTCAGGTAGTTTTTCCGCTCCTGCAATTATATATTGTAATGATTTGAAATCTTCGGGTGAACATTTGCGAATAAAGCCCTGTAAAAATGTGCTTGTGCCTAATAGAAAATGTGCTTCATATTTTTTTGCTAACCCCCCAATAATTTTAGGTTCCAGTGGATTGGGGTGATATACACTTCGGACGCCATTAGTAAGAGTTAGCCAAATAGTTACTGTATAGCCAAATGAATGGAAGAAAGGTAAAAAGCCTAAAATACATAGATTTCTATCATGCCAGACTATTCGTTTTACACTTTCTGATTGGCTCATAATATTTCTTTTTGAGAGCATAACACCTTTAGGATTTCCTTCACTTCCGCTGGAAAAGATAATTGTTACGATGTCGTCTTCTTTATTTGGAGGTGCTTTAAAAAGTTTCTCAATAATAGAGATGGGTAGAAATACAGCACAGAGGATTCCCCATAGTTTATCCCAATTGCTTACGGATTCGCTAACATCTTCAAGGTAAACAGTCGTTTCAGGAACTTTGATATTTACATGTTCTAAAAATTTTCTCGAAGTAAGGACATGTTTTATGTTGCAGGTTTCTACACAAGAAGCGATAATTTCTGAACTCTGGGTATAGTTTAAGTTTACAGCGACTTTTCCCATAATAGGAAGGGCTATATTAACAAGAGCCCCTCCCACAGTAGGTGGAACAAGAACTCCCACCATTTTTTTATCACCTAAAATTTTACTTAATTTTCTACCCAAGACCAGAGCACCTATATATGTTTTAAGATAATTAATATGCCCGGTCATAACATCTGCTATGCAAAAGTGGAATGGATGCTTTTTCACTTCTTTTACAAATGCCCGGTGTAATACTGAATTACATTTGTAGGGTCTTCTTTTAAATGACTCTGTGCTTAATAGTTGAATGGCTTCTCTGACTTCATATCCATTCCTTGGCTCTAACATGGGTTCTCCTATTTCTACATATATTGGAAAACGCAACTTTTCTGGAAATATCCATTTAATCTTTCCATCTCTGATACGATATACGGTTTCTGTAATTCTGTCCATATAGACTGGGACTATGGGCACATCTAAATTTTGTGTAAGGATTTTATAGTCATGATGCCATGGCATTTCTGGTCCGTCTTTATGAAACTTCTTCTCCCAGGGAACGCATACCCAATTCCCAAGTGCTAATTGCTGTCGGATTTTAACAATTATTGATTCAATGTCTTTAGGAGTAGCATTACAAGGCACAGGAATTATATCTAGAAATTTAGAGAGCCATCTCATCCATCTAACAGTGAATATATCCTCTCCGGCAACAAAACTGATATTTTTGTCAAAGGTATAGAATAGAACAAGTATGTCAACAAAGGATACATGGTTTGAAACAATCAAGGCTCCTTTTTTTTCAGAAAGCCTATTACGATTGGAAACATAAACACGATAAAGAGTGCTATCCAAAACCCAGAGTATTGCTCTTAGAATCATTTTCTTTTCTATCTTTACCAGAATTGTTAAGGCTATGAATGATAATATTCCACTTACAAGGAATATAACTCTTGGCGGACAGTGTAAAATGCTAAACAATAGCATAAACAATCCAGCAGAGATAGACATTCCACCAAAAGTAACAAGATTGCTTGTAGCAATCATGGCACCTCGAACTTGGTTTGGACTTTGCCTTTGTAAGATACATGCAAGCGGAACATCGAAGAGTCCTGCACCAAAACCTAATATAAACATAAGAAGAGTAATAGTTACTAGGCTCAAACCGGGTATAGATAAAAGAAAGCATAAGACTATCATAATAATACTTCCGATAACGGCAAGACCCAACTCAATCTTTCCTCTCGATAGGTAGCCTGCTGCTGTGCTACCTATGGCAATACCAACCGCAATTAGTGCTAATAGCGTACCTATAGCACCTGCATTTGACAGTTCTACTTTTCCATATTCCACAATGTTCTGCATAACAAGTGCACCTGCAAACCAGAAGTAGGTAATCCCAAACATTGAGAGGAGCAATTGCTTATCTGCAAAGAAAATTTTGAAATAACCTGATAAACCGGCAAAAGGATTAAGTTCTATTTTCCTTTGAGGTTCCACGGGAGGAGTTCGGGTTACAAACAAAGAAGTTATTAATCCGATAGAAGATAAGGCTACCATTGAGAACATTACAGAATAAAGGTCATTTTTGAATACTACCATCATCCATCCACCAATGGCATTCCCAAGAATTATGGCGATAAATGTCCATAGGTTTAGCAAACCATTACCCCACGGCAAACGAGTTTCAGGGAGTATTTCCGGGATAATCCCGTATTTAGCAGGACTGAAAAAAGCACTTTGCATAGCCATAAGGAAAAGTGTAAAAAGTAATAGGCTGGGACTTCTAAAAAAAACAGCAATACCTCCCATCATCATTACACCTAATTCCCATACTTTTGTCCATACCGTAACTCTTTGTTTTGAAAAACGGTCAGCAAGTGAACCTGCAATTGCAGGGAAAAGTAGCCAGGGTATATTAAATAAAACGGTACACACAGGTGTTACAAATCGTTGCCACATAGAATCTGTAGCCAGGAAGAGAGGAACACTCAAAATAATTATCAATTTGTATACATTATCACTAAAAGCACCCTGAAATTGTGTTGTAAGCAAGGCATAAAAGCCTAACCGATTAAAATTTTCTTCTTCATTAATATTTTTTGTTTTTGTAGGCATATTCATAAAGTTATTACAACCTTAAGTTCACTTTTGAATTAAATTAGGGATGTGAATACAAATTTTTTTATTTAGTATGGAATAGTCATCGCTCTTTCGCGGATGGTTTCCATGTATTTGATGATTTCTGAGCAATCTTTATCTGAAAAACATGATAAGAGTTTATGAATATTCCGTCTATATGTCGGTTCTACTTTCTGGATAATACTTAGACCTTCGGGTGTCAGTTCTATGTGACGGATTCGTCGGTTACCTTCAACCGAATTACGAACAACCAATCCTTTGGATTCTAATTTGTCAAGGATGGATGTAATACTTGCACGAGTTACAACAAGTCGTTTACCTAAATCTGATTGCGTCCATTTTTTCTTTTTATATTTTAAGGCGAATAGAACATTGAACTGTGCTTCTGTCAGTCCATATCTACGGAAAAACATTTCTCCTTTGATAGACAAAACAGATACAGTTCGCACAATGTTCAACAATGTCTCATGCCTCAAATCTTGTATCGGTCGTTCCAATTCCAATTCTTTGTTAATTGACATTGAAAATCTCTCCATTATAAAAGATAAGATATTATTTGCTACCTAACATTTTATTTTATAATTGTAAAATAATAAATTGTTAGATGTCAATCAATTCGCAAAGAAAGTAGCAAAAGTATATTGTTTCTGATTTCAAAAGTAGAGATATTATAGATACTTTTAGAAATATTTTTTGATAATGTAATCATGTTCTATATGCTTTTAAGACACGATACAGGTCGAAGGTTTCATGGGCATTGCCGTTCATAATACGCTGAATCAAGGCAGGGCTTTCAGATTCTTTGAGCCAGCCTTCCTGTAAAAGTTGTGCTATTGCAAGTGAGATACCTTTGCGGGCGATTCGGGCATGTCCCGGGACAAGTTCTACCGGGATATAGTCTCCACCAAAGGTAAAGATTTTATGGGCAGGTGCAGTTGTGAGAAATTCCTTTAAGAAGCGTGTTGCAGAGGCAGGGTCAATTATCCATGACCAACACATATCCGCATAGACATTGTGATATTGTTTGCATAAGGCGATTAACTCATGCTGATATGGGTATGTAATGTGCATAAGGACGAAGGTTGTGTTGGGAAAATCTTTGATTAATTGGACAAGGTCACATAGATTATCACGGACACGGTATAAATCCATGCTGTTATGTCCAGCTAAATAACCAGTATGTAGTTTTATGGGAAGTTTGTACTCGGTAGCACATTGCAAGCACTTGCGGAATAAGTTGTCCTGAATGGCTTTGAGTTCTTCGGATTTTAATGAAGAAGGGTTTTGAACAAATTTTTTGAAGATAGCATCTATATCCTTATCCTTCACATTTTCATATAGAAGACGCCTATTGTAAGCAGATTGGTCTTTCACTGCTATAGCCTTTGGTCCAAATTTTTCAAAAATATGTTCGATAGTTTTGTGTGCATCCTTTAATGTCTTAATCTGCTTATCTGCAAACTTATTGAGTTTTTCAATTTTGGAGATAGAACTGGCAATGCCAACGGTTGAAATGTCGAAACAAATAAGGTCTGAGGCAGGCTCACTTTCACGAAAAGTTCCACTATGGAGACAATTGACCTGGGAATATTCAATATTTGCCACATCACGCAATATCCGACGGTAGAAGCCGGGCTGTATTTGGTTCTTCATCTGTTGGCTAATTACCTCACAATTGTCTTCTCTAATATCTTCTACTCCGTACAACGCTTGAACGCTTTCGCGGATGGATAGTAAATAGCCTGTGTTTCTGCATCGTTCGTAAAAGGGTGCTATTATTTTCCATTTATCTTTTGGAGATAGTTCCCATGAAATAAACTTTTTATAGTCGTCTCTGGATAAGCCTGATACTCGCAAATCCGAGTCCGCATATTGGCTGAAAAGCATACTAAAGTCAGGAGCAGGTGTTTCCTTTTTATTTTCTTTATTTGCGATACGCTCACTTTCAGATGGAAGATGTTCATGCGTATCAACAAAAGGAGTTTGTTGAATCAATCCATGAATGTTAGAAACGAGTTCTCTCGATAGATTAGGAAAATCTGTATTCGTAGCAGATGAAGAATTTGCTCCGCTGACCATACCCAGGCTAAGAGTTGAGCCTGTTAAACCTAAAAAATTTCGACGGTTTATATTTTTACTCATAAAATTTCCTCCAAAAATGTTTGTTATAATTATAATATGTGGTTGAGAGTTGTAAATTAAATCGTGTTTGGGAGAGAATAGGAGTAAATGTTTTCTATATGTTTATAATCCTAGATTAATATGAGAGATAATGACAAAAGCAGGGCTACTACAATGATAAGGATAAGACACCAAAGCCCAATTAGTATACCGCCAACCGGGAAAACTTCATGAAAGTTGCGAACCTGCACAACTGTATTTGGCACGCTTAAAAAATCGCCTATCCCAAATTTCTCTTTTTCCCCAACCGCTATCCAGAATTTACCCTCTCTCGGCTCTGGAAGATAACCAACTATGTAATAATCACCGGTTTCAGGCAGGATATATTTTATTGTTGGAAAAATCCATGAATATGTTCCTGTAAATTTTTCATAAAATATTTCGGGTTTTTGTGATTGAGTAGTAAATGTTACTCCTCCATATTCACCTGGTACAGAGAAAGGGACAGATATAGGAGGCATGTTTTTGCTAATAATGGCAATAGCAGGAAAATAAATAGGTTTTGATTCATCTAATTTAGGTGAACCTAATTGTATTTTTATCTCTTTACCCTTTTCTCCGTAGAACTTTAACCATATTTCCAATTTGCCTTTAGTGGCATTGTGATATGCAACTTGAGAAATATCTGTATCTTCTATTTCGTAAGGTTTCTCCATGCTTGAAGCTGTTCCGTCAATTACAATAGGCTTATGCGCATAAGCCATTATAGTAACATTGAAGAAAAGTAATAAAAAAACTACGATTTTTAACATTGCCTTTTTCCATATCTTTATCATTTCTATTTATCCACTTATCCACTTAAAATAAACTGCCTTTTACTTTCATTCCCTTTTCAATTTTGGTATCCTGTTTCATCAGGCTAATTGTTCCCGTAGAATAATCATTCTCAACTTCTTGAATTTCTATTTTACCTATAGGAATCTGATGAAAACCAATTTTTTTTCCGTTTATTTCAATAGGTTCGCCTTGTTGTAAAACGATAAGAACACACCCTTCTTTAATTCCATGACTTTTGCCCAGATTAACAGTAGTGGTGTTGCCATCTACAGAGATGATAGTGCCTTTAACATTTTTGTTTCTTTCTTTAAGGGACTGCTCCATTTCTTCTACAATTTTCTGAATGGTAGATAGCATGTCGTTTTCATTGAGAATGCTTGAACACTGGGCTATTATCTCTGTTGTTTCTGTGTCAACAAGGCGGACATAAACCATCGGAGATTTTCCGAGTGATGTAAATTCGATAAATCCCAGAACTCCAGCAGATAACACTTTTCCAAGTTGTCTTTGTGTATCAGGAGAAGCCAGGTCAGAACTTCCTAATTGAAGTTCTTGTAATAGTTTATCTATCATTTCTCTTTCAACTACTTGCATAGGGAGAAGTCGGTTTCCAACCGTTTTTTCCAGTTCCCGTTGAAAAGCAATGTCTATTCCTGCTCTATCAAGAAATAGACTCTGTACATTAGTGTTCCCTTTTAAAAATGCAATTACAGGTGGTTTTGAATCCCATATATCTTCCGGAATGGTGTCACTTGCTTTAAGTTCTTTGAAACGATTACTCAATTGTGTTATCTGTTCTTGTATTATTTTCTGTCTTTGTGCATCATTGTTTTTTTGTATTTGCTCTGTTACCTGCTGTAATAACAATTGTGTGATTTGGTCACTGCCTCTTTTAGACGCTTCTGTCAAAACCTCTTTTGCCTTTTCCAGTTCTCCTTTTTTCTCATGGACAACGGCTTTATTGCTTAAAGCCACTACATTCAACGGGTCAATCGAGACTGCCTGTTCAAAATTTTGAAGTGCTTTTGTATCGTCTCCAATTTCTTGCGAAATGCGTCCCTGTGTGTTCAGGTTTTCCGCTTTCATCCAGTCATATTTTGCTTTATCTGCATTGTTCTCAAGAATTGTTTTTGCTTCTTCTATTTTTCCTAATTTTGAGAGTGACATCCCCTTAACGGTTTGTGCATAGCCATCGGTGGGTGCCTGGTCTGCATATTCAATAGCCTTTTGATAATCCCCTTTCATATAAGCAAGTTTTGCTAAACCTGCGTAGGCATTAATTGCCCCAAACTCCTTTTCTGCCTCGTCAATTTTACCTTGCTCGGATAAGATATAACCTTTTAATTCTTGAAGTTCTTGAGATACATTTGCATTTTTATCCTCACTGGGAACCGTGGTATTCAGTATTTGATTTGCAGTGTTAAAATCTTTTTTTCTGTAAAACATTTCTGCGGTTTCTTTTAGTAAACTCAATTGGTGTCCACCTCCACGAAGGATTCTTTCGATAACCATATCAGGCGGAACTACAAATAAGACCATAGGAAGCACATCTACTTTGTTTAGCCATGAATTATTGTTTAATTTTTGTTCAGAAATGATTTTGAATTTTATATCTAATCTGTCTGCAAATTGTTTAAGTTCTTCTTCATTGTCTTTGCAACCGATACCTATGATTTCAAGTTTCTTACCCCCAAACTGCAAATCCAACACAGACAGTTTTGTCGCCATCTCTTCTCCTGTTTTAGTAGAGAAAAGGAAAAGCACTATGATAGGTTCACTTTTATCCAAAAAAATATTAAGATTTACCTCTCCCCCACGAATATCCTGCCCTGAAAATAGAGGAAATTTATCGTTTTTGATAAATGTTTGAGCAAATAATTTAGAGAAGGGGAAGAGTATTATCAAAAGTATAAGTATGAATATGCCTCTTTTATAGTGCATAAAATTTTCTCCTATTAATTATTTTTATCCTATATCTTACTTAACAGTCTCTTTACTAATTTTACCATCTCTAAAGTTTTTTTGCTTTTTAATTTTTTGATGGAGGCAATAAAATATTTTTTGCTATTGTCTCTCCCTGATTTTTTGGCTTTAGTGTTGGGGGTAATTCACCAGAAATTATATCCTCTCCATTTTTAACCACCCAGGAGATTGAATCGGGTTCGCCTTCTAATTGCACCGTTTCTCCTGTCTTATACTGATTATTCTTATAGACTATTTTCCCGGATTGGTCTTTGATTTCTAACTCTACAGTTTCTTCTAATGGAGAGATATTATCGGAGATTTTCTTTAAGTCGAGATAATTCTGAAAATCTTCATACGCTTCAGGGGTATTGGCTTGCCATATATTGAATATTACTTTCCCAAAATAAGGATTGACAGTTTTAGGGACATTTGATTGCCTATTATCACTTTCTCTGGAAGTTTGATATGAGGAAAATAAACCTAAAATAACTCCTCCTATAATTAAAGCAATTCCAATAGTTGCGATAATCTGTTGCCTCTGTGTCCATTTCTCTTTTAAAGTCCTTTTTTCTGCCATTTTACTATCGGTTATCACAGTAGGAGATTCGGATGTGTCTTCTGCTCCCCTTTCTTCTTTTTCGTTTTTCGTAATACTATTGTTCAAAGCCTTTGCAAAAGTATCTACATCTGGAAATCGGTCATCTGGATTTTTACTCATTGCTTTCATGATAACCTTGTCTAATTCTTTTGGCAATCGGATGTTCAAATCCGAAGGGGGTAAAGGCTCTGTTCTCAGCACTTTGTGCATAATTACATGCAAAGTATCCCCTACAAAAGGTTTTTCTCCTGTAAGAAGTTCATACAATACCACAGCCAGCGAAAATTCATCAGACCTTCCATCTACCTGTCCCTGGGTGAATTGTTCAGGGCTCATATAATGGGGGGTACCGATTAATGTTCCTTCTTCTGTAAGGGTGGAATCGGGTAGCCTTGCAATGCCGAAATCAGTAAGTTTTATGTTTCCATCTTTTGTTATAAGTATATTTGAAGGTTTAATATCTCTGTGAACAATTCCGTGCTGGTGTGTTGCATGGAGTGCACTGCAAGTAGCGTCTGCAATCTTCAATATTTCTTCTAATGGCAATATCTTTTTTTTACTT
The DNA here is from genome assembly GCA_964549105.1 of uncultured Nitrospirales bacterium. Taxonomy (GTDB): domain Bacteria; phylum Hydrogenedentota; class Hydrogenedentia; order Hydrogenedentales; family Hydrogenedentaceae; genus Hydrogenedens. Next base: position 18,467 of record CAZJTZ010000011.1, read on the forward strand.
ATTAGCGTTTTCAAATCTTCGCCTTCAATATATTCCATTACTATATATGTTAATTCCCCTTCGTTTTCCATCTCATAGATAGTTACCACATTAGGATGTTGAATCTGACCTGCCATTATTGCTTCACGCGTAAAACGAACAAAAATTTCATCGGCGATACTTGCACTAACAGACAAATCTTTTCTGGCTGTTTTAATTGCTACTTTTCGCTTGATAATAGGGTCATACCCTTCATAAACAACACCCATTGCACCTTTGCCGATTTCCCTTACTATTTCGTATTTGCCTATCTTTTTGGGGATTTGAGAATTTTCTATTATTGTTGCTTCATTTTTTTCTTCATCTCTTCTATCCATAAAGATACTTTCTCCCTATCTGCATTTTCTTTTGTATAATTCAGGTATTCTTGAAAATAATGAATGGCATCTTTTTCGTTTTCTTTTGCCAATTGGACCAATCCAAGATTATAGTATGCCAACGCATATTGAGAATCTAGTATAACAGCCTTTTTGAAGTTCTCTTCTGCTTTGTCTAATTGGTTCATTCTTCTTAATGTTTCACCTAAATCATTATACGCTTGCGGACAGGACTTACATAACTCTATTAATTGTTCAAAAATAGTTTTTGCCTCTTCTAAACGATTTGTTTTTAATAATAAATGTCCCAGATTTCTCATTGCGTCCATAGAGGAAGGGGTTATCTTTATCGCCTGTTTATATGCTTTTTCTGCGGTCCCATAATCGTTTAACATTTCTGCCACTACACCAAGATTAAACCATGCTTCAAAAAATTCAGGAAGCAACTGGGCAGATTTTTTGTAATATTCATACTTCTTCTTTATATCGGTATTGGTAACACCTTTGTTATACGCATCAATTGCCATTAAAACAGTTCTATCTACACCGGGAAGAGGTATAATTTCTGTTTCTAACATTAGGGAATCAGTTGTTTGTAAATTGGGGAAGAAAAATTCATGAATGGGTGTAGTTTTTATAAACTCCTGAATCTCTTCCGAAGAAATCGCCAGAGAAAAGGCTGTGCCTTCCAGTTTTCCTATAATCATCCCTATAAAATCACCGTTTTTATAAAAGACAGGTGCTCCACTGGCACCCGGGTCTGCATATAAAGTTAATTGAAGAATTTTATTGCCTTTGTATATACGATTTGTACTGGATACTGTTCCCGTAATTACTGAGAAAGCCAGATTATCAGGTGAAGCCAGTGTAAAAACACTTGCCCCAGCCTTTGTTTCACTTGAAACGGAAATGTCTATCCAGGATTGGAATGTTCGGTTGGCTTTGAGAATAGCGATGTCTTTTTCCTCTGATGAATATTGAACCGATAGAGGAAAAGTCTCTCCATTTATTAATTTTCCTTCTATTTGTTTCGCATCTTTGATTTGATGGGCAGTGGCAATAACATACCCAGAAACAGAAATGCAGAAGCCACTTCCCTGTATTATATTGTTGTTTGTGTCCTTACAATTGATGAGGAGAACTGCGTACTGTTTTTGTTTTACAATTTCTTCAAGCCCATCATCAGAAAATATAGATGTTGAAGCAACTGTAATAATGAGGATTGAAAAAAATATAATATAAACAGATGAAATAGAAGTTCTCATATATCGTTTTACTTTATATGACAGTTTAACTACAATTTATTATCATTTTATCACGAAATTTAAGGTTTTTGTTGTATCTCAAAAAGATTATGAAAATTGACAAAGATTTCATAAGCACTTTAAGCACAATCTCAAATCTGGGATTCTCTTTATGTATCTTAATTTTACTCGGTTATTTTATAGGTAGTAAATTAGACAAATACTTCCAGACAGATGGCATACTCCTGGCAATTTCAGTTTTAATTTCTATTTTATTTGGTTTTGTTGGATTCTTCACAACTATTTTTAAGAAGTTGAAATGACAGAACAAAAATTGTGGAATAATTTTCTTATATCAAGTCTCATGATTACAATATTTTGTAGTATTGTTTTTTATCTATTTTTTAAGGATAAAACTGTTATTTTCTTAATTTCCAGCCTGTTCAATATTGGTTTAAGCCTGATTTATTGGAAAAATTTAAATCTTTACCTGATAAACAAAAATGTCAAACGAATTGTCATGTTAGGCATTCTAAAAAAAGTTTTAATTGTCTTGTTTTTCTTTACTTTTGTTTATTTTTCAGTAGACAGATTGGTTTCGGTTTTTTTAATTTTTATAGGCTTGATAGTTGCACCCACAACAATAAGGGTGGTATCATATATGAGATTATAAACTATAAACTTATAGGGTATTTTTTTGTTTTGACTTACCGGGACTTTTTCCTCAATATATATAGGCAATTAACATGGAAGAAATTGGTAGTAGATGGGTTATATACTATATTCCTGGAACTGACATACTTATCCCGGGAGGGGTCCATGCCTTTACAGTCCTGTCGTCTTTATTTATAGTCCTATCTTTAATTGTCGTCAGTTATATCTTTGCTTACCGTTTTCAATTTGTTCCGACTAAAACACAAGCATTACTTGAAATTGTTGTTTTGTGGTTCAAATCTTTAATTGAGCCGATTATCGAAACTTCAAATAAAAATATTCTTTATGAAGTGTTACCCTTTGTATCATCTATTTTTTTGTTTATCTTTTTTGGTATCTTATTTTCGTTAATACCTCTCCCCTATTTAGAAGAACCTACGGCAGACCTGAACTGCACCGTTGCACTTGCTATTTTATCTCTTACATATAGTTGGATAACAGCATTACGGTTTAAAGGGATTCGTGGGTTTATTAAAGAATTTCAAGGACCGTTGTATAGTGAAGACTCGGGAGATTCCAAAAAAACTTTGATACAAAAATTATCTATATTATTTTTCTTCCCTTTCAAAATAATTGATGAAGTATCCAAACTCATTTCGCTATCATGTCGTCTTTTTGGAAATACACTTGGTTCAGGTATTGTCAGTATTGTAATTGCTACTTTAACTTTTTATGTAGTTGTTCCTCTTATTTTTGATGCGTTATTAACAGGATTTGAAGCGTTTATACAAGCGTTTGTTTTTGCTTCTTTAACTACAGTTTACATTTCATCGTATTTAGCAGAAAACAATTAAATACAAGGAGTTTTTTATGAATATGTTTACATGGTCAAATATTCTAAACTTTATCGTGGCTCAAACAGCAGCAACATCTTCGGCAAATACAGGGATTTCAATCACAGGGGAAGACTTGCGAATAATATTTGCTTGCCTATCAGCCGCACTTTCTATTGGCATTGTAGGTATAGGTGCAGCCTTATCTGAAGGTTATACGGCAACTAAAGCATGCGAAGGTATTGCGAGAAACCCTGAATCATCTGGACCTGTTACAAGAACCATGATTATCGGTCAAGCAGTTACCGAATCTGTCGCAATATATGGTCTTGTTGTTGCAATAATAATTCTGTTTATTATGGTGTAATAAATATATGATGTTAAGGTATATTTATGATTAGTATTAACCTTACACTGGTTTTGGAACTTATTATTCTATTTTTATTTCTCATTATTTCTAGAAATGTTATCTGGAAACCTCTATTAAAAACGATTAAACAACGGAATGATTATTTTGACGATAAGACAAAAGAAATCGAGGTATCCGCTAAAAAGGCACAAGAACTGAGAAAAGAGTATCGAAACCAACTTGAAAATGCTGAGAAAACGATTGAAACAAGGGTTGAAAATATCATACGTGATGCTTATAACCAACAGCGAAAAATGATAGAACAAGAACAATTGAAATCGCGAAAGCAGTTAAATGTCTTTCGGGATGAGTTGCAAGCACACTTTCATATAGATGAAGAGATAATAAAAAAACATGCAGAGTTGATATCAGAGAATGTAATTCAATGTATAGTCCAGCAAAAGAGAATTTTTTAAGAAAAAATAAAAGATTTTTTATCTGGGTCATTATTTTTTATGTATGTGGCTCAGTGATGGGTATTATTTTATTTCATTCTCCGGATTTTTCAAAAGGGCATTTACAAAAATATACAAAGGAGCATGAATTATATAGAGAAGTTATAAAAAATCCTGAATATAATAAATATATAGAGAGACCACATTTATTTAAGGGCACTCCTGAAGAACTGGAGAAATTTCAAACAGTAAAGGATTACGAGCAAAAAGCCGATTTTCAAGCAGAAGAGAGAAGAATTCTTCTATATTTACTATGGTTTAAAACATTAAATATTATTTCCCTGTTTGTATTAGTTTTTCACTTTGGTTGGATTCCATTATTGAAATATATTAATAAGTATCAGAGAGATATATTAGATAAGCGAAATAAAGTTGATAATCTTCATAGACAAACAGTCAATGAATTAAGCGAGTCTGAAAAGATTTATAAAACCCTTCCTGATGTTATTAAGGAAAAGGAATTTCAAAAAGAAGTAATACTCAAAGAGCAATTATCAAAAATCGAGGAACAAAATCGTTTAGCAAAAGAACAAATCGAATTTCTATTGGAAACTAAAAAAAGAGAAGAGATTTTGAATTGTATTAATAATATGAAACGATTATTAATCGAAGAGGCTTGTAAAGAGGTTGAGGAAAAATTGGCAGCATCTGAGAATTCAGAAAGTTTGGCACAAACAGTGGAAAAATTTAATTTTTTAATAACTATGTTGTCATGAGTTAAGTAGATAGTAAAAATGAACATTATAATAGAAAATAGATTGGCACAACGATACGCAGAGGCTTTAAGGTCTTTTGTTAAAAATGAAAATGAACTTTTTAGAATAAATGAATCATATCAAGTTCTTTCACATTTAATAAAAAATGAGCCTCGACTCCTTACTTTTTTTAAAAATCCAGCCATTCCCTTTGAAGATAAGACTAAATTATTAAAAAAAATTTTGTCGGTTACAGATCCCCCAGATTATTTTATAGAATTTGGCGAGTTATTAATCAAACACAATCGAGTTGATTTGATAACTTCAATGGCAAGGCTATTTGCTAAAAAAATTGACCCATGGTTAAATCGGGTAGAAGTGGAAGTTATAACAGCAACGGAACTTACTCCTGATTCTGAGCAGTCTCTTCTTCAAACACTTGAACGGTTTACAGACAAAAAAGTTCGGCTTGTAAAACATATCGATTCGCATATATTAGGAGGTCTCATAGTACGATTTTATGGGTTCTCCTTCGATTTTAGTTATCGGACTCAACTGGAAAAATTAAAAGAAGAAATTATGGAAAAGGAAATTTTCATAGATGTCCCATAATCCACAAATTGATGAAATTGCAAATCTTATAAAAGAGCAGATTAATCTATATTCAGGTGCAATTGATGTATCTGAGACCGGAACTGTGATTCAGAGCGGTGACGGAATCGCTCAGGTGTTTGGACTGGAAAATGCCTTTATGGGTGAATTAATTGATTTACCGCATGATGTAAAGGGAATGGTTTTCAACTTAGAGGAAGACTATGTTGGACTCATACTGCTTGGTGACTATGAACAAACGAGAGAAGGTGATACAGCCAAGCGGACATGGAGGGTTGCGTCTGTTCCCGTAGGTGAAGCCTTTTTAGGTAGGGTCGTGAACGCACTCGGAGAACCCGTAGATACCGGCGGACCCATTCAAGCAGAGGAACATTATCCTGTGGAACACATTGCACCAGGTATAGTGGAACGGACACCGGTCACCATACCTTTACATACAGGCATTAAAGCAATAGATTCCATGATACCTATCGGTAGAGGTCAGCGAGAATTAATTATTGGAGATAGACAGACGGGGAAAACTTCGCTTGCTATAGACACTATTATCAATCAGAAAGATAAAGATGTAATATGTATTTATGTAGCCATTGGCCAAAAGCGTTCAACTGTGGCACAAATAGTAAATGACCTCACAACCTTCGGAGCATTAAAATATACCATTATTGTATCTGCAACGGCATCGGAACCTGCACCCATGCAGTATCTTGCACCTTTTGCGGGTTGTGCCATCGGTGAATATTTTAGGGATAAGGGCAAACATGTTTTGATAGTGTATGACGATTTGTCAAAGCATGCAGGAGCTTACCGCCAAATATCCTTACTATTGAGACGACCACCAGGAAGAGAAGCATATCCCGGCGATATATTCTATCTCCATAGCCGTCTTTTAGAAAGGGCAGCATGTCTTCACCCTTCAAAAGGGGGCGGCACACTTACATCTCTTCCTATTATAGAAACTCAAGAAGGCGATGTTTCCGCTTATATCCCTACAAATGTGATTTCAATAACAGATGGACAAATTTATTTGGAACCTGCATTGTTTTATTCAGGGATTCGACCTGCTATAAATCCTGGAATAAGTGTTTCGCGTGTAGGTGGTGCCGCACAAACACCTATTATGAAGAAAATTGCTGGGACTTTGCGCGTCCTTATGGCTCAATACCGGGAACTGGAAGCTTTTGCCCAATTTGGAAGTGAATTAGATGAATCATCAAAAGAGCAGTTAGAAAGAGGGAAACGACTTACGAGAATTTTAATCCAAAAACGATTTGAGCCCGTTCCTATTGCGGAACAGATTATTATCATATATGCAGGAATTTCTGGATTAACTGACAAAATATCTATTGACGCTTTACCAAGATTTGAGAAAGAATTAATAACTTACATAAAAGATACCAGTCCCCAACTTTATACATACCTTGGAACAACAGAGGCGTGGACAGATAACATAAAGAAGGAATTAGAATCTGCGATTAACAGTTTTTTGGGTGAAAAATGGCGTGAGGGTAAATAATTAAAAGGCGTTATTATTATGGGTAGCATTCAAGAATTACGGAATAGAATCAAAACCATTAAAAGCACACAAAAAATAACAAAAGCGATCAAAATGGTTGCTACGGTTCGTCTTAAAAAGGCACAAACCGCACTTGAAGTGAGCCGTCTTTTGCCTTCACGATTGGAGGAATTATGGAACAACCTAATCGCTATGCCTGATTTTGAGGTTAATCATCCATTAATATCCTCAAATCAGGCATTGAAAAAAATAACCTTATTAGTGATTACAAGCGACCAGGGGTTATGTGGTGGATTTAATGCACTCATTATTCAAAAGACAAGAGAATTTTTACTAAACATGTTCAAAAATAAAAAAGTATACCTTATGTCTATTGGGAATAAGGGGAATGAGGCTTTTAAGTATCATAAAATACCTGTTCAAAAAGAATATGATGACTTCTTTGAAGCATATTCTTTAGATAAAGTCTCATCAATAGTGCAGGAACTATCCATGCAAATTATAAATGGGGATTCTGACTCGGTATACATTGTTTACACAAAGTTGGGTCTTTCGTATAGGACATCTATTGAACTTGAACAAATACTTCCTTTGATGATAAACAAGGTAGAAGTTCCAGGAATGAAAGGTATGAAAAAGAACTGGCTTGTAGAACCTTCGTTGAATGATGTAATAACAAAGGTATGCGAAATGTTTTTAGTCTCCGAGTTACATCGGATTTTTCAGGAATCGTTATCCTCTGAGCAATTGGCTCGAATGCAAGCGATGGAAGCCGCTACGAAAAATGCAGATGAAACCTTACAGGATTTGAATATACTTTTTAATAAAACACGACAAGAACTGATTACCCGAGAAATGTTAGAAGTAATCAGTGGAACAGAATCTTTAGAATAGGACAAATATATGAAAGAAGGAAATATAGTAAAAATTAGTGGTCCCGTAGTTGATGTGCGTTTTGAAGAAGGGGATTTACCACCTATTTATACAGCATTGGAAATACGAACAGAAGAGGAACAAAGGGTTATTCTGGAAGTTATGCAACATCTTGGGGATAATATTGTTCGAACTGTTGCTATGCAAAGCACAGATGGGTTATATCGGGGTATGAAGGCCACGGATTTAGAAAGGCACATTAGTGCTCCTGTGGGAAAAGAAGTGCTGGGAAGAATTTTAAATGTTATTGGAGAACCTGTGGATGAACAGGGTCCCTTAACGGTTTCTGATTATTGGTCCATACACCGTAAAGCACCTGAATACCGCGATATTAATCCTAAAATGGAAATTTTTGAGACAGGAATTAAAGTTATTGATTTATTAGCACCTTTTCCAAAGGGAGGTAAAATAGGTCTTTTTGGTGGTGCAGGGGTTGGGAAAACGGTTTTGATAATGGAACTAATACGAAATGTTGCTATAAAACATGGTGGCGTTTCTGTATTTGGTGGTGTTGGAGAACGGACACGCGAAGGAAATGACTTGTGGTTAGAAATGCAGCGTTCAGGGGTGCTTAATAAGACAGCGTTAATCTTTGGACAAATGACTGAACCACCTGGGGCAAGGGCAAGGGTTGCTTTAACGGCTCTTACCATTGCGGAATATTTTCGGGACACAGAACAGCAAGATGTGCTTTTGTTTATAGACAATATTTTCCGTTTTACGCAAGCAGGCTCGGAGGTATCTGCTTTATTGGGCAGAATGCCAAGCACAGTAGGCTATCAACCCACCTTAGCAACAGAGATGGGAGAACTTCAAGAGAGAATCGTTTCTACTACAAGGGGTTCAATCACTTCTGTTCAGGCGGTATATGTTCCTGCCGATGACCTTACTGACCCTGCTCCTGCCAATACCTTTACACACTTAGACGCTACCATTGTTCTATCCCGTAAAATTGTAGAAATGGGGATTTATCCTGCCGTAGACCCATTAGATTCTACAAGTCGGCTATTAGACCTACGATATATAACAGAATCCCATTACAAAATTGCCCGCGAAGTCCAACAAATTTTACAACGATATAAAGATTTGGAAGATATCATCGCTATATTGGGGATGGAGGAACTTTCTGAGGACGACAAACAAATTGTAAATCGTGCTCGCAGGATTCAACGATTCTTTTCACAGCCCAATTTCGTTGCAGAAGAATTCACAGGGGTGCCAGGAAAATATGTAACAGTAGAAGAGACTATTGAAAGTTTTTCTGAACTACTATCCGGGAAGTATGACCATTATCCTGAATCTGCTTTTCTCTATTGTGGAACGATTGAGGATGTTAAAGAAAAGGCGAAACAAATGGGAGCCCATGTATGAGCAAACGCAAGTTTTTATTTGAACTTTTTGCCCTAAATATGGAAACTATTAGTTTAGAAGCCATTTCCATATCGTTGCCTATCAAATATGGTGTAATTACAGCATTGCCGGGGCATACACCGCTGATAACCTCTCTGGAAATTGGTATTGTTTCAATTAAGCAGGAGGATGGGGAAAGAAAATTAATTGCGGTTATGGGTGGAATTGCACAAATTACACAAAATAAGGTTGAGATATATACCAATGCTTATGAGGAGGGGATTATTCCAGAGGGTAAAGAGGATTTTAGTGAATGGAATAAAGAAATAACTTATGAAAAGAAACGAGATGAGGAGAAAATTAGGATTTACCTGCTCAGAACTATAAAGAAGTGGAAACAATCCCATCAAATAGGCAGTATAACAAGTTCATGAATAAAGCAATTCCTATCATTCATATTCAGGAAAATGAAGAAAGACGATTACTTCGGGGTCATTTCTGGATTTTCAAAGATGAAGTTTCAACTAAAGACGCTTATGGAGATGGGGAAGTTATAGATGTTTATAATACAAAAGGGCGATTCATATGCAGGGGATTTGTGCAATCTGGGGAAGGTATTTTTGCACGAGTGCTCAGTTTTCACCAGGAGGAAGTAGATAAAGATTTTTTTATAAAGCGGTTAAAAACAGCCTTAGAACTGAGAGAACTGTTATTTAAGGGTTCTAATGCGTATCGCTGGGTGCATGCAGAAAGTGATGGTTTGCCGGGGTTGATTATTGATAGATACCAGTCACTAGTAGTGGTAAATTCAGAATGTAAATTTTATACTCGATATGAAAATTTACTAATTGAGGCTATAAGTAGTTTTGATGGTGTTAAAGACATTTATTTTAAATCATCTGAAACTTCACCAAAGGATATACCTGATGAGGTTCATTGTAATATTAACAACCTTCAATTTGTTATACCCATAAAAAATGCACAAAAAACAGGACTTTTCTTTGACCAGAGGTTGAATTATGTATACTCGCAGAAATACATGGCAGAGGCAAATGTTCTTGATGGCTTTTGCTATATAGGACTATGGAGTTGTCATGCAATCCAGGCAGGGGCAAAACATGTAACAGGAATAGACTCTTCTCATGAAGCGATAACAATAGCCAGGAAGAATCTTGAACTCAATGGCTATTCTGAATTAGCCGATTTTTACGATGCGGAAATTGAAAAATATCTGGATAATAGCGATGAATATGATGTGATTATTTTAGACCCCCCTGCTTATGTGAAGAAAAAGAAAGATTTTAAGAAAGCATTTTTGAAATATCAACGGCTTAATTCTATGGCTATGCAACATATTAAAAAAGGGGGATTTTTAATCACCTGTTCTTGTTCCCACTTTATTTCGCCTTCTGACTTTAGAGAGATTATAAAAAGGTCTGCTCGAAATGCATCGAAGAAAATTAGATTATTAGAATTCCACGGTGCGGCACCAGACCATCCTGAATTACTGATAATGCCTGAACTTTCTTACCTTAAATGTGCAATATTTCAGGTCTTTTGATTTAAGATTTCTTCCTTCCGTTTTTCTGATGGCGGTCCTTCAGGTTCAATATGCACGAGAACATCTACAACATTATCTCCATCTTTTAAGAGTGCTCGCTTTACTTTGCCCGCAATGATATGACCGTCATAAACAGACATGCTTGGTTCAACCCGAACATGTAAATCAATTGCAATTCCTCCACCGATAGAACGACTTCTAACTGCATGCACACTTTTTACACCTTCAATTGATAATGCTATTTTATCAAGTTTTTCTATTTCTTCCGGACTTACACCATGGTCTATTAATGAATTCAGCATAGGAAAAGTTAACTGATAGGCTGTATAAATAATAAAACTACTTACGACTAATGCGCCAATCGGGTCTAACAAACTATATGCTGGGTTAATGCTTATTCCTATACCTGCAATTATAACCGGAATAGAGCTTAAACTATCAGAACGATGATGCCAAGCATTAGCAATAACCGCAGTGGAATGAACTTTATTGCCTATACGCACAGAGTATCGGTATAACCATTCTTTGGAAATAACCGAAAATAGTGCAACAATTATCATAGGTGTCGAATAGATAATTTCTTTTTTTTCTTGCATAAGAGAATTTATAGACTGTATCCCCAGATAAAAACCTACAATACCTAATACTATCCCGATAAAGACTGTTACGAGAGTTTCAATTCTTCCATGCCCGTAAGGATGGTCTTTATCAGCGGGTGCTCTCCAATATCGTTCTCCAACAATTACAGCAACATCTGTAACCAGGTCAGAAAGACTATGAATACCATCAGCGATAAGGGATTGACTATGTATAAAAAAACCGACCACTATTTTTAGTCCCACAAGAAGTATGTTAAAAAATGCACCTATCAGGGTTACTTTTAATATTCCCTTATGCTTCTGACAACTCTTCTCATCTACTCCCTGAGTAAGTCCATCAATTCTCTCTACTTTATTCTCTGTCATTGTGTCTATTCCCCTTAATTGTTTTGTTTAACAAAAACCTCTTTTTTATATTTATACAAATGTCACCTTATTTCATTTCATCTACCTTAATCCCCTATAATTAATAAAAAATTCTTTAAATGTTTTAAAAACTTCATTCTATCATTATAATTATATGATTTCAAAATTTAAAATTAATATTTATCTATATCTATTCTTTTCACTACTAAATTCAATCACTGCGGTTTCAGAGGAAGGTATTTCTGTAATTATTGAATTAAAGACTTCACCAGGAGTTGAGTTTTATTCAGAAATTGAAAATGTGAAAATATCTTCATCCGAAAAATCGCAAAGGTTAAAAAAGCATATAGAAAATGTAAAAAAGGAACAAGATTTATTTTTAGATAAACTTTTAAAAGAAAAAAGTCATTCTAATAATATTCTTTTTCAGGTTCAAAAGGTCTTTAATGGTGTAGGCTTATGTATTGATTATGAGACTATTAGACAAATAGAGTCAGAGCCAGAAGTGAAATCCGTGCTTCCATTAGCATGTGTGAGTATTAATTTGTCATATAGCGTTCCATTTGTAGGTGCTTCTTATGTTTGGGGAAAATATAAAGCGACAGGAAATGGTGTAAAGGTAGGTATAATTGATACAGGTATTGATTATATTCATAAGGATTTTGGTGGTTCAGGAGCAGATGTAGATTACTCCAATAATGACCATACTGTAATTGGAGATGTTCCATTTCCAACCACGAAAATTATGGGTGGTTATGATTTTGCAGGTGAAGATTATGACCCTGAGGTCTATGGTAAAAATGTCCCTGTTCCAGACGCAGACCCCTTTGACCAGCAAGGACATGGCACTCATGTGGCAGGGATTATTGGTGGATATGGAGTATTGAACAGTGGAGCTACTTATACTTTTGAATATACCCAGCAATTAATGAGTATCCCCTTCTTTGTCAATCCGGGAGTTGCTCCCAAAACAGAATTATATGCCTTAAAAATATTTTCAACTGCTCCAAAAAGTGAGATTTTAATTCCTGCTATTGAGTGGGCAATTGACCCAAATCAAGATGGCGACTTTTCAGACCATCTGGATATACTTAACCTGTCGTTAGGTGAAGATTTTGGTTTTGCCAATAGCCCTGAAGCGATTTCATGCAATAATGCTTCAAAGGTTGGAACATTAGTGGTTGTTTCTGCTGGTAATAGAGGGGATGGCTTCTTTTCTCTTGGAACACCTGCCTCTGCGGAAAGTGTTATCGCTGTCGGTGCGTGTGAAGATGCAGACCCTACTTTAACAGGTGGAATTCCTTCTCGAACTGCTTATTTTTCTTCACGGGGACCAACAATATACTCCACAGGAAAGGTTATGTTAAAACCGGATATATCTGCGCCCGGTGTTCATATTCGTTCTGCAAATTTAGGGTCAAACCCAATTAATAGTGTTCGTGCAGGGACATCTATGTCTGCACCACATATCACTGGACTTGCTGCTTTATTAAAGGAAATTAAACCCGATTTGTCTCCACAAAATATAAAAGCAATTCTTATGAATAATGCTGTATATAGCAATTTTCTTGTCAAAAATAGTGAGATTATTACTTCACCACCTCAGGTAGCAGGTATAGGAAGAAATGATTTTTCTAATAGTATGATAATGGACTTCTTTTTCTATGACAGGGATAATCCTGATGCCGTGTCTATTAGTTTCAATACACAAGAGGTGATAGAACCTACAATGGAGGAAAGATGGGTCCGCATTGAGAATCGTTCTAATCAGACCAAAACCTTTGAATTAACCTTCACCCCCACCTCAACGGTTTCTGGTGTAAACATTGAACTTCCACAAATGATTACATCACCGATAATTTCAAACAGTTTTGCAGATTTACCTGTAATACTTAATATTGAACCGCTTCAATTAAAACATGACAAAGACCCTTCGGTTGATTTTCGATACAATGACCCAAATCGTTCCTGGCTCAGTGAATTTAGTGGGATATTGTCGTTAAGAGATACAAGCACTGACGCATATTTATATATTTCGTTATATGCACAACCTCAGCCTGTCTCTGACCTTTCTTTATATCCTGCTTATCTGGATTTATCAAGTTCAAATACGGAGTCTTTAACAGTGGAGGGAAAAGAACTATATACAGGTGAAAATTTCCCTTATGACCTGGTTTCCTTTTTGTCTTTTTATGAGATGAGAGGAATAAGCAAAAAACAAAACAAATTATCGGAATATTTATCCTGTGCGGACATACAGTTTATAGGGATAACAGATAATTTGCCATATTTAACCAATAGTGAAGATATAGAGAATTCAACTATTTATTTTTTAGTTTCGGTCTATAATACATGGAGTTCACCAAGTCAAGTATGTTTTACATTCTATATTGATGCGAACAATGATGGTAGAACAGATTATGCCCTCTATAATGGCACTACTTATTCTGGAAACATACCCCCTCCTTCTTCTGATGTTTTTGTCTCTATTTTGTCAGATTTATCAAGTGAAACAAAGGTGCAATACCCTTTAAATTTTTTTCCGAGTTCCGAATATGATGTAAACTTGTTTAAGTCAAATTGTATGGTTCTTGCTGTTAAGGCAAACGACTTAAAACTTAAAGACGACAACTGCACTATAGGATTCTTTTGTGAATCTAAATTTAATAAAGACATTCCTATCATCGTTGACCAGGTCCCAGAGCAAATTCCCACTCAACCCAAAAAAAGATTTATCTATAACTTAAAAGAAAAATCTATACATATCGAATCTAATTCCTTATTAGATGTTTTCTCTTATGCTAAAAATAATTCATCAATTACGGTTGCTATTAACAAAGAAAACTATTTTAATTACAATACTTATGGATTAATTTCATTTATTACACATAATCCAAGAGGGAAGAAGGTTCAATTTTTCCCTATAATTACATCGGGGGACACAGATAGGGATGGAATTTCAGATATTATAGAAGGTATAGATGACTTTGATGGTGATGGCATTCCTAATCTTTTAGACCTTGACAGTGATAATGATGGAATCTCTGATAGTGTAGAAGGGGTAGGGGATAGAAACAATAATGGAATCCCAGACTTTATAGACTTAGAACCCGTATTGGAAGAAGGGGTATTGGAAGGGACAGAAGAAGGTGAGATACCTATTGAAGGGATACATGAAGGTTTGAATGAAGGTAGTGTGGAAGGAGAAGGGGCATCAGAGGGCACAGAAGAAGGAATTTTGGAAGGAAATATCGAGGGCGAGATACCCACAGAGGGGACTTATGAAGGTTTGAGTGAAGGTAGTAATGAAGGTGAAGTAAAAGAGGGGGAAGACAAACCTGAGGGTATAGAGGAAGGGATTAATGAAGGAGATAATGAGGAGGGGGAATCCCTTTTTGAAATACCTCAACCGCCTATTAATGTAATTGCGTCAGATGGGGAATATTCTGATTATGTTCTGATAACCTGGGGCATGAACAATCCTTCTGGAAAAGTTTATGAATATGAGGTTCTTCGTAATAAAGAATATGATTGCGATACGGCATTATCCATGGGGCAAACGACTCTTCCCTATTTCTATGATTCCACTGCTAAACCGCCTATAACAAAAAACTTTTTTTCTTGCACAGGAATAAAAACTCCTGTTATCTATTTCTACTGGGTTCGTGTCAGGGAAAAGAAAGGGGCAAATTTTAGCAACTGGTCAATTTGTAGTTATCCAGATAGAGGTTGGCGCGGAGAATAATAATTAATCTATATAACCCATGGAACGCAGAACTTCTAAATCTTCATTGGATAATTTGTCGTCGTTTCTATGTTTTAGAACAGGTGTAGTTTTTGACCATTTACTTATTAGTTTTTGAAGTTCTAAAACTTTATCTGGATATTTACTTGATACATTTTTTTCCTCTTTTGGGTCGTCAAAGATGTTATAAAGTTCTCTCTTCTTCCCCTTTACAATTAATTTCCATTTGCCCATAATAGCGGATTGCATGACTGGACCCGACTTTTTCATTAACAAGCGTATGATAGGTATTTTGGGGACAGCACCACCGTATGTTTCTATTACCCTGATTCTATTGTCAGGAACATGTTCATTTAGAACATCCAACCCTAACATATCCCTGTCCTTCTGGATATTTGCTATACCTAATATTGTCGGTCCTATATCTATCCCCCTAACAGGAATATTTGTTCGGTTTGATTTTACCCCTTGAGAGACAATGATAAAAGGTATCCTGACTTCATTTTGATAAAGTTTCCTCCCATGTCCAAGATAATTATGTTCGTATAAACTCTCGCCGTGGTCAGCCACAAATACTATTGAGGTGTTTTCTGGTAGGTGTTGAAGCAAAATACTGATTTGTTCATCAGTAAATCTTACTTCCGAATCATAATTTATAATCTTTGTTATTCGTTTATCCTCTTTTGGCTGTTCAGTATGAAGGTTGTAATCTTTACGAAAATGATATGGAGCATGAGGGTCCGAATAATGAATCCAACCAAAGAATGGTTTGCCTTTAGGTCTATTTTCAAGTGTATTTATGGCTCTTTTCGTCACTTCATCTGCTAAACGCTCTGATGAAAAAATACCCCATCTTTTTACATGAAAATCATCGTCGTAAATATCAAAGCCTTTATGTAAACCGCTTAACTTTGACTTTAATGTCCAATTGCTCTGAATGCAAAAAGTAAAATAGCCATTCTCTTTTAATATTTCAGGAACAGTTGTTCTTTTTTTCGATATTCCCAATCCATTTTTGGTTACACCAATGGTTCGAGGGCATTGTGAAGTCAACATAGATGAGAAGGAAGGACATGTAAGGGGTACTTCCGCAACACAATTTTCAAAAACCACCCCTTGTTGTGCAAGACTATCTATATTTGGCGATAAGGGAAGTTGATAGCCATAACAGGACAAATGGTCTGCACGGAGTGTATCTACGGTCAAGAAGAGTATATTGGGGGACGGTCCTGGTATATCACTACTATATATAAGTAAGATGAAACATATAAAAGTATAGAAATTCATTCTTAAAAGAATATATTCATTTTTTTATAATAATAGGAATTTCTATGTGTAGTGGGGTTATTTTTTTCTTACTTTCCCGTATTTTTACAGGTATCCCATCCTTATTATAAGCATCTATTCCAAGTGTAAATTCGCCAGGAACTGCTTCATCAGGAACATCAACTTTTAATATCCAGACACCATCGTTTGCTTTTTTATCTGGTTCTATCCCATCATCTCTTAATTTCAGTTTAATTCTCGGGTCTTCTTTAACAACTCCTTCTACCTTCCGGACTACATGATGTTTGTCTTTAACAACTACTTGTATTACTGCAGAACTACCGGGATTCAGTTCCGAGGGTATAATTTCAGCATTTCTTATTCTGGGCTGTCCAGCAATTGTTCGGCAGGATGTTAAAGTAAAAAACAAAGAAATAATAATTATTTCTAAAAATATCACTTTTTTATAATTCACTTTTTACTCCCTATAAAAATTTTTAATATTCAGGCGTAAGTTTTATAATATATAACCTTGATTATTAGATTATATCAAAAGTATTTATATATTTATAAAAGTTTATTTTTTGGAGTAAAGTAATGACTTCTGATAAAGTAGTAAAGAATTATCTTATAGACATGGATGGAGTATTGATAAGAGGGCAATCGGTTATCCTAGGTGCAAATGAGTTTATCAAAAGATTGATGGAGAGACGCTGTAAATTTTTAGTTTTAACAAACAACCCTAAATTTACACCTCAGGATTTATCACATCGGTTGAATGTTTTTGACCTCGACATTCCTTATGAAAATATATTTACATCTGCAATGGCAGTGGGAATGTTTTTAAGAATGCAAAAGCCGAACGGAACAGCGTTTGTATTGGGTGAAAGTGGACTGACCACTGCAATACACCAGGCAGGCTATATCATCACAGAATATAATCCTGACTATGTGGTGCTGGGTGAAACAACAAATTACAATTTTGACCAGATTACACAGGCAGTTAGATTAATATGTAATGGTTCAAGGTTCATTGCTACCAATCCGGACCCTTTGGGACCCACAGAAACAGGGATAGTGCCAGCGTGTGGTGCGATGGCTGCGCTTATTGAAAAGGCTACAGGGATACCCCCGTTTTATATTGGAAAACCCAACCCTTTTATGATAAGAAGTGCCATGAACTATCTTGGAGTCCATTCTGAGAATACAGTAATTATTGGTGACCGCATGGATACGGATATTGTGGCTGGTGTTCAAACAGGAGTTGAAACGATACTCGTCCTCACCGGGGTAACAACATTAGACGATGTTAAAAGATATTCTTATTGTCCTTCCCAGATTGTTAATTCGGTCAGTGAAATAATTCCGTAAAACTTTATGTGCATTTTTTCCCTATTAAGGTTATAATTTAATGAAGAAATTGTTTACAATATTAGAGAAGAATGGAACTAAAGTATGCGTATAGGTTATTTATTTATAATGGTCAGTATTATTGCAATAATTACTTTGATTTCTATTCCTCCTTTGTTTTTCCCTAAATGTAAATTTTGTGGACGCAGGAATAATATCAGCAGGGTATATTGTAAACATTGTAATAAAAGAATAGAACAAGATTATATTAGTATGTTGGAGAAAGAACAACATTTTCATAAAGACTGAAAAGGATAAATTATGGTTTTATGTCCCTACTGTGAAAAGCCTATAAACGAAGATGCGACGCAGTGCCCTCATTGTGGTGCACCTATTAAATTAGCCACGATTACGACCCAATCTAAAACTACGGCAGCATCACAAGGAATATGTCCTAACTGTAAATCTCCGGTCAATAAAACAGATATTATCTGCATTTATTGTGGCACTAATCTTCTTACCGGAAGTAAAATAGTTCAGGAACAGCCGCGAGAAAGGAGATTTGTGCTTCCTTCTTTTGGGAAAAAGTATCTTATTTATGGTTTGCTTGTTATTCTCATATTAGTAGTTGTGGGTGTCGGAATAGTTTATTTTACTTATGACCCCATATCCAGTGCCATTAGTTTAAGTCAAACAAACCCGTTAGGTGCAATAGATATTTTACAGAAATACATTGAAAAGAAACCTCAAAACCCCCGTGCTCACTTTATTCTGGCAAAGTTGCATTTGAAAAACAATCAATTTGATGAGGCGTTAGTTGAATTTGATAAAACCATTGAGATAGATAACAAGAATACAGATGCTATCTGGTTAGCTTTATATGCTACTACAAAGAAAAATAGCAAGGAACAACAATCTAAATATCTTAAAAAACTCTCTGAATTATACCCTGAACGAAATGATTTAAAAATGCTGAGCCTTCTTGGTGAAAGTAATACCTCTAATACTCAAAATGATGAACAATTAGTGTCTTTGGCAACAGGGTTAAAATCAAACAAGGAGAGTGTTATTGCCCTGCTAATTTCACATGGGAATTATGATGCAGTATTAAATTTAGTAGATGATGAAAATATTACACCGAAAACAGCGGCTTTGCTTCTACTACTAACGGAATTTCGTAATGATGAAAAAAATAGGCAAAAATATTTGTCCTTGATGGAATCTAATATACAGGGACTTAATGATAGCGAAAAGATTTTTTTTGCCTGTCAGATATTCAAATCTGGGGATACCAATAAGACTTTACAGATATTACAAACTTTAAAATCTAAAGAAAAACTACCCACTGCTTTTAGCTATTTATACGCCTTATCATTACTCCATTCTGGTTTGACTACTGAAGCAATAATTGAATTGGAGAAAATAAAAAATACAGAGGGAAATTATTCTATTGATGCCACTCTGGATTTGGCACTGATTTACTATCAACAGGATAATATTGGTAAGGCAACCGAACTCATACAGACTATCAAAAATAAAGGGCAACAAAACCCCCGAAGTTATTTAGTTGAAGGGAGAATTGCATTATCAAATAATGATATGAACACAGCCCAGCAGTGTTTTGCAAATGCAATTCAGAAAGACCCGAACTATGCACCAGCATATCTTGAAAATGGCTTATTATATATAAGAAGGAATGTATTATCCGAAGGGTTAAACAATTTAAAAACTTATGTTCAAATAGTTAAAAAGGTTATGCCAAATTATTCTACAGCAGAGATTGAAGTTTTAATGGAACAAATTGAACAAACTCTTTTAAGTAATCCAACAACATCACAGACAACAGTTGCAACTCAATAAGGATTGTGGCATATATGAACAAAAAAATATTTTCAATTACCTCTATATTTTTGATTTTTTCTATATCTGGATATTGTTGGGGTCCAACCGCACAAATCTCAATAATCAGTAATGCCATTCATCTATTAGATAAAGAATTAAATGCTTCGTTAAAAAAACTTGAAGTTGATATAAGAAATGGAGCGGCTATACCCGATGATAGGCTCTATCTGCTCATTCCTACAGCCAAAACGGACCCTATCCATGCTATTGAATCCGAAATAAATTTGCTTATAGCCGTAAAGCCTAAAAAGATAGACCCGTATTATGCTTTTCGTTTAGGTGTTTTAGGAAAATTAACAGCCCAGGCAACCTCTCCCCTACAAAACTCTGATAACACTTTTCGGACTCTGTATAATTCTGATGTTGAGAAAATGATAGAGAAAGTTTCGTTGCGAACTACACCGCGGCAGAGAGTTAATCCTTCTGTATATTTTGCTCAACTCAACCGTCAGATTTCTTCAAGGGACACAATTATTGAGCAAGAATATAAAACGAATATTGGTTTTAAGGGAACGGCTTCAACGACATTAGCGGAATGTGTGAGTATTTCGTTGAATGCGGTGGCTGATGTCTGGTTTACTGTTTTAATCCCTCGTCAGGTGGTAAGTTCAGTAAGTGACACTGTTTTAAAAGATTATGCGATTCAAGGGGGACTTTTTTATGCAAGAAGAGGGAATCCTGAAGAAATTAAAATAAACTTACAAAAGTTGGCTGAATTAGTAACCTTTACAGAAGATATGTATATCCAGATAGGTGACGCTCTTTTAGAGGCTGGGGTAAGCGAACTTGCAGTACAACAATATCAAAATGCGATAAGTTTAAACCCAAATCGTAAAGATATTGCACGGAAAATAGCCGATTACTATATTGATATGGGGAATAAAGCCCGTGAAACAAAGAAACTTGAAGAGGCATTGGATTGGTTCAAAAATGCTGCAAATGCAGACCCGTTACATCCTAACGCAGAAAGGCTACGATTGGAAGCGGAACATGATATAAAAGAACGAGATGCACGGCTTGCACAAGCCAAAGAAGCATTAGAAAGGGCAGACAAATTACAGAGCACAGCAGAGCAGGAAGCACTCACAGGGAGAATTGCTGAAGCCATCGTTCTATTAAAACAGGCACTATTGACCTATAATGAAGTAACTGATGAATTCCCATTAGAAAGCCAACAGAAAAATCGAGGAATACGAATTGTAAATGCAAAAATAGGAGAACTGAAAGGACAGTTATTAGAAAGTGCAAAGAATTTTTCTGGAAAATATCCTGACTTTGATTTACAAAACTCACTGAAACAAATCAGTAGTGAAACCGCCAATTATGTAATCAAAGAAAATATCGAAACAGGCTATCAGCAGGGGATACAATCACTACTACAAGAACTTCCACCCAATATCATGGAGCTAAAATGATATATGGTGGTTTCAATGGCACTTATAGTCATTACATGATGAGTTTTCTTCTATCATTTTTGAAGGGTAGCCTTCTTCTGACAGGGCTTTGTTAATCTCATCAAAGGAAGGATTTCCATAGACAATCGCTATCCCATCATCAAGGGATACATTTACATCTATAACATTAGGAATACTTTTTAATACTGATGTAACTCGTTGAAGACAGTGAGAACAGGTCATTCCGCTAACTTTTATTTTCATGTAAGGTTGTTCCAAAGTTAACTCCTTTTTAGTTCTTGATAAGTATTGAAATGGGTCAATTTTAAGTATACCTAACACTAAGATTAAAGTAAAAAATATCAAAGAAATAAGTTTTGTAGGACTAAAAAATGTCTCGTGAACATGAGGCATGCTTTGCAATTGTGAGAATTTCATAAAGGGGAAATAATCAACGAGCACATCAAAGGTTATGCCAAAAAATAGTGCAGAAATAACCATTGTAAGTATATATACAATTACTGCTTTCTTGCCTAGTAATTGCTTAACTACTGCAATTGTTGCGAAATTTGTTGCAGGTCCAGCAATTAAAAATGCAAGTGCAGAGCCAGGAGAAGCACCTAAATAAACCAGGCTAAGTGCAATAGGAATAGACGCAGTAGCACAGACATAAATAGGTATACCAACCAAAATCGCTGCAAAAATTTGCAGTATATTTGAACCTAAAAATTTTGTAATAATGCCAGGAGGTATAAAGGTGGTTATTGCACTTGTAATTATTATTCCTACAACCAGTGGTCGAGCAATTTCACGCGGTACTGTGATGAAACCATAATGAAACACCTCAATTAATTTATTAACAATGACTTTTTTGTTGAATACTGTGTGTTCCTCATCGCTTTTTGAATTTTCTCTCCGCTCATTCAATTCATTTGCTTCTTGTTCAACTTCTTTTTTACTAATCCAATAATATATAACCCCGCCTAAAAGTCCAGTAATTAATGCGATAAATGGTCTATAAATAGCCATTGCCAGACCTAATAGTGCATAAGTTGCGAGTATGGAGTCCACGCCTGTTTGTGGAGTGGATAGGATAAAAGATAACATAGCCGGAACATTTGCTCCCTGTTTTCTAAATGAAGCCATAACAGGGATTACACCACAGGAACAGAGTGGCAAGGGAACGCCTATCATGGCACTTTTTACTATGGGGGCATAGCCTTTACCTGAAAGATGTCTTTGAACCCAAGAGGTAGGGATTATCTGCGACAATATCCCCGCAATCAAAAAGCCAAACAGCAGGTAAGGCGCCATTTGATTAATAATACTTATAAAATTATAAACAAACTGTAGCATTTCTAATTCTCTCTTTTATATAAATAACAAAAAATGGCAGAATTTCGTTCCTAATTGATAGAATTTATGAAAAATAAGGGGTTGCAGTTAACTTATTTATTAACAAGGGGATTAAAGTCAATTTTGTTGATTTCGTTTTGTAGAGATTTAGATAGTTGGGATAGAGCATCGTTTGTTGCGTCGTTAATTTGCTGAGTCTCTTCGTTAAATTCATGCTCTATCTGAAATTCTTTGGCAAATATTATCCTGCTTGTCTTTGTTTCTCGTATTCTTATAGTTAAGGATATAATTATTTTTTCTGATTCGTTTTCTTCACTACAATAAAATTGAGTAATTTCTCCGACGAGAATCATGTCGGGATTTTTTATTTCTACACTACTTGCAACATCGCTAAATCTGCCTGTATTCTCCAAAGATTTTGTAACAAGTCTTTGTATAACATCAGCAGGGTGTTCTGCCCACTCTTCGCTTTCTGTGTAATATAGTTTGCCATTATCTATATAAATAACATAATTTGAAATTGCTCTTGAACACTCGAATCCTCTTATAGCGAGTATTAGTCCTGTATCTGTTCCTTTTTGTTCTTCTATCTTGGGATTTAAGTAATATTTTAATGAATAGTTAGGTTTGACAGGTGTCAAACATCCGAATAAACTTGTGGATAATATAACGACACAAGATATTATGTATATTGAATGGTGTTTCATATTTATCTCCTATTATTGTTGTAATTTTTGCCTCTTATTATTGAGGAAGGATTTTTTTGAATTGATTCGAGTAAATTCCTTAAAGATTCCAGAGTTTGGTTTACTTCCTGTAATGTTTGTTGTAGTGTAAATTCAACATTATCCGCCTTGTATGAAGTATTGCTTATAACATCTTTTAATTCAGTTGCCAATTTGTTTATTTCTTCCGATGTAGAGTTTACATTTTCTTGTATCTTTTGAATATCTATTTGTTGGACCTTTTCTGTGATAACTGAAACAAGTTTATCTGTTTTTTTGGACAATTCTTTTATCTCATTTATTGTTTGCTCTCCGGTGTCCATAGTTTTACTAAATTTTGGTTTTATTTCTTCAATAGCCGTATTTACATTTTTTACTATTTTTTGTATATCATCTATAAGGGTTTCACCCTTTTCAAGAGTTTTGTCTACCTTTTTCACAATTTCGGTTAAATCGCCGGATTCAATTCCTTCAAGCCCTGTTTTTATTGAATCTAAAATGTTTTTCAAGTCTTCTATCAATTCTTCGGCTCTTGAACTTACGGCAGAGATAGTTGAACGACGGGCAGGGATTTTGCTTCCTGGTGGTAATATAGGAGCATTGGGGTCTCCTCCATGCAGGGATATTGCCATAGTCCCTGCGGCAAGGCTATAGATTACTATGCTTGCTTCGACTCCTTCGTGAAGTGTTACCTTTTTGCTATCAATGTTTACTGTTACATAGGGTTTGCCATCGGAACTTACCTTAATTTCTTCAACTTTGCCAACTGGAACGCCTAAATATTCAACAACTCCTCCTTCATAAACGCCCAGTATAGATTCGTCAAATTCAATTCGATACCTTACCCCATAATTGCTATACATACCTGATACAAAATAAGCAATTGCCAGAACAATCACCAAACAAATAAATAAGAATAAAAATACTTGAGATTTTTGTTTTCGTGTAGCCACTGAATTTATCCTTGTTGTTTTATAATATATATTTTCCTATATTTGATTTACTGATATGAAAACACTTTTTTCTGTCCATTAGGTTTTCTTTCAAAAAATTGTTTTACTTTTGGTATAGTTGTCCTTTTCACTTCTTCAAGAGAACCGCAAAAAATGGCATTACCTTCATCAAGCATAAGCACTCTGTCAGCGATTGTTTTGATAGATTCAAGTTCATGACTAACAATAACAAAAGTTATTCCTAAAAGTTTCCTTAAATTTAATATAAGTTCATCTAATTCGCAAGCAATTATTGGGTCTAACCCTGCGGAAGGTTCATCAAAGAACACAAGAGGTGGGTCTAAAGCCAGAGCCCTTGCTAAACCAGCCCGCTTTTTCATACCTCCGGATAGTTCTTCTGGCATTCTGTCTTCGACTCCTGCCAGACCCACAAGACTTAATTTGATACGAACAATTTCCTGTATAATTTTAGGGTCAACAGAGCCGTATTCCCTGATAGGCAGTGCTACATTCTCACCTACAGTAATTGAGTTAATCAGACCACTGGATTGAAAAGCGATGCCTATATTTTGTTGAACCTTTGATAGTCCCTCTTCGTCTAATTGAGTTATATCTTGACCCATTATATAGATACTTCCTTGTGAAGGTTTTAGTAATCCACAGATTGCTTTCAGTAAAGTTGTTTTTCCACAGCCACTGCCACCCACAATCAGGAATATTTCCTCTTTATACACCTCAAAGGATATATTTTTGAGAACTATCCTTTCATCATAGCCGACTTGAAGGGATTCTATTTTTGAAATTACATTTTGAGTCACAATTATTCCTTTTTCATATCAAGTAATAGAATATGGTTGCAAAAATAATATCCACAGTAATTAACATAAAAACATCCATAACGACAGCACGGGTAGTCATTAAGCCCACTCCTCTTGAACCGCCTGTTACCCTAAATCCGTTATGACAACCTATGAGCACAATGAAAATAGCAAATACAAGAGTTTTTAACAAACCTTGTATAAGGTCATCAAAGTATGCTGAATTTACCGTTTGTCTGAACCAGACAGCAGGACTAAAGTCTAAAATCAATACTCCCCATGCTGCACCGCCTAAAAGACCAAAAACAAGTCCCAGAACTGAGAGACAGGGAAGGACAATCAAAAGAGCCAATACTTTTGGTGCTACAAGGTATTGGGTTACATTTATACCCATACCTCGTAAAGCATCAATTTCTTCTTGAACTTCCATTGTAGATATTTCTGCGGCTATAGCGGCACCTGTTCTTGCAGATACGACAGTTGCGGTCATAACTGCTGCAAGTTCTCTGGCAAAGCCAATCATAATAAGGTTGGCTACATATATGCTTAAGCCGAAACTTTCGACCTGTGCAGCGGAAAGCATTGCAATAATTAGACCTAACAAAAAATTCATCAAACAAACAATCCCAACTGCCCTAACCCCCATCTCATGGACTTCTTCTATAAACAATTCCCATCTAAATTTTTTTCCTAAAACCGGAGCCAGAAGTGTCCAATATATAGCATCAATAGAAAGATTTAAAAAATCTCTTACCTCTAAAATAATAGCATAAAATCGGTAGTTAAATGTTTCAAAAAAGTTTTTATTGTGTGTTTTTTTGGGCTGGTATTCAAATGCTGGTGAAACGACTTCCAATATCTCTTTGACTTTTTTATTTGCATTACTCAATGTTACAGAAATATCATGTTTTTTTAATTCTTCTGAAATATAGAGTAGCCAGGCACAGCCGAGGGTATCTATCATTTCTGTATTTTCTAAATCAATAATAATCTGCCCTTTTTTGTCTATTTTCATTTTCTTTATATCTTCATATAATTCTCCTCCTGTTTTTGAATCTATCGAATTAGGACATTTAACAACAAAAGGATTCATTCTTTATTACCCTTTATCAGTTTCATAAATTCGTCTTCTGTAATCGTTTTCACTTCTAATGTTTGCGCCTTCTCTAATTTTGAACCAGGATTTTCACCAACCAGCACATAATCCGTATTTTTACTTACAGAGGAAGAAACCCTTCCTCCCAACTGTTTTATCTTCTGCTCAATTTGGTCGCGAGTAAAATTTTTTAGAGTGCCTGTGACAACAAAGGTTTTTCCATTTAAAATATTTTCTGTAGATTTTACTTCTTCATCTTTTTCGTAAGTTTTAATTCCCATTTTTTTTAAATTTTCAATGAGTTCTATATTCGCTTTCGTCGAGAAAAAATCCTTTATACTTTTTGCAACAGTGGGACCTATTTCATTAATTGTAGTTAACTCGTTTTCATCGGCATTTATTAGATTATTTAACGAATTGAAGTGATTAGCCAGTACCTCTGCCAGGTGTTGTCCGACATGGCGAATACCCAATCCAAAAAGCAAGGCACTTAGAGGTTTATTTTTACTTTCCTCTATTGCTTGTAATAAATTTTCTGCGGATTTTTTCCCCATCCGTTCTAACTCCATTAATTGTTCTTTTGTCAACTGATACAAATCCGCAATATTTTTCACCAAACCTTTATTCACTAATTGTTCAACCAGAGCAGGACCTAAACCTTCAATATCCATAGCCCTTCTCTGGGCGTAATGTTGAATTTTTTGTTTTAACTGAGCAGGGCAATCCATACTTAAGCAACGATAAA
Source organism: uncultured Nitrospirales bacterium (assembly GCA_964549105.1). Classification (GTDB taxonomy): domain Bacteria; phylum Hydrogenedentota; class Hydrogenedentia; order Hydrogenedentales; family Hydrogenedentaceae; genus Hydrogenedens. The sequence continues at coordinate 45,397 of CAZJTZ010000011.1, forward strand.
ATACGCCTTCTGGGTCTTTTTGTACCTTGCTACCGCATTCTGGACAGAATTCCGGTGGTTTGAATGGTTTCGTATTAGGGGGGCGAAGTTCGATTATAGGTCTAATAATTTGTGGTATGATTTCTCCTGCCTTCTGAATTTCTACCGTGTCCCCGATACGAATATCTTTTCTTTCTAACTCTTCAAAGTTGTGGAGGGTAGCACGTTTTACAATTGTTCCTGCAAGACGAACGGGTTCCATTTCTGCGACAGGGGTTAAGGCTCCTGTTTTACCCACTTGAACTTTAATATTTAATAATTTGGTTTGGGCTGTTTCAGCAGGAAATTTGTATGCAATTATCCAGCGTGGAGATTTGCTGGTAGTTCCTAAAAGTTCTCGGATAGAGTGTTCATTAACTTTTATAACCATTCCATCTATCTCGTATTCTAAGGTGTATCGTTTTTCACGCCATTGGTTGCAATATTCTATGACTTGTTCAATATCTACACATTCTTTCCAATGAGGATTTACAGGTAGTCCCCATTCCTTTAATTTGTTCAATGTTTCCGTATGTGATTTTACAAGGTTTTTTTCTGATTCTTCCAGAATTAACTCATAAAAGAAGGTTTCTAATTTCCTTTGGGCAACCATTCGAGGGTCTTTGAGTTTTAGTGTTCCTGCGGTGGTATTTCTTGGATTTCTGAAAGGTTCTTCGCCAAGTTCTTCTCTAATCTGGTTCAATCGTTCCAACTCTTTGTCTTTCATAAAGACTTCTCCCCTAACCTCAACCGTCTCAGGGACAGGTCCTCTTAATCGTAAAGGAACTGATTTAATTGTCCGAACATTTTCTGTTACATCATCACCACGAAAACCATCGCCACGAGTGGCTGCTTGTTCATAAATACCGTTTCTATATTTAATTGAAATAGCAACACCATCAATTTTTAGTTCAACCACATAATTTATCTTTTCTATTGTGGAGAGTGTCCTTTTTATACGCTGGTCGAATTCTCGGATTTCTGACTCGTTATAGGTATTATCAATGGAAAGCATGGGAACACGATGTTCAACTGTTTGAAATTCATCAATTACCCTTCCACCCACTCGTTGCGTTGGAGAATATGGAGTTATAAGTTGTGGATACTGTTGTTCAATTTCTTCCAGTTCTTTCATCAACATATCATATTCATAGTCCGTAATCTCCGGTTTTGCATGGACATAATAGAGTTCATTGTGCTTCTCTATTTCCTTGCACAAAAACTTATATCGCTCCTTTGCTTTTTCGAATTTGTTATCAAATAAATCCATATTCGTTTCCTATTAGAAAATAATGATATCTGCCCGGTTTTTGTTTTCTCCCGCTGGGTGATAAATAATCATATCTCTACTTTTGTTATCATTTATATTGGTTGTCTTTATAAGACCAAAACCCGGAATATTTAATTTTATCCATTGTTTTATTTTCATTGTTCCTTCGCTAAAACTGCTTGTGTTTATTTGTAAGGTATTACGAGCCCGTCCAAATGCAATATCCAGCAGACCATCTCCAGAAAAGTCATCTACCGCGTATGCAATCTGGTCTTTACCTTCAGGGGCATCCATTAATATATTTGTTTGATAACTTGGTTTGGAAGGAAGTTGTTTTCCATCAGACAGAAATACCTTTGAATCAACAGATAATTTTCCGCGTACAAAAAAGTTAATGAAATTGGTCAGCCCAATGGGTATATTGAAAAGCACCAGGTCATCTTGGTTATCATTGTTAACATCTTTGATTACAGGTAAACATACAGCACCTTTTATTTTATATTCAAATTGTGGTTGTTCTGGATATTTGAAATCTCCTTCGGATATATACATATAGACATTGGTTTTTAAGTTCAAAGTTCCCTGAGTCTCTGTAAGTAAAACATCAGGAAAACTATCTTTATTTACATCACCTAAACGGTAAGTAGAATCCCATTTTTCAGGATTTTTTCGTTCAATATTTATTTTAGTGGTTAAATTCCAGTTCTCCCCATGAGCAAAGACTAATTCTTTATCACCCCAAAAAGCAATAGGATTTGATTTATCCTTACTACTTTTTACCGGATAAATTACAGGGAATTGATAATACAGGGTCGGATTGTTTCCTAAAAATATTTCGTGAAAAACATGAAAGGATACCTCTGAAGTAGGTGCATAGTTTTTGAATATAGTAACACCATGAGAGGTAGGAATAAACCACTCATCTGTTCCGTCATTATCCAAATCGTAAGATATATTCCCAAGTATTACGGGTTCTTTAGAATTGTAAGGAAAAACACTTGCGAATGAAATGTGTTTTTCTAATGTAGCACTGTTTCCTTGAAAGTTATAAATACTAAAGCCATCACTATTGGCTATGACAATGGAATGTTTATTCTTTTCCACTCTGGTAGTAAATAAGACAGAACAAGGCTCATGGATAGGAAAAACAAAAGAAAACTTTTCATTATATTTTGGAATGCCCTGCTGTTGATAAAAGGCAACGAGTTTTTTATCGTAGCCATCTTCTTCGCAAATAAGGAAAATTAAATCTTTTAGGTTATCTTGATTTATATCTTCTATAATGACATCCTGGACAATGGGTTCTAAATTTAAAGTAATCACTTCTGGATTAACAGCAAGGACTAAATATAAAGTAATAATAGCCATTAACATATTGAAATCTGCCTTATCTTTTCTTTATAAAAAATGCCTTATACTTCATTTTTTTCTTCACCTATTACTTTCTTTATCTTTTCTTTTAAATCTTTTGCTTTATTAAGGATATTATTTACTTGTTCCTTTTTTGTTGCATTGGTTTCTTTTTCTTTTCTGTTTATGAGTAGGAAGATAAGACTTTCTAAATGATGGTAAATCCATATTAATATATCCTTCTCTCTCGGTAGTCTTTTCTTTAGGATTATAACAGGCTGTAGTTCTTGCTTTTGTTCTCCTATAATTTCCCCTACTATAGGATTGTTAGACATGAAGAAATCGAACACTTTCACTTCGGGATGTTTAGATAAAAAAGATATTAATAGCGACTCATTGATACTTTCATCACCCATTCGTTCTCTACACCGTTGAACTAATTTATCCAGAGGAACCCATGGGTCGGAAGAATCTGCAAGAAAAGAAAGGCATATTTGTTCCATATTCTCAAGTCGTTTCAACTCAATTTTTCCTCCAAAAGATTGGTCTCTGTTATTTCTCTTTTCTTTAAATCTATTCGAACTGTTTTGATTTCGAAAGGTTTGAACTTCAAAGGAAAGAATAATTGTGCAAATGGCAAATGCAGATTTGTCAAGGTTTCAATTCCATGAGTCTCGTAGGCTCTTATGATTAAATCCTTGTTTCCTTCGCTTTTTTTGACAACAGAAATTAAGATGTTTTCTGCTTCAGTACCTAAGAGTGTGGCTGTAAGTCCTCGTTTTCCTGCGTGAGGATGTTCATAATGAACAATAGAAGGGACATTGAACTCCCATGCAGATTTTATAACTCTTGAATTTTGCCAACTTCCCAAATGAGGGACAAGTCTTAACCCTACCTCATGCCATCCCTGGTCTATTATCGGGTAATTAGAAGAAACAGAAAATCTTTCAGGTTCGTGATGTGCATACGCAGGACTACGAAGAAGGGTTACTCTCATAATATTATCTTTTATATCATAAGCATAGTTGCTATCCGTGATAATAGAAAAGCCATAAGCCTTATCATCAATATTTCCAGATAAATCTACCCACTGTTGTCCCACTTCTTCTTCCCCATTGCAGGGTCGGCTTTGCGTGCCATAAGGGACTTCATAAGTGGCGATACCTCTATCTATTTTTGTATCTACTACCCATTTCAATACCGTATGTTTTTCCAACCACAAAATTTTTAGGAAAACATCAATATCCTCTATATCTTTATACAAAACTGTTTCTTGTATTAATTTTGACTGGTTATATTGAAATTCTTGAACAATACTTGCAAGAACTTCTCCCTTTTCTTTAATAAACATATTTGTCAGGATAAATTTTCCAGCCTCAATATTATATCTTTCAGTATTGTGGCTCCATGTGTCAGACGAATCAACCAGAGGTACAGGTATCCCTACATTATTTACAACTTCAATCTTATGTCGTTTGTCATATAGACGAGCAATTCCTCCCCGAATATAGTCAAATTCAATAAACCAGAAATCATTCTCTAATTGATTCTTTTCTGCTATAGGAGGATATGGTGCTGTACGAGATTTTAATTTTAATCTATGAATTTCTTTGTGCTTTTCACATTCTGCAGTCGCAAAATATACTTTATACCCCATTGATGGCACTTCTGCTATGAATACATACTTCTTAGAACATGGGGAATTAGACTGTATAGGTTGAATGGGACAGCATATTTGTTCATTATTCATTAGTTCAATTTCATCTTTTATACCTCTTGTGATTATTTCGGAAACCACCACCGGTTGTTTTATTGGCCAGGGAAGGGGATTGATTACAACCACAGCATTTCCATTGCCTATTGTGTTTATACTATTGGCTATTTTTTGTGCTGTTCTATTTATGATTACATCAGCCCGATGCCTTGCTGCACCCAGTTGGTCCCGGACATTTTGATAGGCTTCAAATATACTTGTTCCTGCTAAAATATCATGGAATTGGTTAAATAACAAATCTTTCCAGATTGCTTCAAAAACTGTATCTGGATAGTCAACCTCTTTTAACAACCATCCAGCAGCGGCAAATCGTTCGGCGGTAAGTATTTTATGTTCTAATTGACGGTTCAGTTTTTTAATTTCAGATAAAACACTATAGCACCCTCGCGAATGGTGTTGTAATTCATCCTGAATATTAGGGAATTTGTGTAAATTTTTTGTCAGTTTTTTAAAGTATTCCTCGAGAGTAGAGAATTTAAATTCATAATTATTAAATTCTTTTTGTTTGTCTATAATGTTTTGTATGGTTTCACGCGTAGGTCCACCTCCATGATTGCCTACCCCGTAAAAACACATAAAATTTTGTTGTTCCTTGTTCCAGTAGGGGTATTTCTCTATATTTTTTACTTTATTTAGCACTTCATCTGTTTCACCTCCGTAACTTTCAGGTATTACAGAAGCAATAATAGATGAGCCATCAGGTGCAATCCAGTGGAAGGAAGTTCCTTCGGTATATTCCCTTTCTAATTTTGGTGAAGGTCGCATATAAACATAGTATTTAATCCCTAATTTTTTTAATATTTGTGGAAGTGTTCCTGCATGCCCGAAACTATCTGGGGCAAAGGCAACTGTTGCTTTTTTACCAAATATTTTTTGAAAATATTTTTGTGAATATAGACCATGTCGAACAAAAGATTCGCCGCAAGGAAGATTGCAATCAGGTTCTACATAGAACGCTCCTACAACCTCCCATCTTCCTTCATCTACCTTTTGTTTGATTTTTTTTATTAACTCAGGTTCTGTATTTTGTATCCATTCGTAAAAGCAGGAACTTCCTGCTGTAAACTTTAGATTAGAAAATTCTTCCATTAGATTAATCACACTTTGAAAAGTGCTTCTCACCTCTGTATACCCCTCTGTCCATTGCCAAAGCCACACAGGGTCAATATGAGCATGTCCAATAAAATGGACTGTTTTCTTTTGCCTACTTTTTGTCATAATCTTCCCTCCTGCTTTTTATTTTTATTTTATCACTTATATAAGAATTAATGTTATTGACAGTCAAACAATAAAAGTCAATATTTAAATAAATATTATCTACAACAAGGAATAAAGACCTTTACCAAAACTTTTAGTGAACAGTAGTGGCAAATTAGGTAAGTGATAATTTTCTCTAATTAATTTTTTGATGGAGAAAGAAAGATTTTTCTTTCAACTACTTTTTGTATGACTATGTTATTTTTAAATTGTGGATTATTTGAAATAGAGTCTACGATATAAACAATAGGTCCATCATATAAAAAACGAATTTTAACCCTATCTCTGGATTCGGTAACCAGTTCTGTTTTACTTCCACTTGTAATTGCCTCTAAAAAATTAATTATATCCTGAACAAGTTTTTTATCACTAAAACCTTCAAAATACAGATAAATATCAGTCGGATTAATTTCGTTTTTTAAGGTTCCCAAAAATGAACATGTGATAAGTTTCTGGATAGATTTAAGGGCACAATCTTCGGAAGACTGCTTTTGTCCCTCTTTAAAGTCTTTACTTTGAACGGCTGCGGTTGTTGTGAAAGCATCCATTAATTTTCCATCTTCTACGCGGAAGATTTCTAATGTCAAGAGGCAACGAATTTTACCCATCTGGTTATCAGAAAAGTTTCCTATGGTTTCATACTGGTTTACACCTAAAATAAATATATCTGTATCTTGTTCCATTGCAAGTTTTTTCTTGCCTTCTAATCCTTGGACAATCAGGTTTAATATATCTTTACTATCTATTTTATTTTTTTTTAGTTTAATTTCCTGGACCGTGAATTTAAGATTATTTAATTTTTGTTTTATAAGTTCAAAAGAGTTAAGTGCTTCGAGTTCACTTTTTTCTCCTATTCCTTTATTATTTAAGTTTATTATGAACATAGAAATTGTGGGAAGTTCTGATATATAGGGAATTAATAGTGTAGTTACATCTCTATTAATAGATTCGTCATCAAGTTCGACATCCAACTCTATAAGTGATTTGTCATTAGAGGTGTTTTCATTCAGTACCTTTGAGGATTTTACATACAGGCTTGATTTGTTGAGAAGGGGGTTTAAGTTTTTCAGATATTTTTCGGGCAAGATGGAGAGTAGATATTGCTCAACCGCATTTCGGTATGCCTCGCCTAAAGCCATCTCTCGAACAAGGTAAGAGGGTCCTTCTGCATAACCCTCTGAGCGGATACGAATTGCCTCTATACTTTCCTCTCCGAGGACAATAAATGAAAACAACAGGATTGTAAAAAAAAATGATAATTTAATAAGAGAAGAAAGGATATCACCGCTTTTGAACAGAAATATCATTCGCGGCCTCGAGTTAGTATAAGTAGTCGGATTAACTGTAATATAGCGGCTGCGGCAGACGCAACATAAGTTAAGGCGGCTGCACTTAATACAGCACGAACCCCTTCAAGTTCATCCTGATCAACTAAATTTCCATTAGAAAGTATCTTAACTGCTCTTCTACTTGCATTAAATTCTACTGGTAAAGTAATCACGGTAAACAGAACAGCAAGGGAAAACATATAAATTCCTACATTGATAAGCCAGTGGGCATAAACCCCTGCTGAGGATAAAATGATACCGAGGATAATCAATGGAAAAGCAAGATTTGAACCCAGGGCACAGGCAGGATAAATAAAACTTCTAACCTGCATAGGTGCATAGCCGTGTGCATGCTGTATAACATGCCCCAATTCATGGGCGGCGATTCCAACGGAGGCTACACTGTGTCCGTAATATACGGGCTGTGATAATCGAACTTTTTTAGCCGTTGGGTCATAATGGTCCGTTAGTTCACCTTCTGTAACCTCGACATCTACATCATTAATGTTTTCTTTTTCAAGAATCCATTGAGCAACCTGTGCACCTGTTATACCCTTTTTTGTGGGAACGGTTGCATATTTATTATAAGCATGTTTGACTTTCATCTGTGCCCAGATAGCAAATATTGCTGCTGGGATAATTAATAAATCGGCAGGATGAAAGAAATAAATTGGCATAAGATTTCCTCCTTATTTGTCTTTCACTTATTATTATTTCTTATAAATACGATTAGAAAAAGTAAAAAGTTGATATTGTGGATTTACTTTTTTATTTGTTGCTGAGTAAAATTATTTGGAGTTGTTGTTGGTTGTTGGGGAGTTGTTTGTTTTTCAATCTTTTGCATGGAGCACTTACCGTTAAAAATAGCCCCTTCCTGCACGCTAAACCATTTTACTGTTATTATGTCTCCATTTAGTTTTGCAGTCTGTTGAAGTTTAATCCCAACCTCAGCATAAATACTTCCATTGACCCGTCCTGATATTATTATCCGTTGTCCGGAGATTAACTCGGCTTGCACTTTACTATTAGGTCCAAATTCTATATCGTTTGTAGATTCAATTTTGCCTTCCACGGTTCCATCAATAGAGGTAGATAAGGCTTTTATGCTCCCTTTTACTTCTGCTGTTTTACCTAAAATTAAATTTCCTTTAATTTGAATATTTCCATTAATTTTTCCATAAATCTCTGCATCGCATTCGCCTCTTACAGAACCTTCAATATAAACATTTTCAGGGATAATCATAACTTTTAGTCCTGTCTTTTGTGGTTTAGGTATATTTACAGATTCAATTTCTCTTTCTGGTTTGGTTTGTTTTATTGGTTCGGGAGTTATAACAGGTTTTGTCTCTTCTTTGCCTATACTCACAGTTGGTTTGGGGGTCTCATCTTGTGGAGCACGGTTTGTTTGTAACACTTCGTTCCACTGACGAAACCTTAACTTCCCGAATAAACCTTTTGATTCTTTTTTATCCTCGTCTTTACTCATTAGAATAAACCCTTTTAGACGAGTCTCCTTTTTTATAGTTTAAATTTGAAAATTATTTATACTTAATTATAACAAATTAGAAACATTTTATCATCTTTTAGTATTCATGCTATAATTTCTACCTCAATTAACTTTTTAGGTCAGGTCTATGAATTGTAAAACAAACAAAAAATCTTCTTTCCCGAGTTGGATACGATTTAGAATCCCTGAATCAGGTGAACTATCAAAGGTCCATCTTTTTCTCAACGATATGGGGATATCTACTGTTTGTAAAAGTGCGTTATGCCCTAACCGTCTGGAATGTTGGTCACGAAAAACAGCCACCTTTTTATTGCTTGGAGAAGTATGTTCAAGAAAATGTTCTTTTTGTGCCATTAAAAAGGGTACTCCAACGATAATTGATTTACAGGAAAAAGATAAGATAGTAAAAGCCGTAGAGGTGATGGACCTTCAATATATTGTTTTAACAATGGTTACAAGAGATGACCTATCTGATGGGGGTGCAGAACATATTGCTGAAATTGTTATGAAACTGAAAAATAAATTTTCAGAGAGGAAAGTTGAGGTGCTTGTATCTGACTTTCAAGGAAATATTTCATCCATAAAAACTATTGTTGACTCTAAACCGGATGTCTTTTCTCATAATGTTGAAACTGTTGAACGGCTGTGTCCCCAAATAAGGGATTCTAAATGTTCATACAACCTTTCTTTAGAAGTGTTGAGAAAGATAAGGGAGTTGTCTCCTGGAATAAAAACAAAATCTGGTTTTATGGTAGGTTTAGGGGAAACAAATGATGAGGTATTGCAGACATTAAAAGACCTCGATAATATTGGATGTTCTATTGTAACTATAGGACAATATTTACAACCTACAACGAAACAAGTTCCCGTTTTGAAATTTGTAACTCCTGAGGAGTTTCGATTTTATGAAGACTGGGCAGAAAGAAATTTATCTATAAAAGTTATTGCTGGTCCAGAAGTAAGAAGTTCATATCATGCCGATTTTTGGTGTAAGGAAAATGAGGTATAATCTATGGAGTATTTTGTTCGTATTCCTGAAGAAGCAAAGCCAGATGAAGCAGATGTAAAGGTTCAGGTTTCTCAATGGTTGTATAAGTTAAATGATACGGTTCAAAAAGGGTCTGATTTGGTTGAGATATGCACAGACAAAGCAGCCTATGTTATTACAGTTCCTGTATCAGGGGTATTGAGTAAGATTCTTATAGAAGAGGGACAATATTTTAGTCCTGATGATTCTATATGTATAATAGATACTGCAACAGAATGACTGTCGGTCTTTGTTGCTAAATAATGTTACTGTAATTTCTTAATAAATAGTAAATAAGGGACTTATTGTATGAAGTTAAAAGTAGGTGTTATTGGCGCTGGAACTGTCGGAGGTGGAGTTATCCATCTTTTGCTTAATCATGCTGAACATATAAAGAATCAGTCAGGTGTAGAGATTGAACTAAAACATATTGTTGAAATAAAACCTGACTTACTGAAGCCTTTTGAATTAAATTTAACTAATGTAACTGTATCGCCTGATATTGAATCGTTGCTCAATAATCCTGAAATTGATGCTGTGTGTGAACTCATAGGAGGAATAGAACCTGCGAAAACCTTCATTATTAAATCGTTAAAAGCGGGGAAACATGTTGTTACTGCAAATAAAATGTTACTTGCCAAACATGGTGAAGAATTATGTAAGGTAGCACAACAGGCAGGGAAAGAATTGAGATATGAGGCGTCAGTAGGCGGTGTAATTCCGATTATTAAAACATTAAAAGAAGTTTTATCCACTACACATATTGAAGCCATTTATGGAATAGTTAATGGAACATGCAATTATATTTTAAGCCGTATGACTTATGAGGGACTTGATTTTGATACGGTATTAAAAGAGGCACAGGCAAATGGCTATGCAGAAACGCCACCGGATTTAGACATAGAAGGTCTGGATACTGCTCATAAATGTCAAATTCTTACAAGTCTTTGTTTTGGCACTCCCGTTTCTCTTAATAATATTTATGTAGAAGGTATTACTAAAATTACACATTCTGATGTCGTTTATGCTAATGGAATGGGATATGTGATTAAACTTCTTGCTATTGCCCGAAAAGTAAATGGTGAAATTGAGGCTCGCGTTCATCCGACCTTTGTGCCTCAAAACCATTTATTGGCTTCTGTTCGGAATGAATACAACGCTATTTATGTAGATAGTGACATGGCCGGGCCTACTTTATATTATGGAAAAGGCGCAGGTAGATTTCCAACGGCAACGGCTGTGCTCAGTGATTTATTAGACCTTGCAAAACGAAAGGAATCTACTGTTTTGCCTCCCTTTATCTACTATCACAAGTTAAATATCCGTGATATGGGTTTGCTTCATAGCCGATATTATTTACGGTTTACAACGAAGGATTATCCAGGGGTATTAGGTCAAATTTGCACTGTTTTAGGAAAACATCAGGTTAGTATTTCTTCCTGTCATCAAAAGGAAACATTAGAATATCATGGTTCTTTTCCTGCTCATGTAATAATAATAACACATGAATCATTAGAGTCCAGTATCCAATCTGCTGTAGCAGAAATAAACCGATTAGAATGTATTGTGGAACCTACACATATAATAAGAATGTTGTCATAATTTATATGGAGTATTTTTATGCAAAACATAGGGATAATTGAGCGTTATCGTGAATTTTTACCCATTGGATTTAATACCCCCATTGTAACTTTGAATGAGGGTGGAACACCATTGATACAAGCACCGGTATTAAGTTCGGCAATTCATCCACAAATAAGTATCTGGCTCAAATATGAAGGATTAAACCCGACAGGTTCTTTTAAGGACCGTGGGATGACCGTAGCCGTTACGAAAGCAAAAGAAGAGGGGTATAAAGTGATTATGTGTGCATCCACGGGGAATACTTCTGCTTCTGCGGCAGCATACGCTGCACGGGCAGGTATCCAGTGTGTTGTATTAATTCCCGAAGGTAATATTGCTCTGGGTAAATTGTCCCAAGCCATGATACATGGTGCAAAGGTAATTCAGATTAAGGGGAATTTTGATGAGGCTCTACGGTTGGTTCGAAAAATTTGCAGTGAACATCCTATTGCTCTGGTAAATTCTGTAAACCCCTATCGGATAGAAGGACAAAAGACAGGTGCATTTGAAATTGTTGATTCGTTTAATGGTGTTGCACCAGATTTCCAGGCCATGCCTGTGGGGAACGCCGGGAATATTACCGCTTATTGGAAAGGATATAAAGAATATCATCAGGCGGAACGGACAAAGAACCTGCCAAGAATGTTAGGTTTTCAAGCAGCAGGTGCTGCACCTATCGTATTAGGTCATCCTGTGGAAAATCCGCAGACATTTGCCACTGCAATTCGTATTGGAAATCCTGCCAGTTGGAAAGGTGCTGAAAATGCGAGAGATGAATCCAGAGGGGTTATTGGTATGGTAACGGACCATGAAATCCGCGAAGCATACAAACTCCTTGCTCGCACTGAGGGTGTATTTGCAGAACCTGCAAGTGCCGCAAGTATTGCAGGGATAATCAAGTTATCTGAAAATGGTTACTTTGATGACCAAATTCCTTTTGCCGGCGATAAGTTGCGAGTGGTCTGCATATTAACCGGGCATGGACTTAAAGACCCTGATAATGCAATTGCCGTAGCAGAAAAGCCTATTACCGTAGAGGTACAAGAGGAAGAGATTCTAAATTGTTTAGACCTTTATGAAAAAACAATCCCTAATTTACATAAGGGAAATGGACTATCATAAAATATTAAACTCAATGGCTAATGTAATAATTTTCTTCGGCTTGACAGATATTTTTACTTCTTGCGTGTTCGAAGATAGTTTTTCTAAAGGTTCTTCATTCAAATTAGTTAGCCATATTTCTTTTGCAAGAAAACCTAACTTTAAGGTGCTTAAAACCTTATTCTCAGACGGATTGTAAAGCCTCATAATTAAAACATTATCTTTATCTTCGGCTATCTTTAAGGATGTAATTTGCAAAGAGTCTCCTTCCATTTCTATAAAACTTTTGGAAAGAGGTAAATTGCCACCCTTTACAGGTCCTGCTTGAACAGGCTCAATATTTACATTAAATTCTTCTGCTTCTTGAAGAGTTCCCTTTTCCCATGTTCCTGCATGGGGATAGATAGCATAGGAAAATTCGTGTTCGCCAGGGCATTGTGAAAGTTCCATCTCGGGATAAACATCCCATCTACCAAAAATAGGGGCGTTTCTGAAGGTGAAGGCACGGAATAATGTAATTGCCAGAGGACGAGCAGGTTCATCCATTACTTCATATTCGCGAAGTCCACAATTATTTAATATGGTTATCCCAATATCATTATCAGATATATCTACAAACCTGTGCATGGGATGTTGTGGGTTTGGCTTCCCATAATAAGGACTGTCAGGCTCGATATGTATGGGTCTATTAACCACATCAAAGGCTACTTCTGCAAAACTGTGGGTTGCTTTTTCTATACCCGTAGGAAAGATAACCCGTAAGCGATGATTTTTTGCATTGTTCATTAGTTTTGTTTTTATTTCTAAACGCTGACTCCCTTTTCTTAATGTAAAATAACTTGAAATGTTTAACGGAACTTTTTCCGTTCTTCTTCGTGTATGATTTTTTTCTGCTTCTCTATCCAATTCTGTAATATCCCTTTCTAACCCAATAGGAACCATCAGGGTATAATCAACCCGAACACGAGCCAATAAGGGGCTGTTTTCTTCTACTATCAGGTTAGCAGGAACGCCATAAGAATAGATAGTCTCATTCTCATCAGGTTCTATATGTATCCATGAATGCCCTGTTTCACCAGTATCCTCAAAATAATGGAGGTTATAAAATTTCTGTCCTGTTTTCTTGTGTATAAGGTCAAATGTTCCATCAGGATTAAAGGAGATTTTAAGAAATTCGTTTTCTAATGTGAATGGGGACTTATAAATATTTTTTCCAGTCAGAACGGGCAGATTGTTAGCAGGTTTAATATAGAATGTTTTATAACCCAGGGCAGGAATGTTGTCTACCTTTACATCGGTTAAGTATCGTTTTGACCTTAATTCTATAGATATATCCTGTAGATTTCTTACAAGAGTTCCTGTTTCAAATTGTTGTTTAATTTGCATTTCACACGGTATATTCGTATCGGGGTCAATAATTTGAAAGTCCTCATAACCCATACCGTCTGGTAAATCTATATAAACGGACAGGACTTCGCTTCTCTTGAATGGACCTGGATTAAAAACAACAAATACACTTTCTTTGGGTGATATCTCTGAGAAGTTAATTCTTGAGTAAATATTTTGCAAAGCACGCCGCATTAATCCCTCACTTATAATAGAAACCTGTTCCGCCCGGGCAATAGCATCCTTTTCCATTTGTTCTATGCCACCACCAGTAATAGTATCGTGGGGATGATTTTGTAATAGTAGTTTCCATGCCCTATTTAAGGCTTGCCTAAAATATTCTTTACCTAATATGTTTGATAAAGCACACCAAGGCTCTGCTCCTCTTTGCAATGACATCTCTGCTTGATGATTTGCTTTTTTTACGCGAACTCGTGCACTAATCACATCTCCCATTAGGTGCGTCCACTTTCCTGTAGCACCGGGGTCCCGACTTTCCCCATGAATTACAGTAGGATTTTTTACAAGGGGTTTAATCGCATTCATAAATTCTTCTAAATTTGACATGCGAATCTCATGCTCGGGTAATAGCTCCTGACATAACTTGACAATTTCGGCTTCTTTTTCATCAGGAGCAGAACTATCAAAACCTTCCATACAACAGATATGAGATGTAGAGAAGTGTTGAGATTCATCATGCACTAATTTTTCAAGTTGTTTTTTTATAGGCTCAAGATTCCACATTTTATTAGATGGGTCTGTGATGTAATAATGAGCCCGGGGTCTTGCTGAAGAAGCGAGTCGGAAAGGACCTGCACCTCTGTCCCAATTATAAAAAGCATATACATCGTCAGAGCCATACCTCAATACTCGATAGACATAGATGTAATAACTAAAGCGGCTCAAACAACCGAAACGCATTCCCAACAATTTTGAGCCATCGGGACCTTCAAAGATAAACTCACTTTTGGGGGTATTGATACCACGATAGAATATAATTGTGTCAATCCCAAAACCGTTATAAATTTGTGGCATTTGAGAGGTTTGACCATAACTAAAAGGAGTATATCCCACTTTTGAAACTTTGCCAAACGATTGTGCAACGCGGTGCCCTATCAATAAATTACGAACTAAAGATTCGCCATTTACAATAAATTCTTCTGGTAAAGAATACCAGGGACCAATAATTAGTTTTCCAGTCTTAACAAGATTTTCGATTTCTTCCCTTTTCTCTGGTCTCAATTCGAGATAATCTTCAAGGCATACCGTCTGTGAATCCAATGTGAACGAATGGAAATCTGGCTCTTTGTTAAGTATGTCAATTAATTGGTCCATAAACTCGACCAATAAAAGACGAGTTTCTTCAAAAGGATAGACCCATTCCCGGTCCCAATGAGTATTTACTACAACATGGATTATCTTTTTTTCTTTATTCATGGTGATATAAACCTCTATAGAAAGAAATTAGGTTTAAAGATATATTAGAGCAGAGAGTAATTTATAATTTGTTATAAATTTTTATTTTTGTTCGACTGGATTACTTGTGCCTTTTGTTTCATCATTCCCTTGCGGTTTAGTTTCTAAACTGGGAGTAGATTCTTTAGATGTTTCCTTTGTTGCTCCTTGCTGATTAGATTCCCCTTCTTCTCCAGGAGTCTGAGCTTCTTCCTTTTTCTCCTCCGGGAACAATTCTGGGTGTTCACTCTTTATTTTTTCAAGGGCACTTTTTGCCTTGTTCGCAACAGATGAATCTGGAAATTCTTCCTGCTGTTTTTTATATGCTTCAATGGCACCCTGCAAATCATTTTTGGCTTCTAATACACGACCGATATTGAAAGACTGTCTTTTGGCTATAAAAGAGTTACCCCATTTTTCTTTTATCTCTTTGTAGATATTAATAGCGGAATCATAATTTTTACGGAGTTCTTCTAAATACCCTAATCCTTCACGCGAATTGGGAACCCATTCGGACTGGGGGTATTTTTCATAGAGTTTTTTCCAGACCGTTTCGGCTTCATCTACTTTTCCTAATGTGAATGCAGTTTCAGCATAGACATATAATATTTCAGGGGTCAAGGGTGACTCTATATCCATTAAAGGTTTCAAGGCGTCTAATCGCTCCTGCAAATCTTCTTTCAGAATTGCGTTTGCATAACGGGTCATTATATCTTTTGTTTTTGAACCTCTATAAGAGCCGTAAGAAAGTCCCACTATCACACACAAAAGGATAAAGACCACTGAAAAAATGTATAGATACATATTTTCTTTAATATGGTTCCACCAAAGAAATATTTGATTTTTAGTAGAATCATCCCTTTGGGGCATAAGGTCTTTTACTTCTGTCTTTCTTTTTTTCTGTCTACGAATTGGCATAGATAAAAAACTCCTCTGGTTTTTTGTTACTCGTCAAGTTAAGAATTATAATGATTAATGAACGATAAGAACAAAATTACAAAAGTGGACTCCAGGATATAATCTTCCAGCCATCAGTTTCTTTTTGTAATGTAATGATTACTCGTCCTTGAAGATTTACCGGAATACCTTTAACGGGGTCATAAGGCTCGGCAACAGTCCCAAAGGCATCTAAAACTGATGCTTTATTGCCTTCTATTTTTACCTCCGGAGTCGTTCTTGTAATTCTAATAACTCTATAATCTCTAACAATGCTTTGTAAATATTCTCTTATATCGTTATATTTACGATTTTGTTCGTCTCGATATTCCATCGAAACAGAATCCATAACTTTCTTAATCTGCTTTCTCTCCATCCACTTTTCTACAGAATCAAGAAGTGCAACAATTTTCTCTTCTTCAGTAGAAGCCTTCTTTTCAAAAAATGGAATATCCATTTTTTGTACTGTATTACATGAAAATAATAATTGAGATGAATCAATTATCAAAACACAAACAAAAAATTTTATCAGTAATTTTTTACAATTTATTTGCCTATTAAAATTCATGTGCACACAATTTATTCAGGAGGAGTTAGGGTTAGAATCAACCGTTTGGGTTTACCAAGTCCCTGGGGTTGAATATTGACCTGTAATCTTTTTCCTTCTTTTGAATAGTTCAATTGCATTCCGTCTCCCTGTATTACATTATCCAATTTCCAACCATATTTTTGACATTCCTTTACATAAAATTGGGCAACATCATTTATATCGGCACGGATAGAATAAACCATTCTTCCTACTTGTAATGAACCCGATTCGTAAACATAAGAACGGTCAAAATCTTCCTTCACCTTATCAGGTAAAGGAACATCTTTAAATCTTTGTTGACCGGGAACAAGGCTCGTTCCTGTCTCTGTAATTCCATTTGTGGATGCTGACTTTGTTTCATCCAATAATTCCACAGGTGGCTGTTCTTTTTTTTTATCCCATGGCATAGAGCCACACCCTATAGACATCAATAAAAAAGAAAGAATCATTATACTAATGGCTACTGAAAAATATTTTTTTGTCCTATTCATTATCATAACCTCCTAAGTTTATATTTACACAGATTTTAATAAAGCATATAAAAGTAAAGGGGAAATAATCAAACTAATTACTGTCCATTTACATTAATTGTTGGGGGTCCTTCTTTTCCTGCCGTTCTTTCATAATAACCTTTTCCAGAACGGACATATTTGGTAAACCCTTTTTCTGCAATATTTTTATCACTTAACATTTGTTTTGTCATTCGGTCATTTGCCCAACCTGCAATGTGTGCAGGTTTATAAATACGAATTACTTTTTCACCTGTCTCTGGATGATGTGTTAGAGGAGGCTCATCTGCCTTCTGAAATACCTCAAATATTTCACCTTCACTACCGTCTTTGTGAATTACTTGATAAGTGTATAGCGGCATTTCTTTACCTCCTTAAATCTATAACAATTGTTCAAAGTTTTAAAGGATGACTTTCTTCAAATTTGTCTATCATCTCTTCGTATCTCAGAGTAAGACCAATTTGGTCCCATCCATTTAATAAACGCTCTTTTAAAAACGAATGGATGTCAAATCTAATTATTTCATTGTTAGGTTTCGTTATCGTTTGATTTTCTAAATTTACTTCCAGCATATAGTTTTCGTGGGCACGAACTTCATTAAAAAGTTGGTCAATTGTTTCAGTAGGAAGCGTTATAGGCAGTATTCCGTTGTTGAAGCAATTATTGTAAAAAATATCTGCATAAGAAACTGCCAGAATACAGCGGAAACCATAATCTTTCAAAGCCCAGGGTGCATGCTCTCGTGACGAACCACAACCAAAATTATCACGGGTTAATAAAATCGTCGCTCCTTTATATCGCGGAGCGTTCAGTTCAAATTGAGGATTAGGTGTTTTGCCATCACCAAGATAACGCCAATCGTAAAACAGGACATCTTCGTATCCTGTTCTTTGTATCCTTTTCAAAAATTGTTTTGGAATAATCTGGTCTGTATCTACATTCCTTGCATCTAATGGTGCTACAATTCCTTTTAATACATTAAATTTTTCCACTTGTCCTTACTCCTTCTATTCATTAAATTTCCATTTTCTAACATCTGTAAAATGTCCCATAATAGCACATGCGGCTGCCATTGCAGGACTAACAAGATGTGTCCTTCCACCCTTGCCCTGACGACCCTCAAAATTGCGGTTTGAGGTGGAAGCACATCGTTCTCCCGGATTTAATCGGTCATCATTCATTGCAAGACACATGGAACAACCCGGTTCTCTCCATTCAAAACCGGATTCTATAAAGATTTGATGTAAGCCTTCTTGCTCTGCTTGTTTTTTTACAAGCATAGAACCGGGAACGATAAGTGCCTGTTTTATTCTATTATTGACTTTATAACCCTTCATAACCTTTGCCGCTTCGCGTAAATCTTCTAATCGCCCATTGGTACAGGAGCCGATAAAGATTTTGTCAACCTCTATGGATTCAATGGGCATTCCTTCTTTTAGTCCCATATAGTCTAAAGCCTTCTTCACGGCATTTCTACGAGTTGTGTCTACAATTTCATTTAACACAGGCACTTTCCCTGTAATGGGAGCCACCATCTCGGGAGAGGTACCCCATGTAACCTGAGGTTCTACTTCGTCAGCGTTAATGGTAATAGTGCAGTCGTAAGAACAGCCTGGCTCAGACGCCCAGGACAACCAGAGTTGGGTCTGTTCGTCCTGTGGTATATTTTTTGGAATGTAAGGTCTCCCTAATAGATAATTCACAGTTTTCTCGTCAGGTGAAATTAATCCTGCACGAGCACCTGCTTCAATGGTCATGTTGCAAAGCGTCATACGCCCTTCTACGGAAAGGCTTTTTACAACATCTCCTGTATATTCTATTACATAACCCGTTCCACCACCTGTGCCAATTTTTCCAATAATGTGTAATACAATATCTTTTGCAGTTACACCCAAGGGTAGTTTGCCTTCAATACGAATTTCCATTGTTTTTGATTTTCTTTGCAATAGTGTTTGTGTGGCAAGGACATGTTCCACTTCACTCGTTCCGATTCCGAAGGCTAATGCTCCTAATGCACCGTGAGTTGAAGTATGAGAATCACCACAAACAATAGTCATTCCGGGCTGGGTCAATCCCAATTCAGGTCCGACGACATGGACAATCCCATTCCTCGGGTCATTCATATCAAAACATTGTATCCCAAATTCTTCACAATTCTTTTTTAGTGTTTCTATTTGTAATGCAGATAGTGGGTCTGAAATAGGTTTGTCTCTATTAACTGTCGGGATATTATGGTCCATGGTTGCAAATGTTAAATCAGGCCTACGTACTTTCCTCCCAGATATTCTAAGTCCTTCAAAGGCTTGCGGAGAAGTAACCTCATGGACATAGTGTCTATCTATGTATAAAATGGGGTCCTGGTCTTTGGGTTCACAAACTAAATGTGCTGCCCAAATCTTTTCATAAATATTTTTTGACATAATTACTCCTTTCTTTATATATAAATATAATCCCATTAAACTTTGATTTATTTCTTATAAAAGGGGAATATTATTATACCAAAAAATATTATTTGAATGCTTTTGGGGACAAATTATTGGAACAAAACATTCAGACTTTTCTGTGGCTGCCTTTTCCTTTGCCCGGAATTCTACCTGCCTCTTTTATGGTATTTAGAATATTCTGGTGTATGATTTCTGGGTTGTCGTCTGCGGATGATTTACCAGGATAAAGTTCATACAGTTTTTTATATTTTGGAGGTGTGATATTAGGCATAATTACATTCGCACCTCGTTGCAAACCCAGAATTCGCCCTTTGCTGGCATTTACAGTTGCAAGTGCAGTAGTAGCAGGGATATTTGTGTCTGGACATTCAATTCTTGTTAACGCAAGGACCTTGTAAGTCATTAACTCTGTGTTTGGAACAAACTTTTCTTTGTCTAATTTATAACTGTCTAAGAATTCTCTGCCTAAAGGTGTATCTGGATGGGGTATGTAGGGTCCGATACCTATCATATCGAGGTCTAATTCCTTAAAGAGTAAAATGTCCTGAGCAAGGCTGTCATAAGTCTGATATGGAATTCCAACCATTACGCCACCACCTGCCTCATACCCTAATTTTTTTAATGTTATTAATTGGTTAATTCTATACTGAAGTCTTTTCCCATGAGCAGAAGGATGTATTTTTTGAAAAAGGTCTTCGTCAGAGGTTTCGAATCGAAGCAGGTATCTATCTGCACCTGCCTCTTTCCACAGTTTTAATGTATCTTCATCTTGTTCCCCAACGCTTAAAGTAATTGCTATGTCCGCTAATTCTCTAATTTTTTGTATCAACCTTACTATTCTTTCTGTTGAAAATACGGGGTCTTCTCCTGATTGCAGAACTATGGTTTTGTATCCATTTTTATTGGCAAATAAAACACATTCTAAAATTTCTTCTTCTGTCATCCGATAACGAACTAAATTTTTATTCTGTATGCTAATGCCACAATAAAGGCAATTGCGAGCACAATAATTAGAAATCTCGATAAGAGCCCTTAGATGGACTTCATCTCCTACGAATTGTTTTCGAGTAGAGTCTGCTTCCTTCCAGAGGTATTCCAATTTATTTTCGTCTGTTTCTTTTAGCCAATATAAGATTTCTTGCCTATCCATTTGTATTGTTATTTGTATGTATTTATTGGTTTATATTGTTATTAATTGCTTTTTGCCTATAAACTTCCAATGCAGCAGGGAAAGGTTCTAATGCTCTATCCAGAATGCCTAACGAGTAGGCAATGGTTAAACCATAGTTACTAATAGGAACACCCTGCTGTTTACAGTGCATAATACGGTTTAACATGGCTCTACGGTTTATAGTGCATGCTCCACAGTGGATAACCAATTTATATTTGGTTAAATCTGTATAAAAATCGTTTCCCTGAACCGTGTCAAATTCTAATTTTCCACCTACATACTGCATTAACCAGCGTGGGATTTTTACCCTTCCAATATCATCGGCAATGGGATGGTGAGAACATGATTCTGCTATGAGGATTTTATCTCCGGGCTTTAAGGTCTCTATTGCGAGTGTCCCTTCCACCTGAGTAAGCAAATCGCCACGGAAACGAGAAAACAGTATAGAGAAACTTGTAACCCAGACATTAGGGGGGGTATCTGCTACTACCTTTAAGAAGGCTTGTGAATCGGTCACGACAATTTTAGGGGGATTTCTCAGTTGCTGCAGCATTGCCCGAAGTTCTCGTTCTTTCACAACCACACACATAGCGTCGTTGTCAAGTAAGTCGCGAATTGTTTGAACTTGAGGCATGATTAACCGTCCTTTGGGTGCTTCTTTATCAATAGGCACTACGAGAACGGCTAACTCACCTGGACCGACTAAATCGCCTAAAATGGTTGGATTATTTATAAAATCATCAGGGACAGATGAGATGAGTGCATTTTTTAGTTCGTTAATACCCTGTTGTTCTGAGGCTATGGTCTGGACACAAGTAACTTTGTCATTTTTTAAGTATTGAAGCAGTTCGTCTTTGGGCTTTCCCAAATCCGACTTGTTGAAAACAACTATTATGGGAATATTTCGAGACTTAAATTCTTTGTATAAACTTTCTTCAAATTCTGTCCAGATACCCGACTCAGTTACTATAATTGCAATATCGGTTCGGTCAAAAATTTGTTGTGTCTTTTGAATTCGTAGTTCACCCAGAGCGCCGACATCATCAATACCTGCGGTATCAATAAAAAGGACAGGACCGAGGGGAAGGAGTTCCATAGGCTTTTCAACAGGGTCCGTAGTAGTCCCAGCAGATTCGGAGACAATAGAAACATTTTGCCGTGTAATCGCATTAAGTAGACTGGATTTACCTACATTGCGTCTGCCAAAAAGTCCTATGTGTAAGCGAAAAGATTTTGGTGAACCTCGATACATAATTTATGTCTTTCATAAGGGTATATGTTGTTATGAAGTCCTATCGTTGAAACCTAATTTGCAAACAGATTCAGGTGTTATTAATGATTGAAACTCATCAAAGGTAAGTAAATTTCCTTCAATTACGATTTCACGGATACTTTTTTTAGTAGAACTCGCTTTTTTGGAAACGGCACAGGCTTTCTCATATCCAATTTTTTGAATAAGTGCAGTTAAAGTTGCCGTAGAATTGTCTACATAAGAATTACAAACTTCCTGATTAACAGTAATTCCTTTAATACATTTTTCCGAGAAAAGATTTGTTACATTCGTAAGCATTTGGAGCATATTTAAAATACAATATGCGATTAATGGAACAAAGGGATTTAATTCTAAATTTCCTGAAGAACAAGCAAAAGAAATAACCTGGTCAAAGCCAAAAGAGAGAAGAGCCACCTGACTTACTGCTTCAGGTAGAACGGGATTAACTTTTGCAGGCATTATAGAGGAACCGGCTTGTAATGGTGGAAGATTTATTTCACGAAATCCTGTTTCAGGACCGGAAGATAGCAATCTTAAATCGGATGCAATTTTATTTAAGGTTATTGCAAGGGAACGGATTATCCCTGAGACCTCTCCGAATACATCAAAATTTTGTGTGCCATCTATTAAATTTTCTGCCCTGGAAAAACCAATTTTAGAAATTTCTCTAAGTGTATCTACTACACGAAAGATATAACTTCGCGGAGCACCCAGACCTGTACCAATAGCCGTCCCACCTAAATTTACAACTCGTAGTCGTTCCTCACATTTATAAATTCGCCATCGGTCCCGAGCAAGGGCATCTGCATAAGCACCCATTTCTCTACCAAGGGTAGTAAGGGTAGCATCTTGAAGTTCTGTCCTTCCGACTTTGACTATATGTGCTAATTGTTTTTCAAGATTTTGGAATGATTCCAACAACTGAATCACAGAGGCTTCTAAATTTCTTAACATTTTAATTGTTGAGAGTTTTAATGCCGTGGGATAAGTATCATTTGTAGATTGGTGTAGATTTATATCATCTAAAGGGGAAATGATGTCATACCTTGACCGGGAATATCCTAGAAGTTCGAGAGCCCTATTTGCAATGACCTCATTAATGTTCATATTTGTACTGGTTCCTGCACCTCCTTGAAGAGCATCTACAACGATTTGGTTATTCCATTTACCATTTGCAAGTTCTTCACAAGCATGGAAAATGGACTCGGCTTTTCCTGAGGGTTCAGTTAAATATCCCAATGCATGATTTGTCTTTGCGCAAGCAAGTTTAACTATGCCATAAGATTGGATTAATTCGGGATGGACACGCTGGTGAGATATGGGAAAATTTTCGAGAGCACGAGCAGTATGAATACCCCAATATACATCAGTGGGTATTCTCTTTTCACCTAATAAATCTGACTCTAATCTATAATCTGACATAAAATGGCTATTTATGCTTCTATGCTACACATAGACATCTCGTTCGCCTGCTTTTACACGGTTGAGAAGGGGTTCTGCTCGTTTCTTGCGTGCTTCGGTCATCGCATTTAATATCTCTCCTATTTTTGCCCAACCTATTTCCTTTGTTTTGGGTGAGGCATAATCTTCAAGATATTCAGCGAAGGTATTTAAGGCATTTATCTCACAAAAGTTTTTAATTAGTCCGGGTTTAGCGAGGTCCATGAAATCAGCACCAGTTCTGCCTAAACGATAGCAAGCAGTGCAAAAGGAGGGAATATAACCCAATTGTGCAATATCCTGTATCACTTCATCTGGACCGCGATGGTCTCCTAACGAAAATTGGCTCATATCTTCTTCTTCGGCTCCTGTATAACCGCCGGGATTGGTTCGACTACCTGCGGAGATTTGTGAAACCCCTAATGCAAAGGTTTCTCTCCGCATATCGGGTGTCTCACGGGTTGTCATAATCATACCTGTATATGGAACGGCTAATCTCAAAATTGCGACTACTTTACAGAAATCAATGTCAGACACAGCGTAAGGCGGATGTAAAGATATTTCCGAGCCTACTGCGGGTTCTATCCTTGGGACACTTATGGTATGGCATCCAACTCCAAATTTTTCTTCAAGGTGTTTAATGTGTTGCATTAGAGCCATAACTTCAAATCGCCAGTCAAATAGCCCGAATAATACACCCACGCCAACATCATTTATACCTGCTTCCATTGCACGGTCCATAGCGCTTACACGCCAATCATAATCTCTTTTTATCCCTTTTACATGCATTCTTTTGTAGGTTTCACGGTGATATGTTTCCTGAAATAATTGATAAGTGCCAATCTTTGCTTCCTTCAATCTTTTAAATTCTTCAAGTGTAAGGGGTGCAACATTTACATTTACCCTTCTAATTTCCCCTCTTCCTTTTTTGACGCTATAAATTGTATTGACACAATCAATGATATAATCAAATCCTCCCTCCATTGGATAAGATTCTCCTGCAACCAGCAGTATTCTTTTATGTCCTTCATCAACTATAGCCTCTACTTCTCTACGGACTTCATCTTGATTGAGGGCTTTACGCCGCAGTAAGGTATTGCTACTTCTAAATGCACAGTATACACACTCATTTTTACATAGGTTTGATACATACAAAGGCGCAAATAAGACTAACCTTTTCCCATAGATTTCCTCTTTGACTCTACGGGCGGTTGCAAAAACTTCTTTTAGCAGGTCTGGGTCGCTAACCATAGCAAGAGAAGCAACCTCGGATTCATTCAAGCCTTTTAATTCAAGAGATTTGGAAAGTATCTCACGGATACGAACAGCGTCTTCTTTTGTGCTGTTTTTCAAAGTATCAAAAATCTGTTCTTCGTTAATAAATACTGTTTCAATATTTGTACTCATTATTCTTTACCTCAATTTATAATCTTAAGTTCACTGTGAACTTAATAATTTCATCACGGCTACCCATAAGGGTCTAATACATTTTATCTTTAATAACTTAATTTTAATCTATATTTCTAATAATGGAACTTTTAATTTTTCCTATAAAGTTAACAGACTGAATGCTATTATATATTCCCCCATTATTAAATCCGTAATAATCGTTAATACATTTAAAATTATAACCATTCTCTCTCTGCCTGCGAAGGTGATAATCTCCCCATTTTAATATCATTTCAGAAAATTTTCGGATATCTCGGATATCAATATTTATCATCAGCAACTATTACAATCTTCTTTTCTAACTGTTAACCTCCTTTCTACAATTATACTACTTTGTTGATAGCAGATTTTATTTTAAGGGAGTGTGCCCAGAGAACACACTCCCTTAATTAAATATTATACTTTTGTTCGTGCTTCGTAGTGGGTATGTAGTAAATGATGTGAGAGTTCACTATTGGGATGACCAAGGAATTCTTCATAAATTTTCTGTATATCCGGATTGACATGGGATTTGCGGATTTGTTTTCCCTCGTCTTCTTTATAAATGGCTTGAATACGAGCCAGACGAACTGAATTGTCAGTAAATCGGGGTTGTCCTCCACCACCGATACACCCACCGGGACAGGTCATAATTTCTATGAAATGATACATTTTTTCACCTGAACGAACTTTCTCTATTACGGCTCTTGCATTCCCAAGTCCGTGGGCAACTGCTACATTAAGCGTAGCACCTTCTAAAAATGACCATTCCGGGACACATTTTTCAATTTTCAGGGAAGCCTCTTTGATTCCTTCTAAACCTTCAATCGGTTTTACATGAAGTCCATCAAAAGGTAATTCGCGACCGGTTACAATCTCGTATACTGTTCTTATGGCTGCTTCCATTACGCCTCCTGTGTTTGCAAATATATCTGCTGCACCTGAGGATAAACCTAATGGTGAATCTTGGGTCCCATCTGGTAAATTAACAAAGTCAATACCTGCTTGTTTAATCATTCTGCCTAATTCACGGGTAGTAAGCACATAATCAACATCACGTACTCCCGAACTATTCATTTCGGGACGCTGATGCTCATACTTTTTAGCAGTGCAAGGCATAATAGAAACGACAATAATATCTTCAGGCTTTTTACCAATTTTTTGGGCATAATATGTTTTTGCAACTGCACCAAACATTTGTTGGGGTGATTTGCAAGTAGACACATTAGGTATCATATCGGGATAAAAATGTTCTAAAAATTTAATCCAACCAGGGGAACAACTCGTAAACATAGGCAATGCTATATCTTCACCACCGACTAATTTTTTCTTTAATCTTGTAAGTAGTTCTGTCCCTTCTTCCAGAATACAAAGGTCTGCAGCAAAGTTTGTATCAAAAACGGCGTGGAAACCCAATCTCCGAAGGGCAGTAACCATTTTTCCTGTTACTAAAGTTCCTGGGGGCAAACCAAAGCATTCACCCAAAGCAGCACGAATGGCTGGTGCCGTCTGAACAACCACCGTTTTTGTCGGGTCATCCAGAGCAGAAAGGACATCTGGAATCTGGTCTTTTTCAACAATAGCCCCTACAGGACAAACAGCACCACATTGCCCACATTGGACACATACGATATCATCCAATTCACTACAAAAAGCGGGGCCAATAACTGTTTCAAAACCACGATTTTGGGGGAAAAGCCCTCCAACACCCTGGACATCATTACAAACGGTAACACAACGACGACACAGGACACATTTTGAGGTATCTCGAACAAGAGCAGGAGTTGTATCATCAATAATTCTTCTACTTTTTTCTCCTGAATAGTGTATTTCCTTAACACCCAGCGTTCGGGCAAGGGCTTGTAGTTCACAATCCTCATTTCTAACACAAAGTTGACAATCGCCATCATGGTCGGAAAGTAAAAGTTCCACAACCATCTTTCTTGCTTCCCGTGCCCTTTTGGAATTGGTGTGAACTTTCATTCCATCTGCAACAGGTGCTACACAGGATGCTACAAGGGTTTTTGCTCCCTCTACTTCCACAATACAAACACGACAAGCACCAATTGCTTGAACATCTTGAAGGTAACAAAGGGTCGGGATTTTTACCCCTGCTTGTTTTGCTGCTTGTAGAATTGTTGTTCCATCGGGAACTTCTGTAGAAATTCCATCTATTGTTACTTTTGGCATAGTTGGTTCTCCTATATTCTATTTTTGTGCGTTTAAACTCACTTTTGTTTCCCGATAATCACACCGTAAGCAACGACGTGCTTCTCTTATTGCAACCGTTTCCGTGTAAGGGATCTCCACTTCACTAAAGTTGTGGATTCTTTTTTCGATAGGAAGTAGTCTCATTTGTGCTCTTGGTAAATCTACCGGGTCGGATTCGGGGTCAAAATCTGTGTCTACCATATAAGGTTCTCTCCAGAATGCGTGTTCTTCACCTGTAAGATATTTATCTATACCTACGGCGGCTCTTTCTCCTGCACCAATGGCTTCTGCTACGGAAGCAGGTCCTGAACTAATATCGCCACCGGCGAATAACCATTCTTCTGTCGTTTGATTGTATAATGTGTCAACCCATAGGAAACCAGTAGGCGTAAGCTTAACATTAAGACCATTTAGGTAGCGTTTTAAGTCTACAGATTGACCGATCGCTGCAATAACCTGGTCGGCTTCTTCTACAAAGGGTTCTTCTCCCGCTTTTGCCTCGGGTCTCCGTCGCCCAGAACGGTCGTATTCACCTAACCACATGTGTTGGCATTTCACACCTGATACTTTTCCATTTTCAGTAAGAATTTCCAGAGGCGAAACTAACATTTTTAAGACAACTCCTTCATTTACTGCCTCTTCAATTTCTTCTTTGTAAGCCGGCATCTCTTCCCTTGTTCTACGATATAAAACAGTAACCTTTTTCGCACCAAGACGAATAGCCGTCCTTGCGGCATCAATAGCGGCGTTACCTCCACCGATAACCACGACTTTCTTTCCTACTGGAACAGAACCACGGAGATTGTATTCGCGTAAGAAATCAATTGCTTCTACAACACCTTCTGCATCCTCGCCATTAACTCTTAATTTCTGTCCCATGGGTGCTCCAATACCGAGAAAAATAGCTTCGTAACCATCATCACGCAAACTTTGTAATGTATAATCACTTCCCAATGCCTTTTCTGTTTCGATAAC
Organism: uncultured Nitrospirales bacterium; assembly: GCA_964549105.1. Taxonomy (GTDB): domain Bacteria; phylum Hydrogenedentota; class Hydrogenedentia; order Hydrogenedentales; family Hydrogenedentaceae; genus Hydrogenedens. The sequence goes on from CAZJTZ010000011.1 coordinate 73,470, forward strand.
AACTCCCATTCTCTCTATCATACGGATTTCGCGTGCTAATTCTTCACGGGGTAAACGATAGGCTGGAATTGTCTGGACAAGCATGCCACCAGGTCTGGGGGCTGATTCAAGAACGCGTGGTTGATATCCCAAACGAGCAAGAAAATAGGCACAGGTTAAGCCTGCGGGTCCTGCTCCAATAATAGCGACTTTTTTACGGGCATTTTCTTCATTTTCTCTAATTTCTGGCAATTGGATAGTTACTTCCTGCTCTACCATAAAGCGTTTTAGACCGCGTATTGAAACGGCTTCATCCAGAGTGGCTCTTCTGCACTTTTCTTCACAGGTATGGAAGCATACACGAGCACAGACGGATGCAAATGGATTTTGGTCTCGATGAACCCGTAATGCTTCTGCATATCGTTTTTCTGCCACCAGGGATACAAAACCGGGTATATATACATTCGCAGGACAGGCACTCATACAAGGAGCACGAACTAATGAAGGGCAAACACCTGCAGGACATTTTCGTTCGCGAATATGTATTTCAAATTCGTCGCGAAAATGGCGAATCGCAGAAAGAACCGGGTTCGGTGCTGTTTGTCCCAATCCACAAAGGGCTGTATCTTTTATCTGTTGACCTAATTCAATTAATTTTTCAATATCCCCTTCTTCTCCCCTGCCTTCGCAAATCCGTGTTACAATCTCCAACATTCTCTTTGTCCCAACCCGACATGGAACACATTTTCCGCAGGATTCGTCCTGGACAAAATCAAGGAAGAAACGAGCCATATCCACCATACAAGTATCTTCGTCCATAACAATAAGACCGCCGGAACCCATGATAGCACCTAATTCTTGTAAAGATTCATAGTCAACAGGAACATTTAAGTGTTGTCTGGGAATACAACCCCCTGAAGGACCACCGATTTGTGCTGCTTTAAATTGTTTTCCCCGGGGAACACCGCCGCCAATATCATAAATAATTTCACCTAATGGTGTTCCTACGGGAACTTCTACTAATCCTGTATTATTCACTGTTCCTGCTAAGGCAAAAACTTTTGTCCCTTTACTTTTAGGTGTCCCCATAGAGGCAAACCAACTTGCACCCTTCAATATAATTATAGGAATATTTGCATAGGTTTCGACATTATTCAACAAACTGGGTTTTTCCCATAAGCCTTTATTCGCAGGGAAAGGTGGACGGGGTCTGGGTTCACCGCGTTTGCCTTCGATAGAACGCATCAATGCCGTCTCTTCACCACATACGAAAGCACCAGAACCCATTCTGATTTCCAGATCAAAGTTAAACCCACTACCCATTATGTTTTTACCTAATAAACCTAATTCTCTTGCCTGTTCAATGGCAATATTTAGTCTCTTTACTGCTAATGGATATTCTGCTCGCACATAGACATATCCCTGGTCAGAACCGATTGCATAACCGGCAATAATCATAGCCTCAATAACACTATGTGGGTCTCCTTCTAATACACTTCTATCCATAAATGCGCCCGGGTCACCTTCGTCCGCATTACAAAGCACATATTTCTTATCACCGGTGGCTTTCTTTGTTAATTCCCATTTCAATCCCGTTGGAAAACCTGCACCTCCTCTTCCGCGAAGTCCAGATTTTTTAACTTCGTCTATGACTTGTTCAGGTTTCATTTGTGTTAATACTTTTGCTAATGCCTGATACCCATCTCTTGCAATATACTCCTCTATTTTTGTCGGGTCTATGGTACCACAATTTCGTAAGACAATCTTGGTTTGTTGTTTAAAGAAACCTATCTCCTGCAATGTAGGTAAAATTTGTGAGGTTGTGGTAGATTTAAAGTTTAACCGAGTTACCACACGACCCTTTAATAAGTGTTCGACAACGATGTCTTCGGCATCCGATGGCTTTATTCCCTGATAGAAAATAGCATCAGGATAAATCACTACCACAGGGCCGATTGCACAGGGACCTAAACAACCTGTATGAACAATTTTAATCTCGTCATTTAATCCATGTTTAGTAAGTGCTTCTGAAAAGGCAGAACTTACTTCCATGGAACCGGATGCAACGCAACCTGCACCTGCACAGATTAGCACATGACTTCGAAATGGACTCATATAGTTATCTCCTTTCTATAACTATTTATTTTCTTCGTTTCTGAAGTTTTTCTATACATTTTCAAATTTCATTAGGGTACAACTTTGACCTGCCCTATTGTGTATCTTTTAGCACCATCATTATTAGTCAAAGGCAAGTGTATCTCGGGGGTTCCTATTTGAGAACCGACTGAAATTGAAACGGTATATGCCCCTTCTTTTAATAAAAATGGAAGCAAGAAAGATACTTTCCGTTCTATGGGTTTCACTTCATCTGGAAGCCCAATAGGTAACTGCTTGACATTAAAATCTTCATCAGTGAAAACGGCGACTATTCCTCCTTTTTCATCTCTCCATGTAATTATAGGATAAGCATCCTGATAGCATGGAGCCACACCTTTATTAGCCCATGTATAGTTTATTTCCCATTTTTTATCTGAAATTTTGGCGATTTTTTGCCATTCTATTTTAGTAGGTATAAGCCGATAGCCTAATCTAATATTAATTTTGTTAATCAATCCTTTATTCTCTTGAAGAAATTCTCTGGGCCACCAATGTATGGACACATAACTTGCATGATAATCTTCAACTGCTTGCAAATATTTACTACCATCTTGCCAGTGTCCTCTGTCTTTTGATGGACCGTAATGTTCGCTTTCTAAAATCACAGGCTTATTCTTCCAAAACTCCTGGGCAAGTCTTGCACTTAAATATACATTTTCCCCGCCTTGCACAAGAATGCTATCATCGCGAAGGGTCAATCCTTTTTCTTTAGCGTAATTGAGTATCCCTTGTTGTTCTGGTTTAAGTTCAGTAATTTTCTGCCCATTGGTTATTAAGTCGTCGTTCAAGGCGATTATAGTATTTTTAAAGTGTTTTAGGTGTAAATCTATATGCTTTTTAATTGTTTCTATTGAAATGGGTTTTTGGGTAGAGTGCCAGGTATGTCCTTCTCCCCATACTCCTAAAGAACCTATATCAATAAAATCAATGCTCGGATTTCCATCATATCTTCTTGCAAGTGCCTCTAAAAAATGGTCTAACTTTTCTAAAAATACAGGGTCATTAAAATCAGGTTCCCAATATGTCCCATTCTCTTTGATTCCCTGTGAAGGCTCAAAAAAGTATCCTTTAGCACCTGCGTTATTAACCCATTGAGGAGTTGCCCAGGAAACAGGCGTCTCGCTGCAAGTAATTCGCAGAGCAATTCGTTTACCCTTAGCAATCCATCTCTGGGCAGGTGTATCTAAAACAGACCAATTAAACTGACCCTCTTCAGGTTCTAAGAATGACCATGCAATTCTTAAATAAATGACTGAGAGACCGGGAAAATCATCTATCGTATCCGAAGGTTCTAATCTTGTGCCATAAGCATTGGGAGAATTATCGTAAAAATGCAATACCCAACCCATATCCGGGTTAACAAGAGGTTCTCCAGTGTCCTCTGGATATACAGTATCCCACTCCAATATTTCAGAAAAAGTATTATATGAAAAGAGAATTAATATTATTAACACCCATATTGTAGTTTTTGTAAAAATACTGTATTTTTCAATAAGTTTTGTCATTCGTTCATAATTTCTCTATAAATTCTATTTATGCAAAAGAAATAGAATCTTATTCTGATATTAAGTATTCCATAACAGGTTTCCCTGACAGGATATGTTGTTGGACAATGACTTTTATTTTTTCAATACTCAACTTTCCATATCGGTATTCGTCCCCTGAGGATTTCTGAACAATTGTAATCATCGGCTCGCGGTCACAAAGACCTGCACAACCTGACTGTCGAACGGTAACATTTGTTATCCCTTGTGAAGAAAGCTCAGCAACGAGATTTTTTAATACATCTCTTGCACCTGCTGCAATGCCACATGTACCCATGTGTACTGTAATTACCCAATCTTTTTCTGAACTACGAAGGTCAATGGCTTCTCGTGCTTTTTCTCGCAAAGCATTTAGGTCTTCGGGAGAACGAATAATCTCTGCCATAGGATTTCTCCTTATTATTTAGTTGTTTTTTGCTCTATATTTCTATCTATATATTGGTCAAGAAGACTTTGTATCTTTGCAGGTTTTACTCGTTGATGCACTTCATTATCTATCATAACAGCAGGGGCAAGCCCACATGCACCGAAACAGCGAGCCACATCTAAAGAGAACATACGGTCCTGTGTCGTCTCGCCGACATCAATCTTTAACTTGTCTTTAATTGCAGTAAGGACTTGCTTACCACCTCGCACATAGCAAGCCGTCCCTAAACAAACACGAATTGTATGCTTACCACGGGGTTGCGTTGAAAAGAAGGAATAAAAAGATACAACACCAGCAACCTCACTATAGGGTTTGTTGAGACCCAAACTAATCTTTTTAAGAGCAGACTCAGGCAAATAGCTAAACATGGCTTGTGCAATTTGTAAAATGGGTATAAGTGCACCGGGTTTGTCTCGATACTCTGCAATCACCTCGTCAAGACGAGCAAGCAACTCTTCTTCCGTTGCTTCTTCCTCGCACACATGCTTTGCTTCTTCATTCATACAGTTTCTCCTATAAAATAGAGTTATATTATTGATTAGTTGTTAGCGTCTCATTTTCATCTTCAATGAGTCCGCTTTCTGTTTTCTTATTTTTTTCCTGTTCATAATATTTCATTTTTCTTGCAAAAAATGCTACTTTCTCAAATGTAGCAGAGAGGTCCACATGTTCCACAAACACATAATCAGGCGATTTAACACGCAAAGGTGAAAAGTTCAGTAATCCCCGAATACCTGACTGAACTAACTGGTTACAGACATTTTGAGCACCATCTCCCGGAATGGCAATAATACCTACAATACTCTTTGTTTCATCTATAATTTTTTTTAATTCTGACATAGCATAACATTTACAACCGTGGTATGTTTGCCCTATTTTGTTTGGGTCTTTATCGAAAGCGGCGCGAATAGATAATTGTCTCCAACGACCTGCAAAATTTGCTAATAGAGCAAGCCCTAAATGCCCCACCCCTACTAAAACAGCACTTTGAGATGAAGGTGAATCTAAAAAATTTGCGATACTTTCGAGTAAAGGACGAATTTTATACCCACTATTAGGGACGCCTGAATATCCCAATTGCATAAAGTCCCTTCTAACTTGCGCAGGTGTTACATGTAGTAGACCTGCAAGATCGTAAGACATAATAGTTTCTTTTCCCTCAACCCATAATTGTTGCAATACTCGTCTATATAGACTTAATCTTTCAACCGTTTTTTCTGAAACCATTTTAATTTCTTTATTTATAAAATTATGAACAAATTTATTTACTTACAGGTAAGTATAATTGTGAATTTATTAACAAATTCTATTAAATTATAGCATGACTTTTTTTGAATGTCAAATAAGATTTTTACCTTAATATTTATAATATACTTTATACTTTCTTATATTTTTATATTTTTATATTTTTATATTTTTATGTTCTTATATTCCCAATATTCCTAATATTTTAAAAAGTGAACTTACTTAAACTTTTAATTGACTTTTATATTTAGTTATTATATAATTGAATAGGTTTAATTGATTTTTTTATTTCAATGCTATTTATTAATTATTAAGGAGATAGGAAATGAGGTCCAGAGTTTTTAATTATTTTTTGTGTATATGTTTGTTAGGATTGATTTTACTTAACAGTTTTCCTGCTTTGGCACAGGAAGAGGTCCCGCGTGTGTTATTGGTAGGTGATAGTTGGACGGGTTTTATGTGGGCTCTTAGAACTTTCAAAGGGATTTTTTTGGAAACCCCGGGTTTGGAGAACATTAGAGAAGTGGGCAATAGAACGGCTATTATGGGTGCGCGTGCTTATGAGTTTTACCCTGATGAATATAATTATAACCAAAATATTGTAGAAGATTTACAAAAATATCCTACAATTGACATGGTAGTAATGACTATCGGGGGGAATGATTTTTTGCGTGGAGTGCCAGGATTTTCAAGATGGAAATGTGACATGCTTAATAATCCTGCAGATGAAACGGCTTTATTTAATAACATAATCGGCGATGTTGAAGGGATTGTGGATTTAATTCTTTCTGTTAGACCTGACATAAGAGTAGCCTTATGTAGTTATACTTTTACGGGGAGAGAACGGGATGACTGGTGTGATGTTTGTGAGCAGCAAAATGCTTTTGTTCGTTTTGAACAGGCTAAGAAGGCTATTGCAGATAGTAAAGACCGTGTGTATTATGTTCACAATTTTGGATTAATGCAATATCATTTTGGCACAGTTGATTTGCCACCCCATCAAGTTCCTTATCCCGGCGGTTATCCAGATTATGACCCTTTCCCTGGTGGCGACCCATGTCAATTAGTTAATCCGATAGCCTTATTTGATGGAGATATTCATTTATCACCAGACGGTTACAAAATAGTAGCTCAGAGATGTATGTCTGAATTTCTTAATCTCTGGTTAGATTACCCAAAGGTTTACAGAATAAATCTTGTTTCCTCTAACTCAAACAGTGCTGTATATCAGGTAACTTTTAGTGAACCTGTTATGAATGTAGATGTGAGTGATTTTCAGGCAAAAGATAGTTTGTCCAATCCACTTTCTATTGTATCAGTGCAAAATATTGATGATAAAAATTATCAGGTTACGGTTAATATGGAAGGTGCTGCTGATGGGCAGATTACCTTTGGCGTAGTTGATAATGATTCTATAACAGATACTACTGGTAAATTGTTAGGTGGGCCTGGGACAGGCAATCATGAGGGTAATGGTGATTTCTGGTATAATGGTGTAAACTGGGAATACCATGATTTTGTGAAACAACCTGACCAGGAAATTATAGCAGGGATGTGGTATTTACATGAAAATTTAAGTGCTTATTATGTTCTATTAGGAGAAGAGGCAGCAGGTTTATCATTCAGTCCAGAAGTATGTGATATAAATGGTGGACAAATTGCTATTGAGCCAGAGGTTGTTATTTCAGGAAACGGTATGCTGGATTCTTTAGAATTTTTACTTATTACTGAATGCTACAATAATCCAGACATTGATTTTACTGCCAGTGGAGGAGTTAGTCATCAAATTGCATTAGATACATACGACCATAATATACAAAAGATGATTGCAGACTGTGGCGGAGAAACTGGAATAATTTATACTGTTTTTTACGGTTTGCCCCAGATACTAGCAGGGTTTATGACTTTGGGAGATGCAAATTCAAAAATGATTCCTCTGGTTCTTTCCATAGCGGCTCAAGCAATAGACCCAAGCCTTAATATTCGTGTAAATATCATAAACCCAACTGACTATCAAATTTTACCTCAATATTTTGGACCTGATGGCGACGCAGATGGCGACGGTTGGAGTAATAAAAAGGAATATCAATATTTTGTTAAAGAGGGAATGAGTTTTGAAGACAAGAAACAAGCATATATTAATGCTGCACTAAATCCTTCTGTATATCCGGGTTCGGATTGTGAGCAGTGTCAGTCTTCCTCGTCCTTAGGTGGTATATTTAAAGTAGGTTCAGATATTTGTTTGAGAGTTCCAGAGCCAGTAGCCGTAGATTCTCTGTTTACCTGGTCAAAGGCAAATGACAATTTAGAGGAAAGAGGGTTAAATACTCATTGTAGGTCGTTGTGGATTCCCAATGCACAAATTGAAGATTCTGGCGTTTATATATGTGAGTATGATAATGGACAAGAAAAAGCAATTGTAACTCATGAGTTCCATGTAACTGTTGCAAATCAACTACCAGCAAGTTCTATCGGCTTATTTATTTTACTTGCGGGTATCATAGCATTTACTTCTGCTTATTATATTAAGAAACAACATGCAAGTTAGGCAATAAAAGAAACAGATAAAAAATACGATTATATGTTTTTTATTTATTGCTATAGATGTGGGAGATTAACCTCTAATTTTCTACAAATTAAGTAATATGTAGAGAAATCTGAAAAATGTTTTTTAGTTATTACAACAATTTAATATAGAAGAATAGTAAAGCTTTTAATTTATTTTTTTAAAGAAGTGGGTATGAATAAACTCTCCCTCCTTTGCGGAAGGGGGAGAGTTTTTATTCTTCTCCTATGCTGAATAAATTGCATTCGAGAATATATTCTGGATAAACCATGTATGGGGGTTGTAGGGAAACATAAACATCTTGCCCGCAAAAAAACATCGAACACAGAAGGTAAATATTCAAAGGAATTTTGTAGGGGCGTATAGCCATACACCTTCTTTTTATTACCTTTTTAGCAAGGTAACAATGGAAAATAGTATTGTCTGTATAAGAAGGCAACTTGTAAGTGATTTTTAAAGGGTACCACAAACGTCCATGCTCTTAAAAAAACTACAAAATTGGATATATGCACGCAATACTTCACCAGTCAGAGACATGGCTAATGCCTTTTCGCGGGCAAAATGCCCACGATACCCTACAGAAACTTACTGACAGTAGTCTCCCCTGTTCAATTTGGTTTTTAAAGGGGAGTTGCCACTCAGGTAAAGTTTTAAGAGGTATAACAACATCCTATATGCTATACCCTACAAACCTTGACATAGTTTTATATAGAAAATATTCTTGAATACAGTTATAAAAGGAAATCGAAAAAAACTGGGGCTGTCCAAAAACTCTATTCGAGCCAATTTTAGTGATTTAAAAACAAATAAATAAGAATGCAAGTAATCATATATCAACATAAAAAGACACTGATATTTTATGCAATATTTTAAAAAAGGACTTTTTAGATAACCCCTACAAAATACAATTATGTTGAATATACATATATTCTAAATAAAACATTACATAACTTAAAATTAAACACCAAAATCCCCTTTGCAGTTTAAATACGAGGAGATAAAAAACTCTCCCCTTCTAACAAATGGGGAGAGTTTTATTATGATATCCCTAATAGGAATTCCTCTTTGTCATTTCGAGCAAAGCGAGAAATCTTTAAACCTCTTGCTGTCACAAACATATTTTTTTATTTAATACACTTTTTCTTGTTGTAAATAGACTCTTTTCAAACAAGTGGTAATGTGATTTTCTCTGATACTTTGACTAAGAACAGTAAACTAGTATACATTCTTTTATGTAGACCATATTTTACATCTATGTTCTATGTGCCTATTGCAGAAGTTTTCCCTGATATTCGCCTGTTAGAGTTTTCAAAAATTTTGTAATTTTTTCTTCTTCTGTCTTTGGAATTTGTTTTCCGATTTGATACTTCAACATAATATTAACTACTTTCTGCAAATCGTCTGTCGAGCCATCGTGCAGATAGGGTTGTGTAACTGCGATGTTGCGAAGGAGGGGCACTTTAAATTTATGTTTGTCTTCTTCATTTTTGGTTACATTGAACCGCCCCATATCTGAATCGGTAATTTTACTACCTCTATCTTTAAAGTAGTCAGCCTTTAACCCCATCTTTTCATAAGACTGTCCACCCATTGCCTTACCAACATGGCAGGTTGCACAACGATATTTTTTGAATAAGGTATACCCGTCTTTCTCCTCTTGTGTTAAAGCGTCTGCTTTACCTAATAGAAATTGGTCGAAACGAGAATTGGGAGTTATAAGTGTCCGTTCAAATTCTGCAATGGCATTAGTAAAATTATCCTTATTATATCCAGAAGGATAAACAGCCTGAAACGCCTGAGTGAATTCTGTATCCTGTGTTAATTTTGATGTTACTTCTTCCCAGTTGGAAGCCATCTCAATTGGGTTATTAACAGGACCATCTGCTTGTTCTTCTAAATTTGCGGCTCTACCATCCCAGAACTGTACGAAATTAAATAGTGCGTTATATACAGTAGGGGCATTTATTCCACCAACTGCACCGCCTACACCAACAGAAAACTGTTTACGGTCTACCCCACCTGTTGTAAGTTCATGACAACTATCACACGCTAAAGTGTTATCTTTTGATAATCTCTTATCATGAAAAAGTTTTTCGCCCAACTGGACTTTCTTCTCATCAATATCTACTTTCTGTGGTAAAGGTTGAACAACCTCTTCTTTTAAGGTATCAGGAATACCAGGCGTAGAATAATTCTTTGCTCGTATAGTTTTCACCCAACTCAGAATTAAGTTCTGGTCTTCTTTTGAAAGCATGCTATCCCAATGGAGGGCTGTATATTTCAAAGGTGGCATCTCATTCATTAAAGTAGTAAATTCAATCTTTGCTAATGCCACTTCTGTAGGTGGTTTATTCTCGCCCGGAAATAATTCTTTTACCATATTCATATAGAACAAACCCAACTTAATATCGGCTTCTATCATTCCTTTAGCAATAGGAAAATTAGCATAGAAAGGAAGTTTATACTCTGTTGTATGGCAATTAACACATTTCTTTTCAAGAATAGGAAGGACCTTTGCAAAAGTAGGGTCTTCCACTTGCCGGTCAGTAATCGTAGTCCCAACTGGGGGACCTACAATCAGATTAACAATTGGAAACGCTAACGCTAAAATAATGAGAATGATAACTACCACAACAACATACTTCTTCATAACTCTGCTCCTTATTTAACTTTTTCCATTCCCTAATCCCTAAATTAGTATAATATATTACATTTTTATTTTCAAGTATTAATTTTTTTAATTGCATTATATTATGAATTCAATAAAGATATATGAACACTTAATCAATAAGGACTCCTATCAATTAATTGATTCCGGTGAGCGAGTCAAATTAGAACAAATAGGACCATATAGAATTATACGACCTGCACCAGAAGCGTGCTATCCTAAAAGTATACCCGAATTATGGGAAAGAGATATTGATGCAGTCTATGTCCGTTCAGATGAAGGTGGTGGTCACTGGGAGTATCAGAACCTTATTCCCCAACAATTTCCTGTGTCTATTGGGAATTTTAAGGCTTATGCAAAACTTACAGGATTTGGACATATTGGTTTTTTCCCAGAGCACTTACAATTATGGAATCTATTGTTAAATTTGAATACTAATGACCCAAGCAATATCCAAGTACTTAACCTTTTTGCCTATACAGGATTATCTACGGTTGCATGTGTGAAAAAAGGATTTGAAGTTTGCCATGTAGACTCTGCAAAGGGTATGGTTGAATTGGCAAAGATGAATATGGCATTGAATAATCTGGATGAACACTCTGCCCGCTGGATGGTTGAAGATGTAAGAAAGTTTGTTGGAAGAGAAAAGAAAAGAGGCAGAGGATATAAAGGATTTATTCTAGACCCACCATCATTTGGAAGGGGACTTAAAAATGAGGTGTGGAAACTGGAACATCACATCCCAACACTATTTGAAGATTTAATGAGTATATGTGATTATTCGCCTCTTTTCGTTTTTTTTACCTGCTATTCCTCTGGCTTTACACCTATTATATTAGAAAGAATTTTGCGAACATATATTAAAAAAGACGGTTTATTTTTATCAGGGGAATTATCAATACAGGAAGTATCTAACTATATTTTTTCTTCTGGTGGTATATTCGGTATCTATTTATCAAAAGAGATATTACCTCCTGAAACATCTATTCTTAAAAATCTCGTTATTAAGAAATAAGAGGAGATAAGGATTAAATTTTTCCTTATCTCCCCTCATCAATTAATTACTATTTAGTAATATCAATTTATTAGAGGCGCAAAGCCATCTTCAGTACCTTCTTGCAGGATATAAGCCCTGGCGGGAGCATTGTATAATTGAATCATCCGCAGTAATTCGGATAGGTCAATCTTCCAATCCTGGATACGATAATCCGCAGCGTGAGGTTTACAATTTCTTGGTTTATCGGCACCGGGTCCATATCCATCTTCAGACGATTCATCACAACCATATTGACCATAATTGAATATCTGGATAATTCTCAATACCTCGCTTAAAGAAATTGTCCAATCGCGATTGGAATCTGCAGAGTGTGCCCTATCGGAAGACCAACCTTTTAACAGAACTGTCTCACATATCGGAGAAGTTAATTCTTCACTCTCCACAGTTCTATACAGGACCTGTCCGCTAAATGCGGCTGGACCGTCGGCATCGTTTGGCACTAACACCGTGTAAACAACTTTTACTGGAAAAGATGGTATATCTATCCATGCAAATTCAAGAGTCCCGGTACTACCTTCAGCAGGAGTCATAGCAGCATTACCTGATTCCACAACAGATTGTAATGCCCACCCTGTCGGGAGTGTTTCTTTTAATCCTAACGCAGACACAGTAAGATTTTCAGGATTTTTAATTATTAGAGTCAAGGTTAATGTCTGTCCTGGCAAATATCTGTGATTTCCAGATAATCCACGTTCTAAAATTAATGAGTTGGGTAAATTTTCACCTTCGTCATTATTTCCAGGCTCTTCATTTCCTTGCTCTTGTCCGGCACATTTATCAACGATTGCTTGAATCTCTTCTAATGTAATACTACCATTATTATCTAAATCAAGCATGCTGATTATGTTTACTAACCATGGCTTTTCAGCAGACGAAACTCCAAGTCTTGAAGAGATAAGCATGATTATTTCGTCTGTAGTAATAATATTGTCTCCATTCTGGTCAATATTTCCAAACAGATCTAGAGCATATTGGGCAAGTGAACATGGGTTCCACAGGTCAGGAAGGTTTCCAATCTCTCCTTCTGGTAAAGGAGGTTCACCTTCATCAATAGGAAGAACCTGTGGACAATTCTGGCTTATTAATGCGACTTCTTCTTTTGTAATCGCACCATCTGCATTTGAATCAAACTCATTGAACAAATCTGTAATGATAGTAGAGTCAATAGGTAAAGGATAAACCGTTGAGATGGGTCCAGTTATCTCGTCTATGGTTACTTCCCCATCACCATTTTGGTCAATTAAATCAAAGTATTGAAGCACAATTGACACAATTAAGCATGGGTTGGGAGGCTCAATCTCACCTTCGATAGGAAGTTGTGGACAAGAATCAATTACAGTTTGTATTTCTTCTTTCGTAACTCCACCATCTGAATTCAAATCAAACTTAGCAAATAATTCTGGAATAATAGCAGGGTCTATAGGTAGTGGATAAATCATAATCACAGGACCTGTTACCTCGTCCAAAGTTATCTTGCCATCACCATTCTGGTCAAGGGAATCGAAGTATCGGAGCACTATCGGTGCAATCCAGCATGGGTCAATATCAATTTCACCTTCAATAGGTAATAGTTCACCTTCGATAGGAAGTTGTGGACAAGAATCAATTACAGACTGTATCTCCTCTTTCGTAACTGCACCATCTGAATCTAAATCAAATTCACTGAACAAATTTGTAATCATTGTAGAATCTATGGGTAATGTGTAATTTGTCCCAACGGTTCCAATAAGTCCAGTTATTTCATCTAAAGTTACTTTATCATCACCATTTTGGTCAAGGGAATCAAAGTATTGGAGCACTATTGGTGCAATCCAGCACGGGTCAATATCAATCTCACCTTCCCAATCAATAGGTGGTATTGTTATTGTATTCAAGTCATTGCAATCTATTAACCCATTAGCATTGACATCCAGATAGGCAAAAATATCATCACTCACATAATCCGATACTTCCTCATAACTAATCATGCCATCGCCATTATGGTCAATTATCCCCAAAATATTATCTAAATCATACCCAGAAAGTTCAATCATGAATATTAACTCATCAATTGATATCCCGCTGTCATGATTCCTATCTAAAATCATAATTATCTGGTCTAATGTTAAATTATATTGAGATAGTATATCTTCTACATCAGGATATATAAGTAAAACTTCATCTTTTGTAATAATACCATTGCCATCAAAATCTATATACGGATACAACACATTTAAAATAGAGCGCGCATCTATTGGCAATGGGCATTCACCATTTTCGTTAGTATTTGCACACATATCCTTCCATGCCTCTAATTCAGACATTGTAATTGAACCATTTCCATCTAAATCAAAGGCTTGAAAAAGTGCGTCAAAATCAACGATTGGAGGATAAATCATAATTGTTGGGAAGTTTAATTCATCCCGCGTAATTACTCCATTTCCATCCTGGTCTAATTCACCAAACCCACTAATAGCCAGTTCTACCCATTTGCAAGGGTCGGTTTCTGTGGGAGTATTTTCTCCTTCAACACTATTTTCACCCTCTTCTTGTTCACCTTCTTGTGTCTCTCCTTCGACAGGAGCCGCGCCTAAATCGTCGCAATCAATAACACCATTTCCGTTTCGGTCTAACATCTGAAATTGTTCAGCGCTCACATAATTTGCGACTTCCTGGAACTCAATAAGTTGATTCCCATTTGTATCAACGAGTGATAACACTCCATTGGGCAAATAAAGTTGTATCAACGAAAGGAGTGGTTGAAATTCCTGACGGTCAACTTTCCCATCATGGTTTGAATCAACCATTGAAAAATACTGTGCTGGTATAGAATAAATAACAGATAATTCTGACACTGATAAACCTCCGTCCCCGTTTGTATCAAACATAGGCCAGAGTAAATCCAGTATGGCATTAATGTCGGAAGGCAATGGGCAAGGCTCAACTGCTTTTGCTGTGGGCAAAACACACAGTTGAACCGCAACTAATGCCATTACCCAAATAATCACTTTCAATTTTCTTTGTTTCATATATCAAACTCCTTTAATTCTATATGTTCATTATTTTAAATAAACTACATATTAATTAATAAATATTGGGCAAGAATTAAATTGTTTATATTATTGGCGGGGATTGGGAACTAATGTGATAGGCAATATATTTTGCCCCTCGAGGTTTAAAGGCATAATTGTCCTTTTTAGTACCATCTTTCAAGCTGTTTATTTTAGTTATTATGCCTTTCTGTTTATTCTCATCTATTAGTATGAATTTAGTATATGAATCTTTAAGCCTTTTAATTGTTTGATTATCATAGTTAATTTTATAAGAAATGTTGATAACATCCGTTCTTATTTCTATTGCTTTCTGGTTTTTACCAACATTTTTTATAAGGATTTGCAAATCTTTAATATCCACAGTTCCATCATCATTTATATCAGGTAATGAAGAAATGTCATTCGAGATAATAGCACTAATTAACTGCTGGACATCACACACATCTATCTTGCCGTCTTTATTTACATCAGTATCTTTCTGGTTTAATGGAAACACCCCGACTACCCCGATTGCAAACATTACCACAAACACTAAACAATTTTCTAAAATGTTACTTTTCATAGTTACTATTTTCCTTTATAAATACTAACACAATATGTCTAACAAATCAAGTGAAATTTTATATTACCTGGATTTTCTTAAAAGCAAAATTACCAATTTTTTGCTAAAAACTATTATAATCTGTAATTGTAATTTAATATACCATAAAATGATAAAAAACAAAAGGATAAAATTATGTCATTCTGGACTTTTGCAGGTGAGATTTTTAGAGCAAATAAAACAACAGGTGCTATTGCCCCAAGTAGCACTGTTTTAGCAGATTGTATAACAGATTTAGCACCTTTGAAGGAGGCAAAGGTTATAGTAGAGTTTGGGCCCGGCACAGGTGTATTTACAGAATGTATCCAGAGAAAAAAACAGCCAGATGCATATTTTTTAGCGATGGAGATTAACCCTGTTTTTGCAAAAGCCACAAAAGAAAGATGTCCTGATGTAAATGTAGTTCAGGATTCTGCTGAAAACACATTGAAATACTTAAAGGAAGCGGGTTACGATTCTTGTGATGTAATCATATCTGGTTTACCATGGACCAGGTTTGAAGATGATTTGCAAGATAAATTATTAGATGCAACTTATGAATGTCTTAGAGACAAAGGACAATTCTTGACATTTGCCTACTTCTTTAGTCCCTGGATATCATCCGGAAAAAGATTTTTTTATGGGAAATTACAAAAAAAATTTAATAATAAATGTTCTCGTTCTCCTATTATTCTTAAAAATTTTCCTCCTTGCCATGTCTATATTTGTGAAAAATAGTTTCTAATTTATAGAAATTCGTAACATAAACAAGACTAAGCCCATAAATTGTGTTATTATTGGATGTAAAAAACTTCCGATATTTCTATAACTGTAATTATTTTTGACAATCTGTATACATTTGTTATTATACTAATAATGATAAACTAAATTTATGTTTTTATTTTATTAGGTAATAGTGTAATGGCTTATAAAGAACATGTAAATATATTAGAAGCAGGAGTTAATACATGGAATCAATGGAGGGCAAGAGACCCTGCAATTTCTCCTGATTTAAGTGGTTTAAACTTTTCTAAAAAAAATTTAGCAGGGATTAATTTTAGGATGTGTGATATGCGTCATTGCATTCTTAGTGAGACGGACCTGAGACGGGCAAATTTCGAAAGGGCGTATCTTCACAGTGCCTCGTTTATCAAATCAGACTTGCGTGACGCCAATTTTCATGAAGCAGATTTAACAATGGTAAAATTTATAGATGCCACATTAGACGGTGCTATTTTTTCTCATGCCATATTAAATGAAGTTGATTTTTCAAATCGAATTATGCAGCAATTTGACTTCTCAAACAGCAATTTGTATCGTGCTAATTTTAGGAGTTCCGATTTAACAAAATGTAATTTTAGGCAAGCATATTTAAGTGAAGCAAATTTATTTATGGCAAATTTATCGCAGGCAGATTTGAGAGAGGCTAATTTAAGTTATGCAAATTTATCTAACGCTTTCTTAAAAGATGCTAATCTTGACGGAGCCATCATAACTAACGCTAATTTTAGTGGTGCTTTCCTATCTACACGGCAGAAACTTTCTATTTGGTTCCCATTTATTCCTATTAGATAAAGATTTTTTATAGCACTTCTCTCTCCTTTTTGAAACTTACCCTTTCATAGTAATGTCTAATCGTTTAAATTTTTATATTAGGAGGATGTGTATGGGTAATAGAATTTGTTTACTTCTTATTTTATTAACAACCATTTTTATTTCTTCAATTTTACTAAGTTGTGAAAGAATAAAGCCATCTATTCCACCGCCACTTGAACAGTTAATCCCTCCGCAGGGTAAATATGATGTGACCATATACCGAGATGAATGGGGTGTTCCTCATATTTATGGTAAAAAGGATGTAGATGTGGCTTACGGTCTGGCGTATGCTCAGTGTGAGGATGACTTTAAAACTGGACTGGAAGTGCTAACTTTAGTTAAAGGTAAAAGTGGACAAACAGAAGGTTTCAAAGGCTTTGTACTTGACTATATATTAGAACTTCTAAGTGTTCGTGAAATTATAAACGAGCAATATGAATCGGACCTATCTCCGGAAGTAAGAGCAATTTGTGAGGCGTATGCAGAAGGAGTGAATCATTATGCGGCACTTCATCCGGATAAAGTTACATGTTGGGATATATTTCCTGTATCCGGAAAAGATGTAGTTGCAGGCTTTGTATCATCATCGCCACTTTTCTTTGGACTAAATCGTTATATTGAACCTCTTTTTAAGTCCCGTCATAAACCAAAGGTTGAAACACCAAGAATGTTAGGCAGGAATGATGAACCTTCACCAGTCAAAGAAATTATGGAAAATTTGCCACTTGGCTCAAACACTTTTGCGGTAAGTCCAAAACGTACTGCGGATGGGTCAACCTTTTTAGATGTCAATTCTCATCAGCCGTGGACAGGACCCGTAGCATGGTATGAGGCTCGTTTGAAGAGTGAGGAAGGTTGGAACATTACAGGGAGTGTTTTCCCTGGCTCTCCGGTTATTCTTCATGGGCATAATGCTTATCTGGGATGGGCACATACTGTCAATATGCCGGATTTAGTAGATGTGTATGAGTTAACAATAAACCCTGATAATCCGAATCAATATCGTTTCGATGGTCAGTGGAAAGAGTTTAAACGAAAAGTAGTTCAAATCCCTGTTAAGGTATTTGGTAAATACCTTATTCAAATCCCGCGTGAGATTTTATCTTGCGAATATGGACCTGCCATTCGTCGTTCACACGGTGTTTATGCAATTCGATATGCAGGTTATAGGAATATTAAACAGGTAGAACAATGGTATCGTATGGATAAGGCAACAAATATTGATGAATTTGAGCAAGCAGTAAAGATTCGTGGTATCCCCTCTTTTAACATTGGATATGCAGATTGCAAGGGAAATATTTGGTATATCTATAACGCTCTCTTACCCATTCGTTCAGAAAAATATGATTGGCAAGGAATTTTACCTGGCGACACTTCAGAAACATTGTGGACAGAATATTTACCCTTTGAAAAACTTCCGCAGGTAAAAAATCCTGTGTCGGGATTTATCCAGAATTGCAACTCCACTCCATTCCAGACAACTATTGGAGACGATAACCCGAAACCAGGCGACTATTCACCAACCCTCAGGATTGAGCCACCAGATTTTATGACTAATCGTGCAATACGCCTTTTAGAGTTATTAGGAGATGATGAGTCCATAACTGAGGAAGAATTTTATAAGTATAAGTTTGATTGGACTTACTCAAAAAATTCGATGGCAGCAAAATATGTAAGAAAAATTATTGAAGAATTTCAGCCAGAAGACGATATTGAAAGGCAGGCATTAGAACTTGTTAAAAGATGGGATTTAAAAGCAGACCCTGATAATCTTGCAGCAGGCATAGCAATTTTAACTATGGAACCAGTTGTCCGTGCAGAGATATTTGGCCGGCCTATTCCTGATTTATTTAAAATATTTAGAAATAAAGCACATTTACTTTATTCTGTTCATGGAAAAGTAGATGTGCCGTGGAAAGAGATAAACAGACTTGTAAGAGGAAAGGTGAATCTTGGATTAGGCGGAGGTCCGGATTTGCTTTACTGTGTGTATGGAAATTGGACAGGCAAATATTTAGAAGGTCAAGCAGGTGATTCTTATGTATTGTTGGTAACCTGGGATAAAGATGGAAAAGTACATTCACAAGCCATTCATCAATTTGGAAGTGCTACACAAGACGAAAATTCCCCTCATTTTGCTGACCAGGCATATTTATTCGTAGAACAAAAGACAAGACAGGTGCATTGGGAGTTTGAAGACCTAAAAGAACATATCACGCGGGAATATAGACCTGGCGAAGAAAGTAAAAGTTAATTTATTGCACTTATAAAAAGCAACATGCTCACTTTCGCTTGAAAGTGAGCATGTTTTTATAATCGTCTTATATAAACTTTTTTTCAATAATAGTTATCTATAGCGATTACGGCTTCTGCGCGGTGCAGATTCCTCCTTAGGTCTGGCTTCGTTCACTTTGATATCTCTTCCACCTAGATTGGTACCATTGAGTGCTTCAATTGCTGATTTTGCCTCATTTTCATCAGGCATTTCTACAAAAGCAAAGCCACGAGACCTACGCGTATCACGATCAGATATGATTCGCACAGAGTCTACTTTGCCGTATCTCCCGAATAACTCCTCTAATTGTTCTTCGCTGGATGAATACGGCAGATTTCCTACAAAAATGTTCACAGGTGCATCTCCTAAAAACATACAATTCTATCGCAGAAGTCTATCAGCCTGTACCCTCAACCCTGCTCTCAACGCCCCTCTGTTTTTTAGTCAGAAGTTCCAATGAATCACAGAGTTTGTAGCACATCACTAACTCATAAACCCCTTTGACATTTTCAACTGGATATATATTCTAACATAAATTAATCACCAATGCAAATTTTTTTTGGAATATTTTATAAGTATATTTTTGTTTAACATTGTAAATATGTTAAACTTAAAATTATTAGAGAATCATGCTTCAAACTAACACGGAAATAATTAATAAGATGGATTATTCCAATAGTAATATAAAAGAATCTTCAATTCTTTCCCACCGATGTACTCTCTTCATGTGTTAAGCTTTTCCTCTCTCTTTTTCACTATATATTAATCAAAGAAAAATCAATTTAACTATTGGAGGATTTTAATATGCGAGCATTTACAGATAACAGTTATTCTATTGGAAACACACCCCTTGTAAAAATAAATAGGCTTAATAGAGGGGCAAGAACAAGCAAAATCTTTGCTAAAGTTGAAGGACGGAATCCGAGTTATTCTGTCAAGTGCCGGGTGGGTGCAGCCATGATTTGGGACGCTGAACAAAAAGGTCTGCTAAAACCCGGTGGAACAATTGTAGAACCGACCTCAGGGAACACGGGGATAGCCCTTGCTTATGTAGCAGCCGCCAGAGGGTATAACCTTATTTTGACCATGCCAGAGACTATGAGTTTAGAACGAAGAGGAATGTTAAAAGCGTTCGGAGCAAATATTATATTAACTCCAGGAGATAAGGGTATGAAAGGTGCCATTGCTGAAGCAGAACAAATGGCAAGTGAAAATCCAAATTATTTCATACCTCAGCAATTTAAAAACCCTGCTAATCCTGCAATACATTTTAGAACCACAGGTCCTGAAATCTGGAATGACACAGATGGAATGATAGATGTGTTTGTTGCAGGTATTGGTACAGGAGGAACAATTACAGGCGTAAGTAAATTTATTAAAGAAGTATGCGGAAAGAAGATTGAAAGTGTCGGTGTTGAACCTGCAAGTTCTCCTGTTTTATCGGGTGGAACAGCCGGTCCACACAAGATACAGGGGATTGGAGCAGGTTTCAAACCTGATACCCTTGATTTAAGTTTAGTAGACCGAATAGAAACAGTAACTGATGGTGAAGCATTTGAAATAGCAAGAAGGCTTGCAAAGGAAGAGGGAATTATCGCGGGAATTAGTTCAGGAGCGGCTATGGCAGTTGCTTTACGATTGGCAAATAAGGAAGAGTATGAGGATAAGACGATTGTAGTTATTCTTCCTGATTCTGGTGAAAGATATTTATCTACCTCACTTTTTAACGGGCAATAAACATCTAAAAATAATAGAAAGGGAAAGTTATGACAAATCGTCAATATCGTCAGGGGACACTGGCTCTTCATGCAGGACAGGTTGCAGACCCTACCACAGGGGCAAGAGCAGTCCCTATTTATCAAACTACTTCTTATGTATTTAAAGATAGCGAACATGCAGCACGATTGTTTGCACTTCAAGAATTTGGAAACATTTACAGTAGGATTATGAACCCAACGGTAGATGTATTTGAAAAAAGAGTGGCTGAATTGGAAGGAGGCGTAGGGGCATTAGCCGTTGCCTCCGGTTCTTCTGCAATTACATTAGCAGCATTGAATATAGCCCATGTGGGACAAAACTTTGTTTCTTCGAGCACTCTGTATGGCGGGACATATACTTTGTTTGCACATACCTTTTCGGAATTAGGCATTGAGGCACGCTTTGTTGATGCCAACAATGCTGAAAATTTTGGAAAAAGAATTGATGATAAGACAAGATTTTTATATGTAGAATCCATTGGAAATCCCGCCAATGACATTGTAGATTTTGAAGCCATTGCAAAAATTGCACATGAACACGGTATCCCTTTCATTGTGGATAATACTGTTACTTCACCTATACTGTTTAAACCTATTGATTTTGGAGCAGACATTGTTGTTCACAGTGCAACAAAAGTTATTGGTGGACACGGAACATCGTTAGGTGGAGTAATCGTGGACAGTGGAAAATTTGACTGGGATAATGGCAAATTTCCCGAATTTACTGAGCCCTGCCCAAGTTATCACGGTATGGTGTTTAATGACACATTCAAGCCTCTGAATAATATAAGTTACATAACAAAGGCAAGGGTAGCACTTCTTCGCGATATGGGTCCTTGCCTGTCACCTTTCAATGCGTTCCTATTATTGCAAGGATTGGAAACCATTCATTTGAGAGTCCCCAGACATTGCGAAAATTCGCTAAAAGTAGCCCAATTTTTAGAAAAGCATAAAGCCGTGAATTGGGTAAATTATCCCGGTTTACCTTCTCACTCCAATTATGATAGGGCTCAAAAGTATATGCCCAGAGGACAGGGTGCTATAATAGGCTTTGGCATTAAAGGAGACCTTCCTGCTGCAAAGAAGTTTATTGATAACTTAAAATTAATCTCTCATTTAGCGAATATTCTGGACGCTAAAACTCTGGTTATCCACCCTGCTTCAACCACACATCAGCAACTATCACTCGAAGAACAGAAGGCGGCAGGAGTAACACCTGATTTTATTCGTTTGTCCGTGGGATTAGAAGATATTGAGGACATACTTGAAGATTTAGAACAAGCATTAGACAAGTCTCAAGAATAATCATGAAGCAAATCTATTGAATTATGGAAACAACAAGCGTAGGAATAGTTGAAACAAAATACTATACCTTTGCCCAGGCTCCTGAATATCTCACTCTGGAAAGTGGTGCAAAATTAGGTCCTGTCACTATTGCTTATGAAACTTACGGTGAGTTATCCCCTGATAGGGACAATGCTATCCTTGTATGTCATGCTTTATCTGGTGACGCTCATGCAGCAGGATTTCATAGCCCTGATGATAAAAAGCCCGGCTGGTGGGACCCAATAATAGGACCCGGTAAAGCACTTGATACAAATCATTACTTTGTTGTTTGTTCTAACGCATTGGGAGGCTGTTCGGGTTCGACAGGCCCTTTGTCAATTAACCCAGCAACAGGTCAACCTTATGGAACAGATTTTCCTTTTGTAACGATTGGAGATATGGTTCGAGCCCAGCAAGAATTAATGAATCATTTAGGCATACCTCAGTGGCTATGTGTTATTGGTGGTTCAATGGGTGGTATGCAAGCCTTGGAATGGGGTGTCCATTACTCTGATAAAACAAAATCCATCGTTGTAATTTCTGCACCAGCCATAAGTGATGCGCAACAGATAGCATTTCATGCAGTAGGTAGACATGCAATTCTTTCTGACCCTCAATTTGACAATGGTCGTTATTATCCGTCATCAGGTCCTACCAATGGATTAGCAGTTGCTCGGATGTTAGCACATATCACTTACCTCTCAGATGATTCGATGAAGGGAAAATTTGGCAGAAAACTTCAAAATGGAAATCAATTTCGTTATGATGTTAATAAAGAATTTTCAATTGAAAGTTATCTGGATTATCAAGGAGAGAAGTTTGTCAATCGCTTTGACGCAAATTCTTATCTCTACATAACAAAGGCAATTGATTATTTCGACATTTCTCGTGGATATAAAAATTTGGATGAAGCAATGAGCCAAGTGCGAGGAAAAACACTGGTTATCTCGTTTTCTTCGGATTGGCTATATCCGCCAGAAAAATCGCGAGAAATAGTTTATGCCCTTGCCCGACAGAAAAAGAAGGTAAGTTATTGCAACATTCAATCCTCTTATGGGCATGATTCTTTTCTAATTGATTATAAGGCTATGTCTGAATTGGTCAGTGGATTTATCAAACATACCTATTACCCCGATAGACCCTGTTCCAAATGTATAGCAAACAATGAACAGGCAAAAGTGGAACCCCAAACTGTGATACCCAACAGTATCTATTCTGGCTCTCGAATAGACCTCGATTCTATTGTAAATCTTATTGAACCTCAATCACGCGTGTTAGACCTTGGCTGTGGTGCTGGGACTTTATTATGTCGTTTAGATAGAGAAAAAAAAGTAGATGGATTAGGTATTGAGATTAATCAGAAGAATATTATAAGTGCTATTTCATGCGGGCTCTCTGTTATTCAGGCGGATATAGATGAAGGGCTTACCGAACTTCCAGATAAATGCTTTGACTATGTAATATTAAGCATGACCTTACAGGTCATAAAAAGACCTGATTTGGTTTTGAAAGAGATGCTTCGTATCGGTAAAAAGGGAATTGTGAGTTTTCCAAATTTTGGACATTGGAAAATCCGTTCTAATATTTTATTGAAAGGGACTTATCCCATTACTCCAAATCTACCTTATTCCTGGTATGAAACCCCGAATAGACATTATTTTACGCTAAAAGATTTCCACCATCTTTGTAATGATATGAATATAAAAATTGTTAAAGAAATTGCATTAAATTCAAAGGGGATTGTCCGTCACCTAAATAATCTGATAGCAGAAGAGGTCGTGTATATATTAGCAAAGGAATAGTCCAATTATTTATAATTCACCTTATTAAATCCTACCCCTTATAAATGGAGGCAGTATTATGTTGTTTGACTTTGATTTAATTGAAAAAACGGTTAATAACTATCCCAAAAAATTAGAGAAAATTAGAGAGAGATTACATCGTCCTCTTACTCTGTCAGAAAAAATTCTGTATACCCATATTTACGACGAAGATAATATTCGTGAGATTAAAAGAGGTGAAGAATATATTGAGTTTAGTCCTGACCGTGTTGCTATGCAAGATGCAACAGCACAGATGGCATTATTGCAATTTATGCAAGCAGGAAGACCTAAGGTAGCAGTTCCTACCACAGTCCATTGTGACCATTTAATTTTAGCGGAAAACGGTGCTTCGCAGGACCTAACCAAAGCATTAGATACGAATAAAGAGGTTTATGATTTTCTATTCAGTGTATCTCAAAAATATGGGATAGGTTTCTGGAAACCGGGAGCAGGGATTATTCACCAGGTCATTCTGGAAAATTACGCATTTCCCGGCGCAATGATGATAGGAACAGATTCGCATACGCCAAACGCAGGTGGTTTAGGAATGATAGCCGTAGGTGTAGGCGGTGCAGACGCCGTTGATGTCATGGCTGGATTCCCATGGGAATTAAAATTTCCAAAAATCATGGGCGTCAAACTAACAGGTGAATTAAAGGGATGGGCTTCACCTAAAGATGTAATATTGAAATTGGCGGGCATATTGACTGTAAAAGGTGGAACAGATTATATAATCGAATATTTTGGGCCAGGAACGAAGACTATCTCCTGCACTGGAAAAGCAACGATATGCAATATGGGCGCAGAAGTAGGTGCTACCTGTTCTATTTTCCCTTATGATGAACGAATGGAAAATTACCTAAAAAACACAGGCAGAGAATCCGTTGCTAAACTTTACGAAACTATTAAGCAAGAACTTCAGCCAGATATGGAAGTTATATCTAACCCTGAAAAATATTTTGACAAGGTGATAGAAATTGATTTATCTACATTAGAGCCCTATGTGAATGGACCTTTTACTCCTGATTTGGCTACGCCTATCTCTGAACTAAAAGAGAAGGCTTTGTCTCAGCACTTGCCTACAAAGGTGGAAGTAGGATTGATTGGCTCATGCACAAATTCATCTTACGAAGATTTAAGCAGGTCTGCATCTATTGCCAGACAGGCAATGTCCAAACGACTTAAAGCCAAATCGGAATTTATTATAACACCAGGTTCAGAGCAGATTCGCGAAACAATTGAAAGAGACGGCATTTTAGGTGATTTTGAGAAAATAGGTGGTGTTGTTCTTGCAAATGCCTGCGGACCCTGTATTGGTCAATGGTCAAGACATCGTTACAGTCCTGATGATGAACCCAATACCATTGTAACCTCCTTCAATCGAAATTTTGCGAAGAGGAACGATGGCAATCCTAAGACATACGCCTTTGTCGCTTCACCAGAGATTGTGACTGCTTTTGTCCTTTCCGGAGATATTACTTTTAATCCTATTACGGACAAATTAATAAATGAAGAAGGGAATGAGGTAAGGTTAGACCCACCTGTTGGAGAGGAATTTCCTGAAAATGGATTTATTTGCTCCAATCCGGGTTATGTTCCCCCTGCAGAGAAATCGGAAAATATAGAGGTAATGGTTTCTCCTGATTCTCAAAGGCTTCAATTGTTAGAACCTTTTCCACCTAATAATGGAAATCTTATTGGGTTGCGTCTGCTTATAAAAATAAAAGGTAAATGCACTACTGACCATATATCGCCTGCGGGACCCTGGTTAAAATATCGTGGTCATCTTGACAATATCTCAAATAATTGTTTTATGGGTGCTACAAATGCGTTTAATGGCAAAACCAACTCAGTTAAAAACCAGATAACAGGGAATTATGATACGGTTTCAGCAGTTCAAAGATTTTATAAGCAGCAAGGGATAGGGACGATTGTGGTTGGTGATGAGAATTACGGTGAAGGTTCGTCGCGAGAACATGCGGCTATGGAGCCTCGTTATCTTGGAGTAAAGGCAATCCTTGTAAAGAGTTTTGCTCGTATACATGAATCTAACTTAAAAAAGCAAGGGTTACTTGCGTTGACTTTTCAAAATCCTGATGATTATGAAAAGATTAGAGAAGACGACATCATTGACATTATGGGTCTGGACAATTTTGAATCGGGTAAGCCACTATCCATTGTTCTTCATCATACAGACGGAACTAATGAAATAATCCTTGCAAATCATTCTTATAACTATGCTCAGATAGAATGGTATAAAGCAGGTGGTGCTCTTAATGTGATAAGACAGAAATTTTCACAGTAAAAATTCTGACAATAGACAGAAATGGTTTATTATCTATATCTATTTTAATGCTTAATACCTTTTTCTAAATTTAGCGAACAGAGTGTAAAAATTCTTTATTAAAATCGGTCCATTTGCCAGACATAGGGGTATCTTTTGGGAAATATTGCATGTAGGAATTCTCTTGCGGTAGAAGAAAGGGCAAACCATTTTTTATTCAGAATATCTTCAATATATTGATAGCCTGTAATAACTCGCACGAAATCAGTTTTGTCAATGGAAATTTTATTTTTACCTAATTTTTTGATAATACCAATCGAGCCATTACGGAAATTGATACAATATGGGGTTCCAGAAATGATTAGAGTTACCTCATCTTCTTTATTAATTAAGGATTTTTGTTGGATTAATTTCTCCCATTCAGGGGTCATGCACTCTAATGTATCTTCCTCGTTAATTATCGCCATCATACCACCTTCATCTCGCTTATAGTGTGTTTCGTGTATAGAACGACGCTTTATTAAAGTGCGGATTGACAGATGGCATGGGGGCGCTGCAATTTGTATCATGCCAACCTTCTCTTTTTCTGCCAACTTGCCAATTTCATATAGAACAGTATCTGAAACTTCAATATTAGTAGAACCTATTTCTTCTATAAGCAGAGTATTTTTATCACTTATTTTGGGCAAAAAATATCCCAATATTTTTCCATTCAAATCAGTGATAACTTTTCCACGACTCCATTCCTTCCATCGGACAGCAAAATGTGCCTGGGTTCGTATAATGGAGCAAGAGACATCAATATCATCGTCATCATGAATCTTCCTCAATAACAGGATATCCCCGGGTTTTACTTTTCGTATTTTGTGGGGTATGGATTTGATAGTTAACAATTCACGGGTTGTTATATTTGCATAATATTCAGGTAAGGTTGAAGTAAATCCAAATCTATGATAAAAATTAGGAATTCCAAAAAGCATGGATACCTGATAAGAATTTGCTGTCATATATTGGACTGCGTTCTGAATGACAGCACTTGCAATACCTTTATTTCTATAATGTCCTGCGGTGGATACCCAACCTATGCCACCCATTTTTAGGCGTGCTTCACCTATGCGAATTACATCGGTCGTAATCTGTAAGGTTGAAACAATTTTTCCTTTATAAATAGCGATACGAATATGTTCCGTCTGAAAGTTTGGATATTGAGAACCCATATAGTTAAGCCAGTCATTCGCCTCAAAAGAATCCAATGTCGCAACACTTGCCATTAGTTGCATAGCTTCTTTTACTTCACTCTGGCTTTTAGCGCCTCTTATTTCAAGATTTTCTATAAACATTTTCTCTAAAACTGTTCTTTGGTTTTATCTATATTAATATTAATTATATATTAGAAAAAGAATGTAGATGCTACTTTTTATTCATGTCGAAGCGCTTCAACCGGGTCCATATTTGCGGCACGAAGAGCAGGATAAATACCAAAAACAATCCCTATTCCAGCAGAGATACCGAAGGCTATTATTGGGCTCCACAGACGAATTATAGTTGGCATAGAAGCAAAGTAAGTGATTAGATATGGAATAAATAAACCTAATCCTATTCCTAAAAGACCACCTACCCCGGAGAGAATAACGGTTTCTATTAAAAATTGAAGAATAATATCCCTTTTGCGTGCACCTAAGGCTCGACGAATTCCAATCTCTCGTGTTCTTTCTGTAACAGTGGCTAACATGATATTCATAATCCCTATTCCACCGACCAGCAGAGAAATGCTTGCAATAGTCCCTAAAACAAGGTTGAAAATCTGTTTTGTCCTTTCTGCCTGTCTTAACAATTCTAACGGAACCACCAGTTCATAGTCTTTTTGTTTATGATACCTTTGAAAAATTTCGTCTATTATTCTTGCCACTTCTTCGACTCTATCTTCTGAACCGACCATAACAATTATTTCATGGAATTCGACCTTTTCTGTCTCGAGTGTTCCTGCACTTCTACGGACTAATGTTTCTCCAAACCTCTTTTGAGCGGCAGTTATAGGTATGTAGATTTTATATTGAGGAGAACTACCCATCTGTCCTTTTCTACCAGTTCCGTTACCTCTTCCCTGTCTATTAGGTGGTCCACTTCCATTTTTTCCTGGGGGCGTCCCTGACGGCATATTGGGGGATTGAGTAGACATCATAAGATTCTGCGTCTGTTGCAAACTTCCCATACTCCCTTCATCCTCTATAATGCCAATAACCCGGTAATAATCTGAACCTATTCGAACACTTTTTCCGACAGGACTTCCATTCGGAAATAATTTTTCAATGGTATTCAATGCCAGAACGCATACATTTTTGACAGTTCCCACTTCTAATTCAGAAAAATATCGTCCTTCTATAATTTTGAGTTGCTTTATCTCTGGATACCAACTGACCGTTCCTATAATTTGCCCATCTATTCTCCATTGGGTATTCCAGATTACATCTCGTATAATCCGATTTGGAACAACTACTTCCACATCGGGGATAGAAGAACGAATTCTTGTGGCATCTTCACGGGTAATTCCATATTCTATAGCCCTGCTTCTATCTGCTGTGACCTTCTGTTCCATAGGCGGTTTTACGCTCTGAACTATGATATTTTTGCTCCCTAACTTACGAATTTGTTCTTGAGCTACCTGACTGGCTCCTTCACCAACGGCTAACATTGCAATAACAGAGGCTACACCAAAGACAATACCTAACATTGTTAATAGGGAACGGAGTCTATGCAGCCACAGGCTTTTAAAGCCCATTTTAATAACTCTTACCCAACGATATATTGATAAAAAACTTAACATGTTATAAAATTCAATTCGTCTCCTGCTTTATTTTTGTTTGGACACTTTCATCTATTTCTATCACCCCATCTTTTAAACGAACTATCCTCTCTCCATATTTTGCTATATGTTCATCATGGGTAACCATAATTATAGTTTTACCCTGTTTGTGTAATTCACTGAATATGTTCATAATTTCTTGCCCTGACTTTGAATCGAGGTTTCCGGTTGGCTCATCTGCAAGGATAACTAATGGGTCGTTTACCAGGGCACGGGCTATTCCTGCTCTCTGTTGCTGACCTCCAGAAAGTTCGGTAGGTTTATGATATAATCGGTCTCCCAATCCAACTCGCGAAGCCATCTCCGTGGCTCTTTTTCTGCTCTCATTGGGAGAAACACCTTGATAGTAGAGTGGAATTTCGATATTTTCTACGACTGAAAGTTGTGGAATAAGATTATAAGATTGAAAAACAAAACCAAGATAGTTGCACCTCATATCTGAAAGGGTATCATCATCTAAAACAGAAATATCATATTTGTTCAGATAATATTTTCCCTCAGTTGGCCTGTCCAAACACCCCAAAACATTTAACAATGTTGATTTTCCACAGCCAGAAGGACCCATAATAGAAATAAACTCTCCTTCGTTAATTTCCAGGTCAATTCCTCTCAATGCCTGAATATCAACGAGACCCATTCTGTAATTTTTCTTTAATCTCTCTAATTTTATAATACAATCTTTCAAGTTTTCCCCTTTTTATTTTCACTATTTTTGCCTGTTCTTGCTGAAATTGATTGACCGGGGGTATACAAAAGGACTTTTTCCCCCTCTTCTAGTCCTTCTTTAATTTCAACAAATGAATCGTTAAATTCCCCTGTTTTTACTACTCTCATTTCTATATTGTTTCCTTTTTGGACATAACATACTTGCTGGTTGTCAACATTGAACACACTTTGTAAGGGAACATATAAAACATTTTCTATATTAGCAACCAAAATTTCTGCCTGCGCTGTCATGCCTGGTTTTAGCCATGAATAGTTTCCTTCAATAGTTATAAATGTGTCATATACCTTTAAGTCTGGATTCATCCAGCGGTTTTGGGCATTAGGTAATACGCTGACCTTCTCTACAGCACCTGTTAATAACTCTTCTGGAAAGGCATCCACACGAATTTTTACTTTTTGTCCCTGTTTAACCCTTTTAATATTTGATTCATGTATTTTTGTGCGAACTTGCATTATATTTGTATTTGGGATAGTAATAATAATTTGTCTTTCTCTTACAGTTGTTCCTTCCTTTATCTGTTCTTGCATAAAGAAACGGTCTTCATTTCCACCATAAACAACTAAACCGGGTTTTGTTGCACGAATTGTGCATTTTTCTATCTGTTCGTCCACTTCTCTTTTTTTACGAGATTCAAGAGCAAATTGTGCTTTTGCTGAACTTAAATTTGCATCTGATTGCGCTAATCTCGACCTCGCAACTTTCTGAAGTCTAACAAGTTTCCACACTGCTTCTATATATTCTGCTACAAGTTTTTCTGCCTGTTTTGGAAATTCATACCGTATAAAGAGAGATTTAGTTGTGTTTGCTTGTTCCAGAGAGACTTGTTTTCGTTTCAATACCAATTCATCAGTTTCAAGGTCAGTTTGAGTCACAAATCCTTTTTCAAAAAGCCGTCGTGTTCCTTCTAATGTCTTCTGGGCTAACTTAACATCGTCTTCAGATAAAATAACATCTGAAGTATACTTTTGTAAATTTTGGTGTGCATTACCATCACCTAATAA